>DAISYV010000029.1:0-20931 GCA_036825115.1 Anaerolineaceae bacterium | reverse complement strand
CAACTCGTATGACTTATCTAAAAAGTGTATACCATGTGCTGACCTCCTCACATCACGTTTAAAATTCGACCTTGACCGGTTGGAAAAATTCATGTAGAATACCTAACTCGATGCCCCTATTGTCTAGTGGTTAGGACGCAGCCCTTTCAAGGCTAAAACCCGGGTTCGAATCCCGGTAGGGGCACCAAAACTTCGCTTTTAGCGAAGTTTTTTATTTCCAGCCAAATCCATTTGAGACGCAATACAATCGGGATCTTCTAAAATTGATCACCTGCTATTTAACAAACCCGCTTTCGGCAAACAGCCTCTCGAGCATAGCTGCGCGCGCTTCGGGAGTCATCAGAGTCGGTGTTGACCAGTTGAAGAACTGAACGGTGATCAGTTCAACTCCCAGGTATTTTCCATCATAGAAGACGTGACGATCCAAAAAAGCCTTATTGCTATCCTCAAACCACCCAAGTTGATCAAAGAAGAGATTCCCAAGCCCGTAATGGATCAGGCTGTCGCCATAAAACTCAAGCAGGTGGGGTTGATGCGCCTGGCTCCCGCTCACAATCGTGGCTCCTGAATCAGCCATCAGGCGCGAATCGGCGATCATATCTTCGGTCGGATTCCAGCGGTATATCTCCTGGTGCTGGAAAGTAAAAATCACCTGGTAGCCTTCATCCTTCAAAGCTTTGATTTGCTCAACCATTTTATCCAGGTCGCAATGTAATGCTCCCGGGTTGGTTTCGCTGGCAGTGGCATAACCCGGAGCTTTGGCGTTGCAGCCCAAAAAGGCAATTTTGTTGCCGTTGTGGGTGATCTTCAGCGGTATATTGGCTTCGTCGATGTCAATTCCACCGCCGTAGTAAGCCCAACCTTGCTCATGGTACATTTCAAGGGTGTGGACCATCGCTTCAGGACCATAATCGCTGAAGTGATCCCCGGTCAGCTCAACCACATCGGTACCTATCTCCCGCATCAGATCGATATACTCATCGTCCGAGCAAAAAACCAAATCCACTTCCTGCTGCCAGCGTGGAGGGGGACAGTTGCTGGCAAAGGGCACCTCGTTGCTAACATGCGCAATATCAGCCTCGCGCATCAATTCGCCGATTGAGACTGCTGGCGAGAGCACTCCGTAAAGTTCCATTTCTTTGGCAGTAGCGCGTGTCATGGCTGTCACACCTGTAAGTACGACGGTGGTGAGTTTGTCAGCCTGGCGATTGGTAACAGGAATCAGACTAATCGCGTGGTTAGCAACCTGGTATTCCTCTTCGGTAACAACCCGGGGACCTTCGTCCCAGCCAATCAGAACAGTGAGTGGATAGCTTTCGATAACAAAATCTTTACGGATTGGAGAGTTCTCATCCAGGCTGATCACCTTCCATTGAGGTTTGAGCTGCTCGAATGGGACGATTGCCCAGGCATTTTCATTTGTTTGGCAGAAATTAAGCAGGTTGTCTTCCGCCAAAGGGCGGACGTCCCCACGGGGATTTCCATAACGCAGCTTTAGGCTATCAAATATTGCTGACGGCATCACCAATACCCTGGCAGGAAAGTCAGTGTTATTCTGCCAGAATGAAATTAGGGAATCGACTGAGACATCATCGGTCACCGTCGCGAAGGGTGCTGCCAACGCGTAGATCCAGGAACTGATCGCCTCTTCAGCATCAATCGTCAGGCTGAGCAGAGCTTCTTCCTTATTTGCAACCAGCACCAACGAGGGAATAGCATCAAGCGACTGCAGGATCTTCGCAGGTAGACGTGGATCAAGCCAGACCGCTGGTGCCGGATTGGTAGGAGTCGGTGGGATTGGGGTGGCAGTTGGCGACAGGGTGGATGTCGCACTCGGGATTATAGGCTGATCAGTTACCACAGGTTGAACCAAAGTTCCACAAGCGGTAATAAGCAGGGTCAGAACAATAAACGCAGAAAAAAAAGGAACTATCTTTGCTTTCTTCATAATACCCAAATCCATAATCAACAGCCCGGGTGAATTGTACTTCAAATCAAAATCACCTCAAAAAACAATTAAAAGCACATCGTTAAGGACAGTGCTCTATGAAAGTGAGACGGATCAGCTAATTACCACCTAACACCGATGGTAAAAAGACTTTGTAAGGCTGAGCGTTAGCGACGCAAGCCTGCAGCAGCAAGTCGTCAATGTACCAGCCTTCTGCCTCCCCTGTCAGACCTGTGCCAAGGCGGAAACGAAACTGGACAGTTTTACCTTTGTAGGCTGTGAGCTGTACGACTGTACGAACCCAGTCATTCGTACCGTAACACCAGCCTTGTTTATTGCCGAGAGGATTAAAGACGCCAGATTTTATTGTCCCGTTATAAGGATTTGTGAGGAGATCGGCGTTGGCGACCTGGGTCCAGGAGGCGCCACCATCACTGGTTACCTCCAGGATGGCACCGTCATTACAAGCGGTCAGGCTGTCGAAGGTCCAGCGATGCCAGAAGATCAAGGAAACGGTTTCAACAGAATCAGGAATAGTCATCGGCGGCGTTATCAGGCGTTGATCTGATAGCGCGTCAGGAACACTCGCCAGAACGGCACTGACAGCTGAATAAGCCCGGACAGTGGTAATGTCAAACCTGAAGGTATCGCCAGGATTTTGCCATGCGCCAAGGCCACCTTCGAAATCATCAAAGAAGATCACCTGTTTTTCTGTGCCCTCACCGCAATCTCCTGGTCCGGGGTTGGTGCGAAAGGTGAAGGTATGAGCGCTGACCACATTGCCGCAAACACTCTCGGCCTTAACGCGCCAGAAGTACTGTGTGTCAGTAGCTAGGTTCGCAGGCAGCGTAAAAGTTGTCTCCACAATCCCGGCCTGATCGACCACTAACATGGTGAAACCAGGGTCGGTTGAAACTTGCAGGCGATAGGTTTCAGCATTTGGCACAGAAGTCCACACGAAGGAAGTTAGTGGAGAAACACCCCTGGAGTTATTCGCGGGAGTTTGCAGTTGAGGACCGCTGGTGATCGGAGCGAAGATGGATAGTTCAATTTCAGCCGTGTGGATTAGAGTCTCTGAAGTTCCGGTGAGCACAAGAGTTTGCATGCCAGTCACGGCGGTTCCATCGCCTTCAATGCTGGCAATGGTTGAGCCCGAAGGAGTGATCGGATTAATTGCAAAAGTTGTAGTAAAGCCAGCCAATGAAAAGGCAGTCAAATTAACTGGCTCAGCATATTCATTGACCGATGCCAGGTTGACCGTGGCAATATTGCTTTCATCGTTGCAGGTTTTAATGGCCGTTGGATCAACGCTAATGCGAAAATCCGGAAACCTGGGTTTCATCAGGATTTCTAACGAAGGATCACCAAAAATATGGTAAGTCTCACGGTAGTAGTTATCAAGGCTTGTGCCCGAATTGTCGACTGCTTGCAGACCATATTGCGTTATGGCGGCAACGCTTGGAATGATGTCAAGATTTGGGTCAGAATATAAATGGTCAAAGATGGCCGTCTCAAGATCTTCATCCTCATACCAGTATGTGCTGTTACTCGAGCCAAAGAATGTCAGGGCGCCATTGACAGGTTCGATCACCCAGGTATCGCTGAAAGCCTCATCCGTCCTGAAATCTGCTGTGATGCAGGCATGCGAAGCCACATAGGGGATCGCCACACCGGTCAAGTTGCGCACATTTGTCTGGTTCACATAAGGAGCATCCCAAAAGGTTGTACCACCATGACCACTATAGACCACCATCGCGCGGTGATCGTTCATCGAAGCGACTGCATCGGTGCCATCACCACCGTATGTGATGGCATACACTTTGTCACCGCCGGCTTGAGGATTGCTCGGGAATATGCCAGTGTACCCTTTAGGTAGCGTGTAACTGTCGATCACATAATTGTGGGTTCTTTCGGCAACATAGTAATAAGTACCATCATTGGATGCCAGGTATTCGATCTTTTTAACCCAATCTTCATTGCCATTGGCATCCTGATAAGCCTCGTACTTGTCAATCATGGCGCTTAAGTGTGCAGCAGTCCGAACCGGGAAACGACCATACAAAATATCGGGAACATATTCGGTTTCGTTATCCATTGTGAAATACTGCAGATCCGTACGGTAGCTGCTGGCGGTACGCATGGTATAGTTCGTCAGACTTCCAGCAGGGTCTCCGGAGACATAGTCCCCCACCAAAAGCACATAGTCAGGAGGATTAGCTCCCAGGTACTGGGTTTTAATGTAATTCTTAATTGCGGTGGTGGTGTTTCCACCAACAGTTGTCAGGTTTGCCACTGAGACGGAGAAACCCTGGCTTTCTTTCAAGGTGACAAAATCAGTCAAACCAGCTTCGAACATATCCGCGGAAATGATCAAATAGAGCTCATTTGTGTTAGGTATCGCGACCGGAAGACCCTGGTTGAAGTTCAAGACGGTTGGCTGTAAGAGACGGTTGAATGGGGCAGAGTTAAGTCGGTTGGCTTCTGAAAATGTCAGATCCATATTGCTGCCTTCCAACTTCAAGCGGAAGGTCATAGCAGAAGTAACCTCAAGTTCAGCCAACGCTTCGTTGTACCTAACCGGTCTGATTTCAACCACGACGATCCTGTGTCCGCGCATGATGAAATCATCAACAATAGCGAGAGGCTCAGCCGGGAAAAACCCACGTCCATAGAGCGTATCGGTGGCTGAGACCGCAGGCTTAGGTTCGCCACATTTTGGCTGGGAGGGCTGAACGGGGGCAATTATCCCTTTCACGCCAAGTCGTGCCAGGCTGATAATCGTGGTGTTGGATTGCAGCAACTCAAGGCTGACATCCGACTCTAGAGGGATCTCAACCATTTTCCGCAGAACTGGTAAGGCTGGCGCGCCGACTTGACCGATAACACCGTAGCCTTCGCCACTGAGGGTCAAATAATTCTGCCCGGCGATGTTCGTTTCACCTAAACGGGCTCCGGGCATGATCGCTTGAATCTCGATAGCATCAGCCGAAGCGGAAAGCAGCGCCAGCTCCGGAACTTCGCTTTCGGTTTCAGAATCAAAAACCAACCATTGATCAATCCCTGTTTGGGCTTCTACAGGCATAGCATGCAACCCCACAACAAAAAAAACGGCTAACAAACTGATTTTGAAGAACTTTGAGAAATAACCTTTGTTAGCCATGATTCACGCCTCCTGGGAAAACTTGATTGCTTTACTTGCACCCTGGAATTTTATCAATTACACTGCAATTCCTATTTCAAACAAAATTATCTAGACCAAGATTAATTGAGGGCTTTGATTTTGAGTTAGCAACCTAGTGTGCAGCTAATCGCTTGCTGCGCAGTTGTTTCTTTATTGAGAACTAAGCGTATCCAAATAATCAAATCAAAAAATGTTCCCCATCCGGCAAATTTACGATTGCTGGATGGGGTTTTCAGAAAAAGTAACAAAAAGAGTTGAACACAGTCATTTCTTGAAATGCAAGGCTGTCAGCTATTGACATTTTTTTACTTGCAATCAAGAAATACTGAAAAAGCCTCTACTCCAATATCGCATTCTCTGCGATGTACTCTGTAACCGCTTGGTACAACACAACCTGTTTAAGGAATGGCAGACCATAACGACTCTCATAAGATGAGTAATCATCCGTTTCCATGTATTCCAAGAAGTACGCGGCAACATCTTCAGTACTCACTGAGATGTCGATCTCTTCTGCAATCGCCTGCATGATTAGACCACTATCAGCCTGTTTTTTGTTATCCTCAACATAATCGAGCAACAGCGATTCCGTGGAGTCATAGCCCACGTAGGTAGCCAGGAATTCAGCGAAGCTCATTCCATACATATCAGCATACTCCTGAAAGTAGGCTATAAGTACATTTTCCTGATAAGTAATCAACGATTTTGGAGTGGATGAAACCGTTGAATTCTCAAAAATGTAATTTTGAATGTAGGATAAAATTGCTGAATTTTTTAAATCTTTAGAAAATTCTTCCCGAATTTCTTCAACCGTCGTCCAGCCGTAAGTCGCTGTTAGATTTTCTGAAATGAATTCATCTGTTAGCTCAGGAGCGACTGTTTCGGTGATGTAGTTTATGGTTACATTGAAAACTGCATCCTTGCCTGATAAATCAGGGTTGTTCGGATACGGATCAGGGAAAGTTACCTCGATATCAAAATTCTCACCAGGTAAGCGGTCAATTAATTGCTCCAAAAAGTCGTCAATGTACGAAGTAACGCCGATGGTAACACTCGTGCCCATATTCTGTGTGCTTCCATTTTCAAATTCCACCCCATCCACACTGCCGACATAGTCAATATTCACAGTGTCCCCATCCACAACAGCTCGGTCCGTTACCTGTTCTTCCGTGACGTAGCTGGAGAGCAGATTTGTGATCTCTGCTTGTATTTCTTCTTCAGTGATCTCATGAATATCCGCGGGAATACTGAGGTTCTTGTAATCAGCAAGCTGGACGTAATCGAGAGCTTTGATTCCCTTCCAGTATCCACTGTCATCTATTCCGTCACTGTAGGAAAAAGGCAGCTCGACACTTTCAGTTACTTCAACTGCTAAGTCTGTCGGTGTGCTTATTGCGCTTTGAGTAACTTCTGGAGTTTCAGTATTCGTGATGGATGTCTTTTGAATAACACAACCACCAAGTATCACAACTCCTGCTATCAGTAGAGCGAGCAGCCCTGCTGTCCAACGTATGCCTATATTCTTTTCCATGTGTATCTCCAGTCTGGTCATAAATATACCTTAATCCGTTTCAGCAATGAAGAGTAGAGTTTTTTTGTCCTGCTAAAGAAAAAGGTTATAGATTGGTTTACATCTTAAACGAATTACTCAATGGAGGAATTTTCATTTGAGTTATGAAAGCACACTTTTACCAGGCTGCCGTGATAAACTTAGCGCATGCTGGCACATGTCTACTCCTGCGCGGTGATCGGCCTTGAAGGCGTGATCATTGATATCGAAGTCGATTACGGACAGGGAATGCCGCACATGGCCATCGTCGGATTGCCGGATGAAGCCGTCAAAGAAAGCCGTGAGCGAGTCTATTCCGCCATCAAGAACGCCGACCTGGCATATCCCCGCCAACCCCTGACGGTCAACCTTGCACCCGCATCCGTTCGAAAAGAAGGTCCTTTTTTCGATCTGCCGATCGCGATTGGCGTATTAATCACAGGCGAACAAATCGCTCCTGAAAGCATCGAAGGCGCTTTGATAATCGGGGAGCTTTCGCTGGATGGCTCTGTGCGGCACGTCCGCGGTGTGCTGGCGGTTGCCGCCCAGGCGCGAAAAGATGGCTACAAACGGCTGTTCGTGCCGGCTTGCGATGCCGCAGAAGCCACGCTTATCCCAGATATCGAAGTCTATCCGGTTAACACCCTGCGTGAACTTGTCGACCATCTGGTAGGTGAGGAACTGATCACACCAGGAACTCCGATGGAATATGCGCCGGACGATGAAATACACACGGATACTGACTTCAGCGAAATCAAAGGCCAGGAACACATCAAACGCGCGCTTGAAGTCGCCGCCGCGGGCGGACACAACGTGCTGATGTCTGGTCCTCCCGGAGCCGGAAAGACACTCCTTGCCAGGGCAATCACCTCAATTCTGCCAAGATTGAGCCTCGATGAAGCGCTGGAAGTGACCGGCATCTATTCCATCTGCGATATGCTGCCGGCTGGCACGCCCCTCATCCAGGTACGCCCGTTCCGTGCCCCACACCACACCATCAGCCATGCCGGGTTGGTTGGTGGGGGCAACATCCCACACCCGGGTGAGATCTCGCTGGCGCACCGGGGAGTGTTATTTCTTGATGAACTGCCCGAATTCGGTCAGCGCAGTCTCGAAGTGCTGCGTCAACCGATCGAAGACAAGATTGTGACCATTAGCCGCGCCAATGGCTCGTTCACGTTCCCAGCTAATTTCATGCTGATCGGGGCGATGAACCCCTGCCCTTGTGGGTATTATGGTGATAAACTGCGGGCTTGCACCTGCGCCCAGTCCGTTATCACCAACTACCAGAAGCGCATTTCAGGTCCGCTGTTAGACCGAATTGACATCCACCTTCAAGTGCCGCGTGTGGACTACCAGAAACTCAGCAGCCAACGCACTGGTGAGGCTTCCAGCCAAATCAGGATGCGCGTTGAAGCTGCCAGGCAGCGCCAGCTGGCGCGGTTTAGCGGCACAAAGCTTACCTCCAACGCGGATATGACCCCCAAAGAGATTCGCACCTACTGCCAGGTCGCGGCGGATGGAGAAGCCTTGATGAAAGCCGCTATGCGCCAGCTGAAACTGACCGCTCGCGGATACCATCGCGTTTTAAAGCTCGCCAGGACCATTGCCGACCTCGCCGGCGATCTGGACATTAAATCCGAGCACCTCGCCGAAGCCCTCCAATACCGACAAGCCGAAGAAGAATAATTCCATAAATGGGCATGCATTAGCGACGGGAGCAAACCCCGCCAAATAGAAAACCGCCTGGTAGGGCTGGGCTTTAGTCCAGCCGCATATTTGTGAATTTCCTAATCCCAGCGGGAGTGAATCCCCGCCTTACGACAATGCTCGCCTATCCGCAACAAAAAAGCCTCCCCGAATTCGGAGAGGCTCTCAATTCAAATAATAATGAAACTAAGCATGCTTGGCTTCGAATTCCTTCAAGAAATCAATCAGCGCGTCCACGCCTTCTTTGGGCATGGCATTGTAGATCGAAGCACGTAAGCCGCCAACAGATTTGTGACCCTTAAGGTTATCAAACCCTGCCGCCTTGGTGGCAGCCACGACCTCAGCATCCAATTCGGCGCTTTCGGTCACAAACGGAATATTCATCAACGAGCGATCTTCCCTGGCAACCGTGCCCCTGAACATCTTGCTGTTGTCGAGGAAGTCATAAAACGGTTGGGCTTTTTCGATGTTGATCTGGTTCATGGCTTCCAGACCACCAAGATTTTTGAGGTACTTGAAGACCTTGCCGCAAACGTAGATCGCCCAGCAGTTAGGGGTGTTGTACATTGAGCCGTTATCGGCGTGGATGTCAAAGCGCAGATAAGTCGGGATCTTCTCATCCAGATCAGTGCGGATCAGGTCTTCGCGAATGATAACAATTGCGACGCCAGCAGGACCAACATTCTTCTGCACACCGCCATAAATCAGGCCATAATCGCTGACATTGACCGGTTTGGAGAGGAACATTGAGGATTGATCCGAAACCAGGATTTTGCCCTTGGTGTTGGGCAGTTTCTGGTAAGTGGTGCCGTGAATGGTCTCATTCTCGCAGATGTAGACGTAATCGGCATCTTCCGAGATTGGCAGGTCTGAGAGATCAGGGATATAGCTGTAGTTCTTATCCTTGCTGGAGGCGACCAGGTTGATCTTGCCGAATTTCTTTGCTTCAGCATAGGCTTTATTGGACCAGTTACCCGTGACGATATAATCAGCAACGCCGTTTTTCATCAGGTTGAGCGGGATCATGGCAAATTGCAGCGTAGCGCCGCCTTGAATGAACAATACTTTGTAATTGGATGGGATGTTCATCAGTTCGCGCAGGTCAGCTTCTGCTTCATCGATAATGCCCTGGAAGACCTTGCTGCGGTGGCTCATTTCCATCACATTCATACCTGAACCCTTGTAGTTCATAAACTCGTCGCGGATTTCCTCCAGGACGGGTTCGGGCAAAGTGCTTGGCCCAGCTGAGAAATTGTAGATGCGGTCGTACTTCATATTTAAAGCTCTCTCCTTTTGACTAAATCGGTTTCCATTAGCTGCCTGTTCTTTACAGGTTTCAATATCAGCCCTCGCAGAGGGACTTATTTATACTCAAATGTTAACCTCCAAACGAGTAAAGGTCAAGCACTTTCAACGAGCCAGATAGAGAAAAGCAAAGAATTGTCCGAGGTTATATAATGGGCACATGGCAAAGAAGGTCACCGGACGAAAAAGAGTCTGGGAGTTACTTGAAACCGTAGGCAAAGGGGACGCAGGTGAAGTCGTGCGCGTCCAGACTCAGCTTGGGCGGGAACAGGGCGTTATGAAGCGCCCTGTGCAAAACGTCTCCGGCGGCACGATCGTACGCCAGGCCAGGCAGATCGAGAACGAGGGCAAGGTTTTGGCTCTGCTGGATGGGTTGGACCTCGAGCGACATGGTCGGAAGATTCACACACCCCTGCTCTTGGACCAAAGCCTCGAGGGCACATCTTCCTCAGCTAACCTTTTCATCATCAGCGAGGAAGTTTCCGGGGTATCAATCTCAGAACTCCTGCGGCGCAAGTTGCAGGGGGAATCACCAATCTCCCAGGTTATTGTCCTCAAGGTTTTAGCGGCTGCTTTCCAACTCCTTCAAAAAGTCCACGAAAAGGGTGTGATCTGGAATGACGTCAAGATGGATCACATATTCTGGGATGCTGAAGTCAACACCCTTTCTTTCATCGATTGGGGCAACAGCCTGGATCTGAACCATCAGAATTCTGATGAGAAAGCAAGCGCCCTGTTGGATTACCGCCAGTTACTCGAAGCTGGTCGGGCGTTGATGGAGCAGACTTCCCCGGAGCTGATTCCAGATATTGGTTGGCCATTAAGCGCGAGCAGTCTGAACGATCAGGAAATTGACCATCTGCAAATGCGGGTGGAGTACATGGAAAGCTACCTCTCGATGCGGATCATCGAGTACAAATTGCTCTTCAGTCGCTACCTTAAAAGGCTGGATTCACTTGAAGGATTGAAACAAACCCTGGACTTAATGGGCGCATTGCGACAACTTGGCGTGGAGGTTGACACTGCTGACCTGCTGGCAGCCAGCCAGACCTACCTGCTCGAACTCCTGGATCGTGGTGAGGATAAACTGGCTCAGGAAGTGTTTCAGCTGCTGGAAGCTGAACTGAGCCGCGACCTCTCACCCAGCTGGCAATTGGCAGGATTTCTCCTAAATCTTGATTCTGATAGTGATCCCACGAAACTGGCAAAATTGCTGCATGCTATCTTCGAAAGTGATTGGGTCAACGCGGCCTGGATTTACCGGGTAAGCTTCCTGGGAGAAAAAACGCCGCCAGAAAGCGACCAGATAATCAATTCTATGCGCACTTTGAAATTAAATTTAAAGCCTTATGCGCACATTTCTACCGATCTCAAGAGTCTAAATCAACAAAGTCAACGCTGGCTTGAGACAGCAATCCAAAAGAAACTCGACCCTGAGTCGATCAATACCCTGCAAAATCTGACCGATCGTATCCAACAAATTCGGGAGAGTTGGGAGTACCTGCCAGCAGGTGAGAGATTAGGCGATAAGTTTCTGTTGTTACGGAAGGTTTTGGAAGATTTCTCCACGCTTCAACTGCGCCCTGCCACCGACCTGCAAACCTCGATACTGGCGGCAATGTCACGGATCAGAGAAATTTACCGTGCCTGGGCTGAATGCGACTTAACTAGTGCCCGGAAGCAAGCACGGGAATTGCTCTTGCTTGAACCAAGCCTGAGTTACCTGCCCGATCTGGAAGCTGACTTTAGCAAAATGATTGATTGGCTCGACACCCTGAATGAAGGTCCTGCAGATAACCAGGCAGTCAATAAATTCTCCGCAAAATTGCTCGAGTCCCTGCCTCCCGTGGCCCAACGGCTTGGAGAGGTGCCCTGGCTGACCTCCCTTCTCCACGCCCTCGGTAGCATGAAAGCCGCGCAGGCTATTGACAACCTGAGGGAAGAAGCCCGTTTAGGTCAATGGCCGATGCCATGGCTGGGTCTTCAATCGCTCCACCTGGAAATCTCCGAAGAATATCGCGATTCCGTCCGGCTGGATCCAGGACAAAAAGTTTGCCTGGCAGAATATCATCAAGCCCTGAAAGCCTCTCTAATGCCTTCAGATGCCCTGAAAAAGATCCGTCAGCAACTGCCTGCCTTCCACCAGGCATACACCGATTTGGCCGCCGCTTTCGCCAGCCTGTTTTCCCAACTCCGCGGCGACGCACCCCTGCCGGCAGTTGACCTATTTCCCCAGGAAGACCAGGCAAAAGTTGAGCCTGTCCTCGAAATGCTGACCACAGTCCGAAATTGGAAGCAGGATGTCCGTTCAGGCAGACCGGCAAAATTCAGTTTTCCTGCAGCCTTATTGGGACAATGGGAAATCCTGGCTGAAACTCAAAGCGAAGATAAGACCTGGAGAAATCAGATCTTACCGAGATTGATTGAGATAAAACAGAAACGATGGCAGGAATTCCCTGTCGAACTACCCTATGGCAACAATGACCCCTTTGCGGTTGCTAGCGCGGCTTTGGCAAAACTCCAACAAAGCTGGAAACGCATCCCCGAACAAGGTTTATACCGGGAATTGATAGAGGAGATGATCTACCAGATCGACACTGCTCAATCTAACTTTTTCAAGTTCTGGCAGTCCTTACAGGGCGGCAAGAGTGTTGTTACGCGCTGGCTTTGCGGTAACTACCAGGCAAATTTCAGCGAAATCAACCAGAACATGCTGCAGATTGCCCGCAAGCTGAGAAATGTCGAGCTGGCGCACAAAGTCATAAACCAGCCGGAAATGGCGCGGACACGCATAGCGCAAAACAGCGCCGGGGATCTGATGTACACCCTGGTACAACTCGACGAGCACATCATGCCTCAATCCCGTAAGCCCTCCATCTTCCGAAGTTGGCAGCAGCAGTACCTTGAATTGCTCAAGAAGGGTGACCGCAGGAGCATCGTTGAAAGCATCCAGACCATTGAGGCGATTCATCCGTTGCTGCCCTGGTTCGATGAGCTCGTGCGCAGAGATGCCGATTTCTTCGATTTGCCTAAATTCCATCAATGGTAGAATAGCGAATTATGCGCGAAGCAATTCTTGACTCTCAGAGCGGCTTTTACCTGGCTGAACCGCTTGATACCTGGTTGACGGCTGCCCAACAGGATTTTGCCATCCCCGAAGCTGGTGGGTCGAGCGCGCGCGTGTTTTTGTTGAAGAACGCGGCGGGCAAAACAGGCTTCGGTCCTGACCCCGCCTTTAAAGTGATGCGGCACGATAAGATCGCCTACGCAAAACCGCTTTTCCTTGAAGAATTCAACATACTTGCCGGACTGCATGGCTTGAACGAGCTGACACCCATGCTGCAAGCCGGATACCTGAAGCCTGTTGCGGGCACAGTCTGGCCGCCAGAGGTTGCGCCGCTCTCCAAGATTTTGGAGAAGCAAGGCGAAGCCTCATCCATTCGCGGCACGCTCGCGCTCTTTGATCTGGACGAAATCCAGGATGTCATTGATCAGTTTGAGGAACGGCTGCAGGACGGTTGGCTGGCATTTCTGATCCTGGAACGCCGCTGGGAAGATAACCTATACTTGCTTTGTGATGCCGGCTACACGCGCGGCAATTTCGTGCGCAACCTGAGCATGAAGCAGGTGCTGAATATTTCCATCCAAATTTGCGGCATGCTGGAACAGGCTCACGCAAAAGGCGCCATTTACCTGGATCACAAGTTATTACACTATTATTGGAACGAGTATCGCCAAAAAGTGATCATGCTGGACTGGAACATCGGGCACTGGCTTCCGCAAACCTTCTCGCCTGAGGTGCAGCATTCAGACCTGGTGCAGTTCAGTTCGCGTGCGTTGCACCACATCTTCACTGGCAGGCAGGCTCCAGGTTCAGTGGCGGTGGGACCAAACCGACCGGAAGACATTGCCAATGCTCCAACGCACTACAAAGCCTCCTACTCGTTCGATGTCCAGAATCGGTTGAACGCCGATGAGATGAGCTTTCTCGAAAGCGCGTTGGACGGACTCTTTCAGACTCCCACAGAGATGAAAGAAAAACTCATGTATTTGTATAATAAAAGGCAATAGCCCAGGGCTTGCCTTTGACCCGAAAGGACCTCAATGATTAACGATCTCATTGAAAAAGCACTCAGCGTTTTAGCGAACGCTAATCCAAGTGATGACGCGCTTTCGCAGGTGGAAAGTCAACTTTCAACTGTTTTGGAAGCACATGCTACCAACCGCCTGGGTGATGACATCAGCGTGGACGAACTGGAAGAGGCCAACCGGTTGCTGCGTGAAATCCGGCGCGAGAAATCTCGCAGGCTCGCAGGTCAACCAAGCGCGACCAGCGAACAACCGCCATCCACCCCTGCAGGCCCTTCAGCCAGCACTGCTGAATCGATTTTCCAAACCCCAACTACCCCGCAGCCGGCTAAAAGTACGGATATTCCTCCCCTGACCCGAACCAATTTGGGGGCAGAACTCAATTCCGGCATCGATAGCGACCCCTTGAGGCGTTTCTTCCAATCCGCGCATGACCCAGAAGCCGAGCGCATGATGGATGAGGCTGAGGAGGCGTTCTACAAGGGCAATTACCAGGTTGCCATTCCCCTGTATGAAAAAGTCATCCAGATGGAACCGAGTTGGACACGTGCCCAGGAGCACCACAGTGAAGCCGAAGAGTACCTGCGTTCGGGTAACATCCCCTCGGTCGCATTGCCCCCTGAAGCCGGTAAGGCTTACGGTAAAGCTCAAAGCGCTGCGCGTGTTTTTCGATACAAGGTGGCACTCGATTACCTCGATGAAGCCTTTGACCATCTGCAGGATGCCGGCATCAAACGTTGGCGTGAGGGCGAGGAACTGCGCCACGACCTTGAAAACCAGATGCAGGCTTATGATGTCTACAAAGAAGGCTTGAACCTGCTTTCCCAGGGGGAACTGGTGAGCGCTCTTGGCAAAATACAAACGGCTGCCAGCGCGGTTGCAATCCCCGAGTATATTGACAAGGCAAACGAAGTCCGTCAGGACATCGGTCTGCTAAACGATGTCAGCGACACGGTTAGCCTGAGTGGCAAGATTCCACCAGCCAAATTAGCGGACGCACGCACAAAACTGGAACGGATTCGCATGAAATACGGCGAAGTCAACCAACTCAGCCGTCTGCGCAACCGGCTCGACCTGTTGATCCCCGCCACCATCCAAAACTTGCTCGAGAACACGCAGCGCCTCAAATTGGAAGCTGCCGAAGCACCAACCGCGTCTCTCGTGCGCCAGAAGGTGGATGCCGCCCGCGAAAACCTCGATTTGCTGCGCCAACTGGATGCCTACGACTCGCAGAGCCTCTCGCTCGAGAACGAGATCAGCACGCTCGAGACGGAGATCCATGCCAACGAAGACGCCATGACCCGTGCTGAAGAAGCCATGAAGACCGGCAACAAGTTCTTCGCGCTTGACGCACTCAAGATCAGCGCCAAACCCCGCAAACGCTTTCCACAGGA
This sequence comes from Anaerolineaceae bacterium, assembly GCA_036825115.1. Lineage (GTDB taxonomy): Bacteria > Chloroflexota > Anaerolineae > Anaerolineales > Anaerolineaceae > Mesolinea. The sequence continues at coordinate 5,758 of DAISYV010000029.1, read as the reverse complement.
CCCGAAGATCCTGGAACTCAAACGCGGTTTCCTGCCGACGTACATTATTGGCGGTCTGGCTGCGCTGATTGCACTTGTTGTGATTGGCTTACTGATTTCTGTGGCAGTCAAGGGTGTTTCCAACTCAATTTACGAGCGAAACCTGGCACGCACACCAACCGTCACACCCACCCCCACCATCACGCTGACCCCCACGATTACACCCACGCCAACCATCACCCCCACGCCCACACCGGATTATTCACCGACGCCGACATACACTGTCACACCGACTCCGGTCATTGAGGTTCAAACCTTGAGAGAAGTTTGGGCAAGAATGGGCTGTTATGAAAGTTACCCCGCCACCGGGCGTATTCGCTCAGGAGAGATTTTGACTCTGATGCCTATGGCTGATCGCAAATTTAGCATCTTTAATAAGGAATGTTACCTGATTGAATATCGTAGAGGTGACAACGCCATCATCGGTTATCTCCTTGTTGAGGACCTAACGACAGTCAATCCTTGAGCAAAGAGACAACACTGATAACGCTCCCTGTCAAAGCGGCAGGGAGCGTTTATAATCACTGTTTACATTGGAGAGTCGATGGAAACGCTTGAGGAAAAATATCAACAGAGTTTGGATTGGATTTATAGCTGGGTAGACTTCAGCATGAAGCGGCACGTGGACGACACGCACCGCTTTTTCAAGCTGGATCGCATGAACAAGCTCATGGAGCTGCTCGGCAATCCGCACGAAAGCTTTCCCTCCGTGCATGTGGCTGGCACCAAAGGCAAGGGCTCGACCTCCTCTTTCATCGCGACCGCCTTGCAGGCAGCTGGTTACAAGGTTGGGCTATACACCTCGCCGCACCTGGTCGATTTCCGCGAACGCATCATCATCAACGGTCAGTGGATCAGCCAGGAAGACCTGGTCTCCCTCACCGATGAACTGCGTCCGCTGACTGAAATTGTTAAGGACACCACCACCTTCGAATTGACCACCGCCCTGGCTTTCCTGTACTTCAAGCAACAGAAAATTGATCTGGCCGTTTTGGAAGTTGGATTGGGCGGCAGATTGGACGCGACAAATGTGGTCAACCCGCTTGTCTCGGTCATCACACCGATCTCTTACGATCATATGGCGGTCCTGGGCAACACGCTGACGGAGATCGCTTATGAAAAGGGCGGGATCATTAAACCCGGCAGACCACTCGTAATCGCGCCGCAGGTCGATGAGGCAATGATCGAACTGGTTCACCTGGCAACTGAGCGAAACTCGCCTTATACCCAAGTTGAAAAAGCTTTTGACTATCACGAAGTCTCGCACAGCCTCAGCACGCAAAAGATTCAAGTGCTGCGAACGGACGCCCCAACTTTGACCAAACGCGATAGTCTGGCTTGCAAAGAACTTGATCTGAGTCTGCCCTTGCTTGGTCATCATCAGATGGAAAATGCCGTAACCGCCCTGGCAGCCCTGGATGAACTCAAACGGGCTGGCTTTAAAATCAGCCGCAGGGCAGTCCAGCGTGGTTTCAGGCAAGTTTTCTGGCCGGCGCGTTTTGAATTGCTGCGTCGTAAGCCGCCAGTCGTGATTGATTCAGCGCATAATGGCGATTCGATGGAGCGGCTGGTCGAAACGCTCGATGAATATTTCCCGGGCAAGGAGTTCATCCTGATTTATGGAGCTTCCGCGGATAAAGAGCTCGACACCATGCTCAAAACCGTCATTGCGCGGGTTGAGATGGTGGTAGCCACCCAATCGATCCACCCCCGGGCGGCTGATTCGGAAGAACTAAAAAAATTGATTGAACTTTACGGAAAACCCGTGATTTCCTTCCATCGTATGGAAGAAGCCCTGCCCGAAGCATTAAGACTGGCCGGTAAACAAAAAGGTATCATTGTCACTGGCAGCATTTTTATTGCTGCTGCCGCCAGAGTGGTCTGGGCTGAAATGGAAGCCCAAAAACAAATACAAGAAACACAGGAGCAAAATGCCCCGAGATAATTTTATACAGGACCCAGATTTTTTCAGGTCGTTTAACCCGCCTGACCTGAGTGGATTGGACTCGCTGAATTTCATCAAAAATCGCAAGACCGACAAGCAAGGTCAGTTTGAAGCTGAAGTGATCTTCCGCAATGAAGGCATAGTCTTGCCTGAATCGATGACCGCTGTTCAAGTCAGCAAAGATTCCCCGATCCTGGAGGTCATCCGCCAGGCTTCAGAGAATTATCAGACGGTTATCATGGCATTTACTGAAGACGACAACCTCTATACGCCCAAAAGCTTCTATACGGTTGCCCTGGAATGCGCAGTAGGGAGCCCGATCTTTGCCGACTCGAACAATGTCATTTTTCTCTTCCAGGCTCGCAGGCGCGTCAAGCTCCTCAAACTCTGGCTGAACTCAGATGACGTCGTTTTTGGAACGGCAGAAGTAGTGAAAGAAAAGACCAGCCAGGCCAAAACCACCCTGGCCTTGCATCGCAGTGTCTATAAGGCAGTTGAGTCATGGCAATACCTGAGCAGCACCTCCACACCCGATCTGGTCGGACTGGTGAGTGATATCAAACAATCCGGTGTGCTCGCCGACGCAATCGCCACAGCAGTCGATCTGAACGACAGGCAGCGATTGGAAGTTCTGCAAGAGACCGACGGTCTGGTACGGCTGCGCATGGTGTATGCCATGCTCATCCAGGAAAACGAGCTGATCGACCTCGAAAACTCGATCCAGGACCAGGTGCAAAACGAATTGGACCGATCCCAACGGGAAGCCTTTTTGCGGGAGAAGATCTCCAAGTTCCAGAAGGAACTGAATGATGGACGTTCAGCTGATCCAGAAATTCGCTCTTTGGAAGAGAAAATTGCTGCGCTGGACCTTCCTGCTGAAGTGCGTGAAGTTGCTGAACGCGAACTGAGCCGGCTGCAATCAATGCCGATGTTCTCTCCTGAAACAGGCATGCTCTCCACCTATTTACGCTGGTTCACAGACCTGCCCTGGTCTGACGACACGGTTGATAACCTTGATCTGAAGCGTGCGCGCGAAGTGTTGGACCGGAACCATTACGGGCTCAAGCGTGCCAAGGATCGTGTGCTCGAATTTCTCGCGGTGCGCAGCCTTAAGCCAAAGAAAGACCGCCAACCTATTCTTTGCTTTGTTGGTCCTCCGGGAACTGGAAAGACCTCCATGGGCAAATCCATCGCGGAAGTAATGGACCGCAAGTTCATCCGCCTTTCGCTGGGCGGTGTGCATGACGAAGCTGAAATTCGCGGGCACCGCCGAACTTACATTGGCGCACTGCCCGGACGCATCTTGCAGACCATGGCAAAAGCCAAAGTCGTCAATCCCCTCTTCATGCTGGATGAGATTGATAAGCTCAACGCTGATTTCCAAGGTGACCCTGCCGCGGCTCTGCTGGAAGTGCTCGACCCGGAGCAAAACTTCAGTTTCTCGGACCATTATCTCGAGGTCCCATACGACCTCTCGAAAGTTTTCTTTATCACCACAGCCAACACGGTTGCATCCATTCCACCAGCTTTGCTGGACCGCATGGAAGTGATCGAGTTCCCGGGCTACATCGAAGAAGAAAAACTCACCATCGCCCGCCAGTTCCTGATCCCTGAGCAGTTGCTGGAAAACGGACTGGATGAAGAGCAGATTACAATTTCGGACGAAGCCTTGAGGTTGATCATCACTGGTTATACCTACGAGGCAGGTGTCCGGAACTTCGAACGGCAGATCGGCAGCGTCTTGCGCAAGCTGGCGACCAGGAAGGCTGAGGGAGAAGCCTTTGAACACGATGTCGATCCGGAGCTGGTGCAGAAGTTACTTGGTCCGGTTGAATTCTTCCCGATGACCGCTGAAGCAAAAGACGAGGTCGGGATGGCCACAGCGATTGCCTGGACGGAGAACGGCGGCGAGATTATGCCGATCGAGGTTCTGGTAATCAGTGGCAAAGGGAACTTGCAGATCACCGGTCAGATTGGCGAAATTATGCAGGAGTCTGCCCAGGCAGCACTCAGTTATCTGAAATCAAAAGAAGTTGCTCTTAATATTCCAGAGGACTTCTTTGAGGATGTGGATATCCATGTGCACGTACCGGAAGGATCCATCCCCAAGGACGGACCCAGCGCGGGTATCACGCTGGCAACCGCTCTCACTTCTGCGGTGTTGTGCATACCCGTCAGGCATGATGTGGCAATGACCGGAGAGATCACCCTGCGCGGCAGGGTGCTGCCAATTGGCGGCGTGCGGGAAAAGGTGCTGGCTGCCAACCGCGCCGGCATAAAGACAGTTCTACTACCCGCCAAAAATGAGAAAGACCTGGTGGATGTCCCGCAACAAGCCCTTGAGCAAACGAACATCGTTTTCGTTGACCATATGGACCAGGTGCTGGCTCAAGCCTTCGAAGGGGAACTGACTTTTAAACGTGCTGCAAAGCCCCGCGCTTCAGGGAAAAAGAAAGGCACATCCAAAAAAGAGGATGTGCCAGCCGATAATAAAGAGAATTGAGATTTATTTGCTATCGTCAGCTTCGGGCTGCAGGCTTTTGATCCCATTCTGAACCTGCTGCAGGACATTCTTGAGCTCGCGCTCAAGCCCGCTGAGGGTATCCACCACGTATCTGTCAGCTTCCTGTTGGGTTTGGAGTGAGTCCTTGCGAACTTGCTCGGTTAGTTGCTCAACCTTCACCTGTGCAGCCTGGTAGACTTCGGATTTTTCCACCATCTTTTCGCTTTTTTCGCGTGCCAGGGCAACGGTGCGATTAGCTTCTTCCTGTGCTTGCGCCAGGATGCGATCCTTCTGGGCAATCACTTGCTGGGCTTTCTTGATTTCATCTGGAATGGAAATGCGCATCTGGTCGATGATATCCATAAAGGAATTTTCATCCACCACAACATTACGCGAAAGGGGAATGGGTTTGCTGTTGTTGAAAAGTTCTTCGAGGCGATCGACAAGATGTAAAATGTCCATTTTTTTCTCCGTGAAACTTGTTGAATCTCTTTTAGTTTATCACTATTCAGAAAATTCTTAGTCGGCGTTTATACGCAAGTTGCGTCCTTTTTTTGGCTGAGCTTATTCTCTTGCAGCAGAGCATCCCAATTTACCAATATTCCCGTCATAGCGAGCGAAGCAGCCTGTGCCCGCCAAGCAGGGTACGGCAATATGCCTGCGTCTCGTGGCAATATCAATGACAATATTGGTAGATACCGTCTTGAAAGTCAAGCCGAAAAATTGAATTGGCGGTCATATTCAGGGTCAAAAGGCTTTTGAGACTTCAAAACGCCATAAACAATGTGCAGCAACTTTCGCATGCAAGCCGCGATAATCGCCATGTTGGGCAGCTGTTTCTTTTCCAAGCGTTCCTTCAAAGCCCGGATCACGGGATTGTGCGTCATCGCCACAATGGCTGGCATATACAGACAGGCTCGCAATTCGCTGCGTCCTTGTTTGGAGATACGGGTTTTCTTGTGCACGGATGAGCCTGAACTAAAGCCCTTCGGATTGAGACCAGCATAAGCAGCTAATTGTGGCGCATTCTCAAAGCGGCTGATCTCCCCAATTTCACCCAATAATCTGGCAGAGGATTTCTTGCCAACTCCAGGAATGGAAACCAAAAGCTCCTGCTGTGCCTTCAGGCCAGGCGTCCCCTTGGTGAAGCTCTGAATCTCTGCTTCAGTGGCTTCTATGCTTGCTTTCAAGTAGTCTAAATGTACGCTTAGATCCCGGATAACCCAGGCATCCTTCTCGCCACTCGACAAGCGGCTTTCTTCCTGTCGGTA
>DAISYV010000028.1:0-21321 GCA_036825115.1 Anaerolineaceae bacterium | reverse complement strand
AGCACATCATCATGCCAGAGGGTCAGGTACTTCAAGATGGCAGCCATGGGTCGTTTGCCCTTGTGGGCAGCGCCAGACTTCGCCTTCCCAACCACCCCTTCAGGAGTGGCAGCGATTTCGATCGCGAAGTGACCTTCGCCTTCGGACCAGCGGCTCGGTCGCCCGAACGGATCCACAGACTTGTCAAAGTGACCTTCTGGCAGGTAGCTCTTGCCTTCGGTATCCACGGCGTAGTTCATATCCACCATTTCAGGGTGGAGCAGCAAACTGAGGGAGGTCTCGGATTCATCCGCGTGGACAAAGTTAGTGCCCATCTCTCCACCACGATTCATCGGGCGGAAGAATTCACGCACACCGCGGTGCCAGTCGATCACCCTGAAGATGCCAGGAAGTTGATAACGCTTCTGGAATTCCTGCACAGCGGATTCAAGCATCCAAAGTTGACCGTGGTTGTTCACAATCAGCTGCTTGCGGAAACCATCATTCCACAAACCCAACATGACGTCGATCATCATTTCTCGCACGACATGTTCGCGCACGATGACCGTGCCCGGCATGCCCATGTGGTGATAGGGATGACCACCATAGTTCAAAGGAGGAAGAGCCAGGTTCACGGGAGCTCCGCGCTTGGCGGTGAAACGGCGCACGCCTTCGCAGATCGCGCTGACGTACAGCGTGTCTGCCGCGCTTGGCAGGTGTTGGCCGTGCAATTCAGTGCAGCCTACCGGGATAAAAACGATATCGTTCTTCTTGCGATTTTCTTCCACCTGCCACCGGGTGGTGGTCTGGATGTATGAGCCAGGCTTTCCCCATTCAACTGGGGAAGGAATACCATAATCCGTCAGTATGGCGTCAATCTCCTCGTCGCTGGCTTCCCAAACTTCTTTCTTCAGCCGACCTACACCGTTATCCTCAAAAAACAAGTCTGGCTGATTGGAGGCCAGATAACCTTCTGGTACTAACTTTTCTGACATTTCATACTCCTTGTTCGATAATTATTTTGCATTATTTCATCCGATGATTTCACTGATTTTCACCGGGCGATTTTCGTGGAATGATTTCCATGATGCGTAGCCGATCACCACCGCTTTACGACCATCTTCGCCAGTCACCACGGTTGGCAAATCATCCCGAACAGACACCAGGAACTGGCGAACTTCCTCAACGTAACAGGGTCCGTAGCGTTGAATGAAGAAGTTTGGCACGCGTGAACCCTGGAAACCCTCACGGTTGCCTTTCAAGACCATGTTTTCTTTCTCGTTTTCTGCCATGGCGGTTCCCTCGAGGCAAAAAACTTCCAGCCGCTGGTCGTAACCATAGACCGATTGGCGGCTGTTATCGATTGAACCGATGGTACCGTCAGCAAACTTCAGCGTGATAAGCGCGGTGTCCAAATCCCCAAACTCCTCCAACTCGCTGTCAATCAGAACCGAACCAGTGGCGTAGACCTCCGTGACCTCACCGATTTGGAACTGAGCCATGTCAAAGTCATGGATGGTCATGTCCAGGAAGAGCCCGCCCGAAACCCGCAGAAATTCCTTGGACGGCAACTCCGGATCCCGATTGGTGATTTTGAGCATGCACGTTCTTCCCAGTTCGCCTGACTGCACGATTTCCTTCACCCGCTGAAAGTTTTTATCAAAACGGCGGTTAAAACCCACCTGCAGTTTGACCCCTGCCATCTCGACAGCCTCGAGCGCTTCATCGATCCTTGCTAAATCGAGCGCGATTGGTTTTTCGCAGAAGATGTGTTTGCCCGCTTTGGCGCAATCCTTGATCAATTCCGCATGCGTGCTGGTAGTGGTGGCGATCAAAACAGCTTCGATCGTTTCATCCGCAAGTAATTCATGATAATCCCGGACTACCCGTGTGATTCCCCATTTGTCCGCCACTGCCTGCGCGACATCCAGGCGGATATCACACACCGCAACGAGATTGGCTTCGGGCACTTTATTGACAATGTTCGCCACGTGCACACTGCCCATTCGCCCGGTTCCAATAACTGCAAGGTTGATTTTTCGGTTCATTGTTTTCCTTCATCTCCCCTCCACGTTGGAAGGGGAGAGAAAAATTGCTCCAGATGGTTAGGGGCGCATGACGATCTTCATGGCGCTCTTAGGACCATGCTCGAGGGTCGGAAGCTCAAGACCAAGCATCTTGAAAGCTTTTGGACCATCTTCCAGATCGATAACTTTAGTGAAGAAGTTTTCCATATCCAGGCGATTTTCACGGAAGATACGAACGGACGGGACCATGGTGTTTTGACCGAGGTAGAGCCCGAGGATCTTGGTAGCCCAGCGGGTGATCTCGTTCGGGACCACGGTGGTGGTGATGCTGGAGTCCATCCCAAAGGGCAGCACTTTTCCGCCAGGGGTGACGCACTTCAGCGCGGTTGCCAGGTCGTTACCGGTTGCTTCAATCACGATATCGGCTTTGCGACCGTAGGTGAATTCGGTAATCTTCTCAACCACATCGACTTCTTTGGGGTCCCAGACCGTCAGACCGCAGCGCTTTGCGAGTTCGCGGCGGAAAGGATCGATTTCGGTAACAGCCACTTTGGCAGCAATGTTCTTGGCGAACTGCGAGAATAGGTATCCGATCGGACCAAAACCAATCACCATCACGTAGTCGTAGGGCAGCATTTGTAGCGTGTTCATGCCATTTACCACGGTCGCCAAAGTCTCAACCTGTGTTCCAAGGATGTCATCAATTTCATCCGGCAGCACAAAGCATTGCTTTTCGGGAACCAGGCAGTATTCCGCGTAACCGCCATCGCGCATCACACCCAGTGCGCTGGTTTTGATGTCCACGCATTGGCTGGTGAGACCCATTCGGCAGAAGTCGCAGAAACCGCAGCGAATGTTGTTATCCACCGCCACCCGGTCGCCCAGTTTCACATGATGCACATGGGTTCCAACCTCAACAACTTCACCACAAAATTCGTGACCAAGAATGGTGTTGGGTTTGAAATGATGCTTGCCCTCCACAATTTTGACGTCACTTCCGCAAATGCCTACTGCAGAGATCTTCAACACGACATCGTCCGGATTCTGCACATGCGGGATCGGTACCTGCTCCAGAACCAGGTCTCCAACACCTTTAAAGACAAGCGCTTTCATAGTTTCCATTTTCTTTTAATCTCCTTGTTTTCTATTGTTGCACACGTGTGCATTCGTTAATAAATAAAAGCCAGTCACACTTCAGGATTTTCTAACGTTGAATGCGTGCTGAACCTCCTTTGGCAAAAGCCCTCACCTGCTCCAAAGTCGCCATGGTGGTATCACCAGGAAAAGTCGTCAATAATGCCCCATGAGCCCAACCGAGATTGACCGCTTCCTGTTCCGTTTGACCGGAAAGCAGCCCATAAAATAACCCTGATGCAAAACCATCGCCCCCACCGACCCGGTCAAACACATCCAACTCGCACGTAGGTGCCACATAGGAACTACCATTGATCCAGGCAACCGCACCCCAGGAGTGGCGGTTGGTTGAGTGCACCTCTCGTAGCGTGGTGGCCACAACCTTCACGTTAGGATGAAGACGCACAACCTCATCGATCATTCCAATAAAAGCGCCTGGATCCAACTTGGATGCGCCTGCAACCTGGGGCCCTTTTACGCCCAAACCAAGCTGCATGTCTTCTTCGTTCCCCACCAAAACGTCCACATTCTCCATAATCCTGCGAAGAACAGACTGCGCGGCTTCCTGCCCGCCCCAGATGTTCCAGAGCTTGGCGCGATAGTTCAGGTCAAACGAAACCACAGCTCCAGCAGCCTTGGCAGCACGCATTCCTTCGATGATCACCTCGCCGGTGGTTTCAGACAGCGCCGCGAAGATCCCCCCGCTATGGAACCAGCGCACACCCCCGTCAAAGATTGCCTGCCAGTCAAAATCACCTGGCTTCAACTCTGCGGCGGCTTCGTGGCTGCGATTGTAAAAGACCACCGGTGGGCGGACGCCATAGCCGCGGTCGCTGTAAACAGTTGCCATGTTGGGACCGTTGACGCCGTTGTGTTTGAAGTGGCGATAGAACGGTTTGACGCCCATTGCCCGCACGCGTTCGGCAATCAAATCGCCGATGGGATAGTCCACCATGGCGGTCGCAATGCCAGTGCGCAAGCCGAAGCAGTCCGCCAGGTTGGCAGCGCAGTTGAACTCACCGCCACTGACGTGGATCTTGCACTCGGTCGCTTTGCGGAAAGGCACGACCCCCGGATCCAGCCGGTGGACCAATGCCCCCAGTGAAACAAAGTCCAGGGCGCCACTTTCATGAATCTTCAAGCCATAGTTTCCAGTCATAACATCCTCGCCTTTCTACACCCACTGGGTGTGAAAAACACCTTCTTTGTCAACGCGCCGATAGGTGTGCGCGCCAAAATAATCACGCTGCGCCTGGATCAGGTTGGCAGGCAGACGCTCGCTGCGATACGCGTCGTAGTAAGAAAGCGCGCCGCTCATAGCGGGAACAGGTATGCCCAAACCGACAGCGATCTGAACAACCTTGCGCCAGTCATCCAGCCTTTCGAGAATGACGCTCTTGAATGCCTCGTCCAGCATCAGGTTGACCAATTGAGGATCGCGTTCGTAGGCGTCCATGATGTCACTGAGTAAACTCGCCCGGATGATACAGCCTTCCCGCCATATCTTGGCGATATCGCGGATGTTGAGGTCGTATTGATATTCCTGCGACGCCATGCGAAGCATTGCCAGCCCTTGGGCGTAGGACGTTACCTTGCTCGCGTAAAGTGCGTTCTCGACCGCGTTGATTAATTCTGTGGGATCACCCTCATATTTTTGTTGAACTGCAGGCAGCTGAGTTGCTGCATAAACGCGTTCCTCTTTGAGGGCGGAAATAATGCGGCCTTGCAAGGCAGCGTTGATCGTCGGAACGGGCACGCCGATATCCAGCGCGTTTTGGCTGGTCCACTTGCCGGTGCCTTTTTGCCCGGCTTGGTCCAGGATCAGGTCTACCAGGGGCAGCCCCGTTTCCGGATCGATGGTCTTGAAAATGTCTGCTGTGATCTCAATCAGGTAAGACTTTAGAAGACCTTCGTTCCAGCGCGAGAAGATCGCGTGTAATTCATCCACACCCAATCCCAAACCACGGCTCAGCAGATCATAGGCTTCGGCTATCAACTGCATGTCGCCATACTCAATCCCATTGTGCACCATCTTGACGTAATGCCCTGCCCCACCGGGACCCATGTACTCCACGCATGGCTGACCATCTTCTGCTTTGGCAGCAATCGCGTAGAGTATTTCACTCAAAGCTTCCCATGCTGGTCGGTTTCCACCAGGCATGATGGCGGGTCCCCACTTTGCGCCTTCCTCGCCGCCGGAAACTCCTGCGCCGATGTATTGGAAACCTTCCGCTTCCAAGGCTTTGCTTCTTCGTTCGGTGTCAGTAAAAAACGTGTTACCGCAATCGATCAGGATGTCACCTGGATCCATCAAAGGCTTGATCTGATCGATGACTTCGTCCACGGCTGCACCTGCCTGGACCATCAGGATAATCCGACGGGGCTTTTCGAGTGATGCCATCAGGTCCCCCAGTTTTTCCACGCCCAGCAAAGCCTTGCCTTCGCCTTCTTCGCTAATAAAATCGCGCATTCTTTGCGGGTTGCGATTCCAAACTGCAATCGGGAAACCATTCCGTTCAATATTTAGCGCCAGGTTGCGCCCCATCACCCCAAGACCAACTAGACCGATTTTATATTGCATCATTTCTCCTTATTCCCAAAAGATGTGTTCGTCTTGAGTCGATAAAGCATTTCTCCAGCTCTGGGCACTACCAGGATGCCCTGTTCCTCTTTGCCAACCCAATCCTGTGGATCGAATGTAGCAGGGTCGAAGTAACCCAAGCCGATCTTCTCACAGCGTTCCCTGGGAATGCCGGTGGCAAGGGTAACTTTTATGCGCAATTCCTCAGCGCCGGTTGCTTCATCGTAAGTTCCCATTCCCCTCAGGTGGGTGGAGTGGGCAATTACGCCATGAGGATAGTGCTCAAACTTGCTCCACTGCTTGGTGAAGTAGTCGCGGCAGTGATAGCCAATTTCATCCAGATACTTTCCGTGGGTATAACTGACTTCGGCAATATTTGGAGCGTAAATAATGACCTCACCACCGTCGGCAATCACAGGTTCCAATTTGTACATGCCCTTGGCTGCTGTCCAAAGGTCGTCGTAGAGCTCAGGCATTATCGAGATAACCTTTTTGAAGGGTTTCTCGACATAAACGATATGTTTCTGAGCAGATAGTGCCGCCGCTGCTTCCCAGGCTTCACGCGCCTCTCCAAAGAAGATGCCCGCAAGCCCCTCATGCGTCACTACGAGGCTGAAGCAGTGCACCGGTTTCGGGATGAAGGAAGCGGCTTTGTCGATTACTGCCCGAACTGGCGTGTAACCGGAACCGATAATTTCATAACTGGTGATCAACGCCCCCAGCCAATGGGTGAAGTTGATAATTTCCTGTCCGGCGATGCCCGGAAAGAAGTATTTATTCCCACCCGAAAAACCGACAACTTCATGCGGGAATACTGGTCCGCAAACAATAAGGTGATCATAATCAAGTATCAGCTTGTTCAGCCTTACAGGAACATCTTCCACCAGGCGACCATCTGAGATGCGCTCGATCTCCTCGGCAGGTATCACTCCGATTTGCACAAAAGTTTCAGGCGTTTCCCAATGATGGTTGAAAATGTGGCTTTCACCAGCTTTTCCGTTTGTGACCTGGCGCCCAATGTGATGGCTCAATTGTTCATCGCTCATCGGCTGGTGGGTTCCAAGGGCTACCAGGTAATCCAGGGCTGCCACCCGCCCGGAAAGTTGTTTTTCAAACAGATCGAACATCAGCGGCATGGGCATGCTGCGGGTGCCATCCGGGATCAGGAACAAGACGCGTTTGCCATCCAACGCCAAGCCGGAGAGTGCCTCTTGTACCACCCTCTCAACAGTGTTATTGTCGAGGTATTGATCCTGGAAACCCAAACCGATCGTCATTGGCTACACTCCACTAAAGGCTGAAAAACCACCATCCACCGGCACAACCACACCGGTGACGAAGGCAGAAGCTGGCGACACCAACCACAAAACCGTGCCCACCAGATCTTCCGGCGTACCGAAGCGGTTCATCGGGGTGTGCCCGATGATGGTTTTGCCGCGTGGTGTCAGTTCACCCGTTTGCTGGTCAGTCAAAAGAAAACGATTCTGTTCTGTCACAAAGAAACCCGGAGCAATCGCGTTCACGCGAATATTGGCTGAGTATTCCTGCGCCAGGTGCACCGCCAGCCACTGGGTGAAGTTACTCACCCCAGCTTTGGCGGCCGAGTAGGCAGGAATGCGCGTCAGCGGTCGGAAGGCATTCATGGAAGAAATATTCAGAATATTGCCTTGTCCCTGTTTTGCCATCTCTTTGCCAAACACCTGCGAGGGCAGAATAGTTCCCAGCAGGTTTAGCTCAAATACCCAGCGCAACGCGTCGACGGACAGATCAAAAAAGGGCAAATCAGTGCTGGTGGTTGCCTGGGCTTTGTTGCCGCCGGCACCATTGATCAGAATGTCTACCTTGCCGAAAGATTCCAACACCAGGTCGCAGGCTGCCTGGACGCTTTCTTTGTCCAGCACGTTGCAGGCAACGCCGATAGCAGTGCCGCCCTTTTCGCGGATTTCATTCGCAAGCTTTTTTGAATTGATTGGGTTGAGGTCCAATATGGCGACTTTCGCGCCCAGGCTTGCAATGGCACGGCACATTTCCGCGCAAAGGACGCCCGCCCCTCCGGTCACCACCGCGCAAATATCAGAAAAATCGTAAGTCTTCTTTATATCCATCGTCATGGTTTCACCCTTTATTTCTTATTGTTCGCGGGGTTTTAACTGCCTGGCAGAAGGGAGCCAGGTGGCGCAGGAAATGCCGCTCAAGGTTTGTGGCATAGGCCTCAGGGAATTGATTAAGTAATGAAATCAAGCGGTCATAGAACCGCCAGGTGCCATCGGGGTTCTTCTCCTTGAGCACCGATCCAAATGTCACATGCAGAATTTCACGCGCGTCAAAATTATCCAAATAATCGTTGGGCGATTCTGTCCCACTAACGCTGGGCGCACGGTCCAGGCGGGCAGAAACATGATAGCTGAGTTTATCCTGCTCGTATCGACCCAGGCAGAATTCGTAGATTTCCTTGAAAAGCGGCGGGTCCATTTCCGCAATGGTGCGAATAGCCTCAAGGTAGCTGGTTCCGGCGGTTTTCAGGTGCACCAGGCCCTTTGTGCGGCGTGCTGCAGCGGGGTAGATGCTGAATTTATCCGAACCCGAATGTAGACTGATCTTATACGGTCCCATCTCCTTGGCGATCGCGGCATGCCCGGCGATATCCGCGTCGAATACGGCCAGGTCCCCAATGTAATCGACACCCTTCTCAAATTCACCCACAAAACGAGGCGCCAGGCTGACCCATTGCACCCCCATCCGCTTTAGCTCATGGGCGATGTAGTAGTGTTCAGCCTGGCTGGTTGGGCATTCTGTTTCGTCAACAGAAACTTCCAATTCAAAGGGTTTGCCAGCGCTGGCAGTGCGTAAATGCTCATACATTCTCACCACGTGCCAGACGGCGTGCCCATATTTCACCATTGCTTTGAGCAATATCGCTTCAGTAAAATGAATCTCTACCCCGTGAATGGCGCGCGAGCAATTAAGCAGGTCGCTCTCCGACTCTCTCAGCGCGGAGGGCAGGTCGACTGCCAGGAGTCTTAGATCTTCCAAGCCAAGGTTGTCGGCTTGATCGTTCACGAATTCGCCCGGGTCGATCGTAAAGAAGGTGAAGCCAGAAGCCAGGCAGGCGTCAATGTCAGATTCGGTTTTCAAATGGTCCGCGTCCGCGCCAAAGCCTTCCTGCCAGTTTTCCTGGAAGACGCCCCACATTGCATCGTCGATGACTTGTTGCGGTGTGCGGCCGGTGCGCGCCAGCTCCCTGATGGACTGCTGCGCGAAGATGGGAGCGACTTTTCCCTTGCACGCGCGGGCAGCGCGAACATGCCCGGGGGTTGCCAGCCCCAAACGATCTCCCATGCCAGCCGAAGTCTTCAAGCCCAAAACTTGCGGTTGGAGCCAGGGCAGTAGCTCCCTCAAAGCGGCAGCATTGGCTGATGAAAGCGATCCCTGCAAGAGCCTCCCTTCGCCAAATTCCGTCTGTATGCCACCAAATCGCTCGAGCCTTGATTCGCCTTTTGAAGCCAGGACCACCAATTCCCTGCCAGCGTTTCCGTTTGCCAAACCAAATTCCATGCCCTCATGACACACAATCGATTGTGGAATGAGAGCGAGGTCGTGGTTCGATTTGAGGAAGAAAGGTGTGTTCATATTTTCAATAAGCCTCACCAGGAGTGCTCGTCGTTCCCCTGATCAACAGCTTTCCTTTTAAAATTTTTACATTCGGCGTATCCTTAATAATCCCATCCTCGGCTCGCAACAAATCCAGCAACAGCTGGGCGGCTTCCTGCCCGATGGAGAATTTTGGTTGATCAAAAGTAGTCAGGCATGGCGTGGTAAACGCTGAGTAAGTAATGTTGTCAAAACCGGTTACCGATAGATCCTCCGGCACCCTGAAACCCGCCACCTCGCAGCCTTTCAACACGCCGATCGCCAGCATGTCATTAAAACAGACGATCGCGGTCGGCTTTGGAGTTAAGCGCATGAAGTACTCAACGCTTTTTTGACCCAGAATAGGATCCCCGCCTTCCACGTGGTGGATAAAGGAGTCTGGAACCTCCAAATCAGCCTCAGACATCACGTCAAGGAAACCATGTAGCCGATCCTGAGTCGTTCTTCCGGATTGGGAGTTACCCAGGTAAGCAATCCTTTTGTGTCCAAGCGAGATCAGATGGCGGGTGATTTGCGAGCTGCCGTCGACGTCATCGTGATAAATCGAATAATTAAAACTCTCACTACCCTGGTGGTTGACCACCACCACCGGAAATCCGTATGAGAGTAATTGGCGTCCATGTTCGGGGCTGAAGGAAGAAGAGCAGATAATCACGCCGTCGGTACGCTGCTCCATCATCGTTTGAACGATTTGGCGTTCTTTGATCGGATCATGCTGGGAGGCCGCAATAAACAGGCTGTAGCCCCCCGCTTGGGCGCTTGCTTCTATACCATTGAGGATCTCGCTGAAAAACGGATCGGAGATGTTACTGACAATCACGCCCAGCACTTCGGTTCGTTTAGTCTTGAGGCTACGCGCCACCGCGCTGGGTCGATAGCCCATTTCCTGGGCAATCTCGCGGATACGCTTGGAAGTTTCACTGGACACCAGGTGATTAACCCGCAGGGCGCGTGAGACTGTGGAGTGGGAAACTCCTGCCCGTTTTGCGATGTCCTTGATGGTGATTGCCACTACGTACTCTCCTTATGCACACGTGTGCATTAATGACTATAGTTTACAGGTTCTTGGGCTGAAAGTCAATAGTTTTCGCAAGATTACTTGCAAATTGGTCGATCTTGTCGTAAGATATGCAATTGAAAGATTTATTACATTTTATTTAATTTTGCAAGTAAAGACAGTCACGGAGGAATAATGACACCTGAAATCGAAGCCATTTTCTTGGATGTAGGCAACACACTGCGAATCGTTGTGGAAGATCCCGTTTTTCAACAACAGGCAAAAGATGACCTGATGACCCTGGTCAACGCCACGGAAACCCCCGAAGTCTTCTTTGAAAAGTTGGAAAAAAACTGGAAAGCTTATCGCAGTCTCGCAAAGAAATCGCTCCTGGATGCTTCGGAAATGGAACTTTGGACACAGTGGCTCCTGCCGGACTACCCCATTGAGACCATCGCGCCCCACACCAGCCGCCTGACCCGCCTTTGGCGCGACCGGGATGGCAGGCGCGTTCCACGTGAAGATGTCAAAGATACCCTCGCGGAGCTTCACCGCCGTGGTTACAAATTGGGAATTATCGCCAACACAATCACAGAAACTGAAATCCCTGACTGGATGATTTCAGATGGCGTGACCGGCTATTTTAAGACCGTGATCCTTTCATCCAAAGTCAGGATCCGCAAGCCCGACCCAGCGATTTACTTACTGGCAGCCAGGGTGATGGGCGTGGAGCCCGCCAAGTGCGCTTACTTGGGAGATAACCCCATCAGGGATGTTGAAGGAACCCAGGCGGCCGGATTCGGTATGATGGTCCTCATTGAAGAACCAGACACTTTAGCCAAAGAACCACAATCAACCGACCTCAAACCTGACCACATTATCAAGGAAATCAAGCAGCTCCTTGAGATATTCCCTCCGCGTTCATAAACACAGTCATTTTAATAGGAAAACTGAACTATGATCCAGGAAATTGAAGCGGTTTTTCTCGACCTCGGGAACACGTTGCGGAAGCTGACCCAGAATGATGAACACCAAGCCAAAGCCAGGCAACGCATTGTTGAACTGGTAGGAACCGACGAGGCTCCGGAAGCTTTCTGCGAGAAATTGGACCAACGCTACAAGGTCTATCGCAAATGGGCATTTGAGACCATGCGCGAAGCTCCCGAGTCCGAACTCTGGACGCGCTGGCTGGCTTACGATTTCCCCGCCGAACGCATCGGACCGCTTGGCACAGAATTGACCTACCAGTATCGCCAATCCATGGGGTTGAGAGTGGTTGTGGAGCACGGCAAGGAAGTGGTTCAAACCCTTTTCGACCGGGGCTACACCCTGGGGATCATCAGCAACCTGATCACCACCAGCGAGATCCCTGAGTGGATGGAAGCAGATGGCTTCACCCCTTACTTCAAATCGGTTGCCTTGTCTTCTGTTTTGGGCATTCGCAAACCAGACCCGGCAATTTACCACATCGCTGCCCAAAACGCGGGTGTGGACCCATCGCGCTGTGCCTACGTTGGTGATAATCTGAAGCGTGATGTCACCGGAACCCGTGCAGCCGGCTTTGGCATGACGATTATCCTCATCAGCCCGGAAGAATTAGCCGAGGCAACCATCACGGATGAAAACCAGCCTGACCTGGTCATTCATCAATTTACAGATCTGCTTGATATCTTCCCAGCATGCCCGAAATTGGTTCTTGATAAAAGATTTCAAGCCCACAAATAAGAGAGTATCCTGGAGAAAAGCGCGATGAACACAAGTGAAGACAAACACGGAGGTATCCTGCTTGCAGAAGCGGTGAGACAAGCTTACTCGCGCGGACAAACCGATTATTCCATGGAGCCCCTCGTGCGCCTGGACTCGAACGGACAGCCTGTTGGGGTGATTCAGGACGGTGACGCGGTCATTTTCTGCTGCCGCCGGGGCGAACGGGAAATTGAGCTCACTGAAGCCTTTACTGAAACCGATTTTGTTCACTTTGAACGCAATAAGCTGCAGGATCTGGATTTTGTTATCCTCACCTTGTATCACGACAAATTCAAAGACCTGCCGGTTGCCTTCGCCCCGTCCAAACTCGATCACACCCTGGGGGAAGTGCTGAGCAAGGCCGGCAAAACGCAACTGCGTTGCTCGGAATCCGAAAAATTCGCGCATGTCACCTTCTTTTTAAATGGTGGCAACAATCAGCCCTACTCCGGAGAAGTGGATGTACGCATTCCTTCGCCTAAAGGCATTCCCTTTGACCAGGTCCCGGAGCTCAGCCTGCCCGCTGTGGCGGACGAAGTTATTCGCGGTCTGCAAGAAGGCATTGACTGCATCGTGACCAACTTTGCCAACGGGGACGTCATCGGGCATACCAGCAACAGCGAGGCGAAGATCGCGTGCGCACAAGCAGTGGATGAGCACCTCGCCCGGGTTGTGCAGGCTGCCCAATCCGAAGGATATGTCACATTGATCACTGCCGACCACGGCAATCTTGAAGTGCTGCTTACCGCCGAAGGAAAGCCACACGTTTCGCACACCTCCAACCTGGTGCCCTTTATCGTGATCGATCCCAAAGCCGTGGGGGAAATTCACCTCTCTGATGGCAGTTTGCAAGATATTTCCCCGACCATTTTGGACGTTATGGGCATCAATAAACATGCTGCCATGGCTGGAACTTCGCTGGTCAGTCCCCGTGATTGGGGAAAAGATCGAAAAGTTTTGCTGATCATCCTCGATGGCTGGGGGGAAGGCAGCCAGGACGAAAACAATCCCATTCACATTGCCCAGACCCCCACATGGCACGCTCTCTGCCGGGAATTTCCGCTGTCGCATCTGCACGCTTCCGGCGAAGCAGTCGGACTGCAAGCCGGCAAACCCGGCAACTCGGAAGCGGGTCACATGAACCTTGGCGCGGGTCGGGTTGTTTTGCAGGATGATGTGCGCCTGGATATGGCGCTGAAAGACGGCTCGTTTGCGAAGAATGAGGTCTTCGTCGAGGCGATCGAAAACGTCCTGCGCAAAGGGACCAAACTGCACCTGATCGGTCTGCTTACCAAGAAAAGCTCGCATGGCTCCATCGACTATCCCCTGGCTCTCCTGCGAATGGCCAAAGAAAAAGACCTTTCGAACGTGTTCCTCCACTTGATCTTTGATGGGCGCAGCACCGAACCAGGCAGCGCGCCAGCCCTGCTGGAAAAGCTGGAAGGAGAAATGCGCGAGATTGGGCTTGGGACGATCGTCACAGCAGTCGGAAGAGGGATCGCCCTCGATCGGGATGGTAATTATGCCAAGATCAAGAAAGCCTACGAAGCCATGGTGTTGGGGCAGGGAACCCCTTGGTAACCAGGTGAAAAAGCGATAATAAAATGCCTGCCAACCTCATTGATCCAAACCAATTCACGGCTGATTTGTATCTGAAACTTCAGCAAATTAATCCTGCTGTTGTCGAACTGGAGTTTTACGAGTTCCAATACGCCTTGAAGAACCTCCAACCTGCAGAAGGCTGGCAAAAAATCCAGCTACAACCATTGCAGACCTTGCAGGAGCAAATTGCCAGGCCGGAATTCTTCGCGAACATCCAATTGAAACCGAAGCACGGCGACCAGGTCATCCTCGATAGCACGATCGCCTCCCTGACCAGGCAGCTTTTTGTTGGCCTGGTTGAGGGACTTTACCCACTAGACTGGGTGAAACAGCACTTTTACTTTGACGTGCGATCTTTCGCGTTTTTTATACGTACCAACTACATCACTCCGGCAATTCAAGAACGTTTTGGGGGTTCGCCATATCGCTCCTTTGAGCCAAGGCAATTGCTCCTCGAAAAAACGGTCGAGATTGGCTACAAAGACTTTGCCCGGGCTAACCAGGAAATCGATCGGGCTTTTATTGAAGTGGTTCAATCCTGGATCTCTGCCAGGGGCACACCTCTGTTGCTGACCATCGTTGGTCCAACCGCATCAGGCAAATCAGAAATTTGTGCACGGTTGCTTAATTCCCTTGAAGGTGCAGGCTTTTCCTGCACCTCAGTTGAGATGGACAATTTCTATAAAGACCGCGTCTTTCGCGACGGGCGTCCCATGGATGCAGCCGTCATCCATTATCCCCTCTTCATTGATTCGATCAACGCGCTGCTAAGTGGCAAAGCGGCGGAAGTTCCCCGCTATGACTTCATCCAGGCGACATCCAGCCACGATTTGGATGGGCAGCTGCGTCCGGGTCAGACAACCCAGACCATCCAGCCAGCTGACATCATCATCCTGGAAGGCAACTTCCCCTTCCACATTCCCGAAATTGCCAGCCTGATTGATTTGAAGATCGTATATTTTGCTGATGACCCAATCCGACTCAAGCGCAAGTGGAAAAGAGACGTGGACTTCCGTAAAAAGTACGACCCAAATTACCTCGCAAATCGCTACTTCCGCACCCAATATCTGCGGAATGAGGAAATATACCAACCTATGATGCAGTGTTGCGACATCATTGTTGATACCACCCACGCGCATTTATGGCTGCAGCCAGATCTGCAAACTAAACTGGAAAATTTGGATAAGATTTGAAAACACGAGAGAGAAAAGAGGCGCACCATGTTCGATGAATTCTTACGTGGACAGATTGTGGAAGCAAACACAAAAATCGTTATGCTGATCCTGGATGGATTGGGTGGGCTTCCCCGTGAGGTGGGCGGTAAGACTGAACTCGAAACTGCCCGCAAACCCAACATGGATGCCTTAGCCTCCAAATCAGCCCTGGGGATGACCATCCCGGCTGGTCCTGGCATTACGGTCGGCAGTGGTCCCGGTCACCTCTCGATCTTTGGCTTCGATCCTTTGGAATTCCAGATCGGTCGCGGCGCTTTGGAAGCGCTGGGGGTCGATTTTGAACTCGGTCCGGATGATGTGGCTGCCAGGGGCAATTTCTGCCTGGTTGATGAAAATGGGCTTTTGGTTGACCGACGTGCCGGCAGGCTGCCTACTTGTGACAGCGAACGCCTCGTGCAAATGCTGCGGACGATCAAGTTGGAAGGCGCGGAAGTATTCGTGGAAGTTGTCAAGGAGCACCGCTTTGTGCTTGTATTCAGGGCTCCCGACCTTGGCACGTCCCTCACCGATTCCGACCCCCTGGTCACCGGCGCGGCACCACTCAAGGTCCAGGCACTGGATGAAGCCTCGGAGCGCACCGCTGCCCTGGTCAACGCATTCCTGGAACAGGCAAAGGATTTATTGAAAAATGAAACTTCCGCGAACATGGTCTTGCTGCGTGGTTTCGCCAAATTCCCCACAATGCCTAAATATCCAGAGATCTTCAAGTTGAATGCCGGCGCCATCGCCGTCAACGGCATGTACCGGGGTGTGGCAAGGTTGGTGGGCATGAACGTGCTCCCGGTCGACGGTACCGAACTCAGCGATGAATTCGACTGCCTTGAAAAGCATTGGTCAGAGTACGACTTTTTCTACCTGCACTTCAAAAAGACCGATACCTTTGGAGAAATTGGGGACTTCGACGCAAAAGTAAAAGCTATCGAAGAGTTCGACGCCCAACTCCCACGCTTGATGGCATTTAACCCTGACGTGGTCATCATCGGCGGTGATCATTCCTCCCCGGCAGTGCTAAAATCCCACAGTTGGCATCCGGTTCCACTGCTTATGTATGCAAAATATGTTCGGGCAGACAAGTTTACGGAATTTGGGGAAACCAACTGCGCTTGCGGCAACCTCGGTCAGATCCCAGCCTATCACGTCATGCCGATCGCGCTGGCGAACGCCGGCAGAGTTGCCAAATACGGAGCATAAATATGAGAGCAGTGGAAAACATGCAAGATTCTTTCCTCAAAGGCAACGATCTCTTTTCAGAAAAGCTGTTTGAAATCATGCGTGCTCTCTGCCCGGCTCTCAACGAGCTTGAGTTGTACGAGTTTCGCTATTGCCTCGAGAACATCACCCCGAATCTCGGCTGGCAGTCGGTGGAGTTGATGAGCAAAGATAAAATTGAGCGGATGGTCAACAACCCTGATTTTTATGCCGGGATTCAGCTCAAACCCAAACAGGAAAACCGTCCCATCATGGACCCCCAGATACTCTCCCTGCTGCGGATACTCTTTGTGGGTTTGGTCACTGGGCAATATTCAGCGGACTGGGTGGATAAACACTTCACCTTCGATCCGCGTGGGTTTTACTTCATCCACCGAACAGAATATTACAGCAAGAGCATCATCGCCCATTTGGGTGGAAAACCCTTCCTGGTGTTTAAGCGCTTTCAGGACCATTTCCTGAATATCCCGGCTGTCGGTTACAAAGACTTCAAGAAGGCAAACGAGGAAGTGGATGGAGCCTTTATCAAAATTGTTGGCAAACTGGTCGAAAAGATGGGCACCCCCATTTTGATCGCAATTGCCGGGCAGACTGCAGCCGGCAAGACTGAAATCGTTGAACGTCTGCAACAGGCATTTCAAAACACCGGAAAAAGCCTTTCAGGCCTGGAAATTGACCACTTTCTCACCGATCGCGACTATCGCGAAGCGCGCGGGATCGACTCGCTCGGGCAGGAAGCGCTGCACTTCGAGATGCTGACCCAAGCGATACAAGACCTTCGGGCAGGCAAAGCCGCGATTACACCCCAATATGACTTCATTTCCGCAACTTCGAGCCACTCTCTGGATGGAAACCTAAAAAATGGGCGCGAAACATTGCGAATCGAGCCTGCCGATGTGATTTTCATGGAAGGAAACTTCCCTTTCCTGCTTCCTGGTGTGGCGGCATTGACGGGTATTAAAATTATGTACATCACCGATGATGCAGTTCGTTTGAAACGAAAATGGCGGCGTGATATGGATTTTCGGAAGAAATACGAGCTGCATTACTTCTTAAACCGTTATTTTCGTGAACAATTCCTGATGGCCGAACAGGTCTATAAGCCCCAAATGGAGCTGTGCGACCTGGTGGTAGACACTTCCCGGGCTGAAATTTGGGCGACTCCAGCAATCCAAGCCCTGCTGTAAATGACTGCGAAAATAAACTGGCTGAATTTATGAAATTATTCTTGCATCTTTTGCGTATTTGCATTATACTGTTTCAAATGTAAGTGGTATTTCATAAACACAAATTTTGTTGTCCCCTTTTGGGGTAATAGATCTTTACAGAGGTGTCATGAACAGCCCTTCCAAATCTCCCGTAAAAATTGACTTCAGCCAGGTACTGACTGATCATTTCAACGATCTGACCAAAAGCGAGAAGCGCATCGCCAATTTCCTGCGCAAAAACCAGGAGGAGTCTGCCTTCCTTTCTGCCAATGAGATTGCCAGTCGCTTGGATCTCAGCGAGGCAACCTTGGTTCGCTTCGCGCGTAGCCTGGGTTTCAGCAGCTATCCGGCTATGCGTGCGGTATTACAGGATAACTTCCGCCGACGCGTCACCCACTCCGCCCGCTTACGCGGCAGGTTGAACGATCTCCGGGACGGCAGTGATATCTTTGAACGCCTGACTGCAACAGAAATTGATTTTCTCACCCAGGCATTGGATTCCATCAAACGCGAAGAGCTAAACAAAGCGGTCGAAATTCTGCACGAACACGACCGCGTTTTTGTCTTCGGGCTAGGTCCATCAGTCTCATTGGTAGACCTGCTTGAGCTCCGCCTGCGCAGATTCGGACGCGAAGTTGTTCCGCTCACAAGTTCGGGTCGTGAGTTTCTCGAATACTTAACGATGATGGAAGAAAATGATTTGTTGTTCGTGATCTGCTTCTTTGATCAGAACCCGGCTCTCAAACTCGTTATTGATTACGCCAACAAAGTCGGCGCAACCATCATCATGCTCACCGACACGCTCGAAGCGATCCTCGGCGACAAGGTGGACGTGGTCTTGTCGGCAAAACGGGGACCCATTGGCGAGTTCCATTCCCTGGTGGTTCCCATGACAGTCATCAATGCGCTGCTATTGTCGCTGGCAAGCATGGAACAGGAAAAGACCATGACCCTGCTCGACAAACTGGATAATCTCAGGGACCAACTCAAAGCTTTCAATACCTGCGCAGAAGAATGATGCCGTTGCTCGACAACGGGATATTAGTTCTGAAAACTTTTCAAAATCTGGAGGCTCAATGTTCTAGTATGCACAACAAAAAATCAAAAGTTGAAGTTGTATTGAGAGGAGACGCGAGATGGCTGTAGCTTCAAAAACGGTTCCATCAGGTCAGAATTGGAATGCACGCCTGCGCCGATTTTTCCGTTGGCTGACTAGTCCGCACGTTGTGCTTTCATTGATCATGCTGGCTGTGATGATCTATATGGTCATCATTCCGCTTTACCGCATGATCCTGACCACCTTTTCTGTGCAGGAAATGGATCTGCGTGTCCTGCCAGACGCTGAGGTTGGAGATTTGACTCTTTATCACTGGATCAGGATGCTGTCGGGCAAAATTAGCCGGATCATGACGTATCAGCCGCTCATGCACTCGCTGACCATATCCCTCGGCGCTACAGGTCTTGCCCTGGTGATTGGCGGCTTGATGGCGTGGCTGGTGGTCAGAACTGATGTTCCTGGAAAAGGCATTATCAACACCCTGGCAACGGTTCCCTACATCATGCCCTCCTGGACCATCGCCCAGGCATGGATTGTGTTGTTCAAGAACCAAACCTCCGGAGGAACCCCAGGTTTGCTGGAGTTTATAACGCGTAGTCCAACGCCAGATTGGCTGGCATATGGTCCTTTTCCGATCATTGTTAGCAGTGCCCTGCATTATTACACCTTCTTCTTCCTGTTTGTTTCAGCGGCACTTCTCTCGATCGACTCCTCTCTGGAGGAAGCCGGTGAGCTGGCAGGCGCGGGTCGTTGGCGCATCATGAAGAAAATCACTTTCCCCCTTGTCATTCCTGCCATTGCCTCCGGTTTCATCATGACCTTCTCCAAGACCATGGGAACTTTTGGCGGACCGAATGTTTTGGGTGTGCCTGTGCAGTACTACACGCTCTCCACCATGCTCAGATCCAACACAGGTATCGGTAACTACGGAGACGGTTTTGTGCTGGCGATCGTGCTGATCTTGTTCGCCATGACGACCATCATGCTCAATCAAAAACTGATAGGTACCAGGAAGAGTTACGAAACGATCGGCGGGCGCGGTTTTATGGCGCAAAAGCAGAAACTTCGTAACTTCAAAGGACTTCTCACCACACTAGTGGTCATCTTCCAATTTTTTATCGCGGTGCTGCCTCTTTCCCTCTTGATCTATAGCACCTTCATGCTCAGAACGGGCGACTATAGCCTCAGCAACTTAACGCTCCAACATTGGATAGGCAAAGGGATCATCAACATCAACAGTGGTGAGCCGGGTGTTTTGCTTAACAAGAAAATTTACCTGGCAGCCTGGAATTCCCTGCGGCTTGCCTTTTTCACCGCAATCTTCACGGCCTTGCTAGGAATTATTCTTGGATACGCAATTGTCAAAGGCCGAGGCACCAAGCTCTCGAAGTTTGTCGAGCAGATTGCTTTTATCCCCTATGTAATTCCAGGCATTGCTTTTGGCGCGGTTTACATTTCGATGTTTACAAGATCGGTCGGTCCGATACCTCCCTTGTACGGCACATTCGCCTTGCTGGTGGTGGTGTCGGTGGCCAAGCATATTCCCTATTCCGCCCGCAGCGGTGTGTCTGCCATGCTGCAGGTGGGGAAGGAATTGGAGGAAGCCGCAGCCATTGCGGGGGCTGGACCCTGGCGAAGGTTTAAGCGCATTATCTTCCCCCTGACCAGTACCGGCTTTGTTTCCGGATTCCTGATGACCTTCATCACGACCATGCGCGAACTTTCACTGATCATTTTGCTGGTCACCCCCACAACCGCAGTTTTGTCCAGCCAGACCATGCGGTACATCGAAAATGGAAACGAACAACAAGCCAACGCGGTCATCATCATTCTGATCGTGCTTGTGCTGATTGGCAACTTTATTATCAGCCGGTTCCGCGGCGGAAGCCTGAAAAAAGGCCTGGGATTATAAAACGAGGAGAACATGGATACACCTATCATTATCAAGAACTTAACAAAAAAATTTGGAGATGTTGTTGCGGTTAATAACGTCAGCGTGACCATCGATCCCGGATCATTCTTAACCCTGTTAGGACCTTCCGGCTGCGGTAAAACCACCTTGCTGCGCTGTATTTCCGGTTTGGAAGACCCGGACGACGGAGAGATCATCATTGGCGATAAGCTCGTATATTCCCGCTCAAAGGGAATTTCTCTTCCCGCTGGTCAGCGTGATCTCGGGCTGGTCTTCCAAAACTACGCCTTATGGCCGCACATGAACGTCTATAAAAACATCACTTTCGCGCTTGAAATCCAAAAAATGACCAAGGAAGAGATGGATATCCGTGTCAAAGAATCCCTCAAAGAAGTCCAGATGGCGGGCTACGAAGACCGCTACCCCCGCGAGATGAGCGGTGGTCAGCAGCAGCGTATCGCCCTGGCTCGCATGCTGGCCTACCGACCACATGTCTTCCTGATGGATGAACCCCTCTCAAACCTGGACGCCCGCCTTAGAATGGACATGCGCACTGAACTCAAGCGCTTGCATCACATTTCCGGTGCCACCACCGTGTACGTGACCCACGACCAGATCGAAGCCATGACCATGTCCACCAAGATTGCCGTCATGAAACTGGGCGTCATCCAACAGATGGAGACGCCAGATATGGTCTACCATTACCCGGCCAATTTGTTTGTTGCTGACTTTATCGGCAACCCCAAGGTAAATCTTATGCCAGGATGGGTTTCCGGGCAGAATTCAGTGGATGTCGGCAAATTCAACATCCCCGTCAAAACATTTGATAAAACTGGCGAGGTAGTGGTTGGCTTACGCCCCGAAGATATCGTGATTTACACCGAACCCACCGATGGCGCTGTCGAATTTAACGCCTATTCAGTTTTACCCTCGGGCGCTGATACAACCATCATTGCCCGCAAGGGAGATACCGAGCTGACCAT
>DAISYV010000027.1:5630-21454 GCA_036825115.1 Anaerolineaceae bacterium | reverse complement strand
CTCAAAATGATAGAGGTTTTGTCATCCTGAACAAAGTGAAGGATCTTGCCCCTTTCTCGGTAGGATTCTTCGCTGACGCTCAGAGTGAAAAACTATACCTTAAATATACCTTCCGGATTCTGCTCAATCACAATCGGCCTCACCTGACCCGCGCTGAGGTTGCCCAACTGGCTGATAAAAGATTCCACCTCTTCATCCTTGAAGCGGGCAGTCACCGTGACATCTTCAAAAAACTCCGTGTCCAGAATCTGCCCATGGTGGTCTTCCATCAGTCTGAGAGCCTGGTCATACAACCGGTAAGGCGTCACAAACATCAGGGTTGTAGTCGGCAAAAGCGTGGCAAGCATCACCCCCTTGAGCACCTCCCGCACCGCGTCGCCATACGCTCTCACCAACCCCCCGGTGCCCAGCTTGGTGCCGCCAAAATAGCGCGTCACCACCACCGAGACGTTCCCAAGCCCGCTGCCCTGCAGGACCGCCAGCGCTGGTCTTCCAGCAGTGCCGGAAGGTTCGCCATCATCACTGCAGTGACTGATGATGCTGTTGCCGTGCCCAATAATAAAAGCCGGAACGTTATGCGTGGCGCTTGGGTGTTGCTCACGCACCCTGCCCAGGTGAGCGCGAGCCGCCTCAACACTGTTCGCAAACTCCAGATCGGCGATAAAACGCGAATTTACTACCAGGATCTCTGTCTGGACTGGCTCAAGAGGTATCAGGCGCTGTTTGATAGGGTCATCCATGGCATTTGGCACTATAATGCTTTGATTATAGCTGTTAGATGAGGTTATCCGTGAACGAAACTGTGCTGCTCCTTGCAATTCCATTAAATTTCATCAGTTTTCTGCTCTTTGGCTACGATAAATTCCAAGCCAAACGAGGCGGCTGGCGCATCTCGGAACGAGTGCTGCTGGGTTTGAGTCTGTTTGGTGGAGGGATTGGCGCTCTGTCAGGCATGTTGGTTTTCAGGCATAAGACCCGCAAGAACATCTTTTGGCTGGCAGCCATCGTGGGGATTGGCTTGTTGATTTATCTGACCGTGTTTTGGCAAAGGTAGCTTCTGATTTTCAATAAGCAAGCAATGCCCTTCCCTTCCGGGTGCAGTGCACAAATCTATCGAACCTGACTCAATAGCAGTTTTTGATGCTTTTTTCTGCAAAGGCACCATTTCTATGCTATATTTAAACAATTAACGTAAAGTCCTGCCCTTGGAGAGGAAGGATAATTGTGGTCGACATTCAGAACATTTCTGAAATTCGTCCGTCGATTTCGGATGAGTTTTCGGTCGGCGCCATCGTGCCTCGAACGGAAGCCATACAGCGTGCCTACGCCTGGGGGCAACAGGTGCATGCCGGGCAGGTCCGCCTATCCGGTGAGCCGTATTTCGAGACGCATTGTGCCTGGGTGGCAGCTTTTGTCGACAAGCTGGTACAAAAAGAATCCTGGACCATTGCCGCCCTGCTTCACGATACTATTGAAGACCAGGGCGAAACTTTAGATGAGATCAAAGCCCTCTTCCCCGGGAATTTGGGCGAGGAAGTTGCTCACATCATTGATGGCCTTACCAAAATGAGCAATCCCCGGGATGGCTCCACGCGCGAGATGGAAACACTGCGCAAGATCGCCATGTTCCGCGACCCGGCAGTCTTTGTGGTAAAGCTTGCAGATAAAAGCCACAACATGATGACCCTGCACTACCAATCCCCGGGCAAACAGTGGCAAAAAGCAACTGAAGCCATTCGAGCTTATGGTAAACTGGCGGGCATTCTCAATTGTTATCGCTGGCGCCGCTGGATCGAAGACATGGCTTTTCCCTACGCCGAACCCGCCTCCTTCAACAAAGTAAAAAACAAGATCGACTCTGACCCCCGCTTAAACATCAACTTCATCCGCTACTACCTCAACGAACTTGGCCACCTGATGGAAGCTGAAGGCGTGGACGGCTCTATCCGCTTCACTGTCAATGGCTACTGGCAGGCTTGGGATAAGTTGCAGCGCATGGCTCGCAGCCACCGCACCTCCCTGCAGGACTTCTCTGCTGTCAATGACATTGTCAGCTTTCGGATGCTGGTTAGAAACGATGATGAAACTGCTTGTTACCGGTTGCTTTCACGCGTCAACCGCTATTTCAGCCGAAATCTCGACCAGGACCGCTTCGATGACTACATCGCTTCCCCGCAGAATGGCTACCGCGCCTTACAGGTAACCGCTTATCTGCCTGGAACAGGCGCCATTGAGGTCGCCATTGCCACCGAGAGTATGGAAGGTGAAAACACCTGGGGGGTCATCTACGCCATTAACCACGAACAGGACATCAGCCGTTACAGGCCGGTGCAGATCCTGACCCCCTTTGGCGGCACACGCTTCTTGCAGGAAGGCAGCACGGTCTTGGATGGCGTAGCGGCTATCCAGGAGTTCTATCTCGACAAGATCCATAAAGTCCTGGTGAATGGCGAAGAGCGGCACCTCTACGACACGCTTAATCCAGGGGACGTGGTGGAAGTGCTCAGCGGTGAACCGCATATAATCCCTGAGCCGGATTGGCTGAACCACTGCAATGCCTCCACGGCTCGGCTGTTGCGAAACGTTTTGGCGATGGTCAACCTGAAGGAAGCGAGCCGCAGAGGGCGAGAATCAATCCACAACGTCATCTCCGAACGGGGAATCCTGGACCTGGATGACGTGCGCGCATTGGATCAAAATCGCATCGAAGCTTTGCTCGGGCTCTTAGCCTGCGCCAACCTCGACGATCTCTATTCTGCGATTGGTGGTGGTTCAATTTCCTCGGACGAATTCGAGAACGCGCTGGACCTGGTGGGGATCTCCCGGACAGCTCTGCGCTGGACTTCGTTGCTGGTGGAAGGACCTGAAGCCACCAATCGTCCGGGTGGGTTGGCATATTTTGCCGGTCTTGTTTCAGAAGTAGGCGGAAACATTCTGCGAACAGTGAGTTCCACTTCAAAAAATGGTGATTTCCGGTTGCGCATGATCCTGGGTGGCATTGAAGGAGATCAGCGCCAACTATTGATTGATCGTTTCAATGCCAGCCGTTTTCCAATCACCAAGGTGGAAATCGCATAATTAATACAAATCTAATTTGTCCTTTTTTTCACACGTGTTAGAATCAGACGGAAATCTAAACAAACCATTTAAAGTCAACTTTTGAAAGGTTACTAACTCTTATGCAAAACAGAGAAACCAGAGCGTTCCTGACCTCCATCGGGCTCTCGCTGATTGCCTTCTTTTCACTACTAATGCCAAACCTGGCATCTGCTTCAGACCTGCATCCACAGGGCATTGGCCCTATAGGATCAGGACCTACCGTACCTGACTTGGAGAACGTAAAAGTTGAAGCGTATTATTTCTACTCAACCAGTTGCAGCCACTGTTTGGACATTTTGGAAACTGTCGTAAAGCCGCTGGAAGCTGAATATCCGGGTTTGATCGGCATCAGACTGGTTGAATTAGGCGAAAGCGTCAATTACGAAGCCCTGATGAAAGCCGAGAGCGCCTTTGGCATCGGAGCCGGCGATCGTGGTCTGCCCGTCGTATTGATCGGGGATCAGATGCTCAATGGTGAGGAACAAACACGCGAAAAGTTTGTTTCACTGGTGGAAGCGGGGCTTGAGGGCGATGGCATCAAGCTCCCTGAAATCCCCGGGGTGGATCCCACTTCGCTGGTAATCTCACAAATTCAACCCACACCCGATGGAGCTTTGGTTTGCAGTCCCGAAAATCCGGAGGCCTGTGAAATTGCTGCCCCAATTTATGCAGCCTACTACTATCAAACCGGTTGTAAAGAATGTGCCCGGGCTGAAACTGATATGATCTACTTACAGTCCAAATATCCCCAGCTAATCATCGAGGAATTCAATATTTTTGAAGAAGCCGCATTGGCTGAATGGATGGCCAATCGCGTCGGTGTGGATAAAAATTTCAACACACCCGCGCTTTTCATTGGCGATTACGCCTGGATTGATGAAGAAGAATTTACACCCGGCTTGATTGAGCCTGTCTTACAGGAACTGAGCGAAACGGGTTCTCCTGCCTTTTGGGAAAATTGCAATCCTGAAGAATGCAATAATGCTCTGCTTGACCGGTTCGAAAGGATGGGCTGGCTGGCAGTGGTCCTGGCTGGTCTGGTGGATGGCTTGAACCCCTGCGCCTTCGCCACCATCATTTTCTTCGTGTCCTATTTATCGCTTAGCGGCAAAAAAGGCAAACAAATCTTGATCACCGGCGCCAGCTTTACCTTGGGCGTCTTTATTGCTTATTTGCTGGTGGGACTGGGTTTTTATAAAATCCTCGACCTGATTGCGGAATTCACTTCGGTCATCAGCAAGATTGTCTATGTTTTCACAGCTGTTTTGTGCCTGGTGCTGGCAGTTCTGAGCATCCGCGACTTCATCAAGGTACGCAAGGGTGATCTGAGCGATATGGCACTCAAGCTCCCTGAACCCCTGCGCAAGCGCATCAATCAGACCGTCCGCGAGGGACGCAAAGCCAGCAGCTATATTGTTGGCGCTTTCGCCACCGGGTTGCTGATCTCACTGCTAGAACTGGCTTGTACCGGGCAAATTTATCTTCCCGTAATTATCTCAATGAGCTCCGTACCAGAGATGCGTGGGCAAGCACTGTTCTACCTGGTTCTTTACAACCTGATGTTTATTGTGCCTCTGATCGTGGTCTTCATCCTGGCATTTTATGGCACAAGTTCCAAGCAGTTCACAGAATTCCTGCGAAAGCACGCCGGAGCGGTTAAGATCGGCATGGCGATCGTTTTCCTGATCCTGGCAGCCTGGCTGATTTTCTCGTTATTACAGTAGGAAGGTCAGTATTACTTAGTAGGGCGAGCTTGAGGGCACCGTGAACATTGTGATGGACGAACATATTGTGCCCTCAATCCGCCGCCAAGGGTGACTTGAGGGGTAGACTCGTTTATTCCAAATGATATATAACGTGATGGCGGATTGAAAGCACACCAAGACCTCTGCATGATGATCTGCGCAGTGCTTCCAATCGCGCCCTACGAGTACTTCGTCTCACCCCTGTGAGCGTATGAACTATGAGCTTTACTAAAAATTGAATTTTTTTGCCACCCGGGCTAAGGTCGAGACCATGTGGACGTAGAGTCCTGAAAGCTCGCCGCTGATGGTTGCCTCGCGAGCAGCTTTTCGCAGCCCTTCCGCGTCATCAAACCAGGGCATGGTCATGTTCGCGCGGCCCAACTCCTTCACCGCGTGCGCGTCACTTCCCGCCATCAGAGCCTTGCCATGTTCCACAGCAAACTCATAAGCAGCCTGGTTGTATTCATCACGCCGACAGCGGGCATTAAAAACCT
The DNA here is from genome assembly GCA_036825115.1 of Anaerolineaceae bacterium. Classification (GTDB taxonomy): domain Bacteria; phylum Chloroflexota; class Anaerolineae; order Anaerolineales; family Anaerolineaceae; genus Mesolinea. The sequence goes on along the minus strand of DAISYV010000027.1, from coordinate 16,116 downwards.
CCAGCCCGTCAATGTAAGGAAGGATCTGCTCCAATGTTTTCTCAGTCCACCAGCTACGGAATGGATCAAAGGGGTGAGCCATGCTTGTGAATGCCCCCTGCCCGCGCAAGCGCCGCACAACTTCAACGGCTGGCAGACCCTGGGGGATTTCCTCGGTCATGAAGTAGCCCAGCAACTCCCCTTCTGGTGTTTCAACTTCCTCCGCTACGATCACGCGGTCAGGAGCCATTTTATGCGCTTTTAGAGCACCCTGGATGCTGCCGTGGTCGGTGATGGCAATTTTGTCGATGCCACGCTCATCGCAAGCCTTCAGCAGCGCGCTCAGTTCCACCAGGCTATCGGGGGAATAGACAGTATGGCAGTGAAATTCTGCCTTGATCAAAGATTTGATCATTCGTTATAGATCCTGGGAAGGCGGTCCGCCAGGCCGCAAACCACTTCGTAGTTGATCGTGCCCCAACGCTTCGCGACCTCATCAACGCTCAGGTTTTCATCACCCTGGCTGCCGATGAGCACAATTTCATCGCCCACTTTGGCATCAGGGACGCTGTCCAGCTGCAGCATACACTGATCCATGCAAACCCTGCCAACGATATCCACGCGCTTGCCGCCTACCAGCACCTGCTGATTTTCAGCCCGGCGAAAACCATCGCCATATCCGGTGGGCATTACGCCAATCCGCTCTTCTTTGCTGGTCACATAGGTGGATCCATAACTGATGCCCTGACCCGCGGGGAAGTTGTGCAGCGAGATGATGCGTGCTTTCCAGGTAAGGGCGGGCTTGAAGCCTTCAGGCAAAGTGTCACCAGTAGGAGACATGCCAAAGAGCAGGTCGCCCGGACGAACGATGTCATAGTAGGACTGGGGGAAGTTCAACACGGCAGCCGAGTTGGCGGCATGCACTTTTTCGGGTTTGAGCCCTCTGCTTTCCAGATCTGCCAGAAGCGCGTCAAAGATTGCCAGCTGCCTGGGGGTGGAGTCCGAGTCGGGCTCATCAGCACGGGCAAGATGGGTGAAAATGCCATCTACCTTGAGGGCGGTGTCTTTTAGACCTTCGAGGAAGGATGCCACGTGCTCAGGGTTCATCCCAAGGCGTCCCATACCAGTCTCGACCTTGAGGTGCGCATGCAGCGTGCCGCCGTGGATATTGACGTAATCAAGGTAATTCTGTGCCAGCTCAGGATCAAAGAGCGCCACCGTGATGTTGTGCTCGATGGCTTCAGGCACCTTGGCTGCAGGGGTAAAACCCAGCACCAGCAGCTTGCAGGAGATGCCGGCACGCCGCAAGGCGAGCGCTTCTTCAATGCGCGCCACGCCAATCCAGGTCGCGCCGCCAGCAATGGCAGCCTGCGCGGCAGGACGGGCTCCGTGACCGTAGCCATTGGCCTTGATCACAGCCATCACTTCCGACCCGGTCTTTTCCCGGATCAGGGCGGCATTATTCTTGATGGCCTTGAGGTCAATCTCCAGCCAGGTTGAGAAAGTGTTAATATCCACGAGGGAAAAGTATATCACTTACGAGAGAAATTGTTGAATTAGGTGCGAAGTTGTAGGGAACGGTCCCTGCCCTGAAGGCAAAGCAGGAGCTTTTGGTTTCCATTCCTGGAGTTGGCAATAAAACCTCTGCCAGATTATTGGGTGAAATTGGGGAGATCAGCCGCTTTGAGAATGCGCCACAATTAGCTGCTTATGCTGGTCTCAATCCGAAGGGCTTTAGTTCAGGCTCATCCGTGCACAAGAAAACCCGTATCTCCAAACAAGGACGCAGCGAATTGCGAGCCTGTCTGTATATGCCAGCCATTGTGGCGATGACGCACAATCCCGTGATCCGGGCTTTGAAGGAACGCTTGGAAAAGAAACAGCTGCCCAACATGGCGATTATCGCGGCTTGCATGCGAAAGTTGCTGCACATTGTTTATGGCGTTTTGAAGTCTCAAAAGCCTTTTGACCCTGAATATGACCGCCAATTCAATTTTTCGGCTTGACTTTCAAGACGGCATCTACGAATGGAATCCAAAAGCAGATCGCCACGCTTCGCTCGCGATGACGAGCAGCACAAGTTTTTTTGGTGGGTTGGCTATATCGATGTCAAGATAGGGCAAGATATTCTGACGCCAATCCACCCTACAAGTGACATATTTTCGTTAACAAGATCGTGCACCTGACCTAAAAGAGCAGAGGTAACTGTTTACTCCATCAAATGCTGTCCTTCGATTTTTACGGTGTGACCTGATTTGGCCATGGACCAAAATAATAAAGGTACAATTGGGGGAGTTTTTTGCGAGGATTAAAGACATGTTTGAGTGGACCATTAAAGCTGAACAAGGTGCCGCCCGCGCTGGTGAATTCAATACACCCCACGGTGTCCTCGAAACACCTGTTTTTGCCCCGGTTGGCACCCAGGCAACCGTCAAATCCATCACACCCGCCCAACTCGAAGAGCTCGGCGCGACGCTGGTCCTCTCCAACACCTATCATCTCTTCCTGCGACCTGGCGACGAACTGGTGGCACAAATGGGCGGCTTGCATCAATTTATGCAGTGGCACAAGCCCATGCTGACCGACTCGGGCGGTTTCCAGGTCTTTTCCCTGGCGGATACCCGCAAGATCGACCCCGACGGCGTCACTTTTAAATCCCACATCGACGGTTCCATGAAACGCCTGACCCCCGAGAGTTCGATCGCGATCCAGGAAAACCTCGGCGCGGATATCATCATGGCATTCGACGAATGCGCGGACCCCCTCAACCACGCCTACTCCAAAGAAGCCATGGAACGCACCCACCTCTGGGCAAAGCGCTGCCTGGATGCCAAAAAACGGAATGACCAGGCGCTGTTTGGTATCGTGCAGGGCGGCATTTTTGCAGACCTGCGCATGGAGTCGGCGCGGGTGATCAGCAGCATGGGCTTCCCCGGGCATGCCATCGGCGGGCTTTCAGTCGGTGAAGGCAAAGCCGACATGTACCGCACGATCGAGGTCGTCAACGCCGTCCTGCCCAAGGGCAAACCGCGCTACCTGATGGGCGTCGGCACACCTGAAGACCTGATCGAGGGCGTCCTGCGAGGCATCGACATTTTTGACTGCGTCCTGCCCACCCGCCTGGCGCGCCACAACACTGCCATGACTAATTTCGGCAGGCTGAACCTGATGAACGCCTCTTTCGCCCGGGATGAACGCCCGATTGACGCGGAGTGCCAGTGCTACACCTGCCGCACCTTCACCCGCGCTTACCTGCGTCACCTGATCGTCGCCAAGGAGATGCTGGCAGCCACGCTGCTTTCAATCCACAATTTGCACACCCTGCTTGAGCTGGCGCGCAATCTGCGCGCTGCCATCCTGGCAGGCAATCTGAACGTTTTTGCCGACCAGGCATTGTCCAAACTTGGCATTGCCCGCATTCCGGAGGTTCACTCGTGACATTTATCCAATCGCTGATCCTTGGGATTGTGCAGGGCCTAACAGAATTCCTTCCGGTCAGTTCTTCGGCACATTTAGTCCTGGTGCCATTCATCCTCAACTGGACCCTCGACCCGACCAAGGCCTTCATTTTTGACGTGTTGGTGCAGCTTGGCACACTGGTGGCGGTGATCGCCTACTTCTGGAAGGATTTAGTGGCTATTTTCAAGGCTGTGATCGCTGGCATACGCAGCAAGAAGCCCTTCCAGGAAGCCAATTCACGCCTTGGCTGGTACATCGTTTTGGCTACCATCCCGGCAGGTTTGGGGGGATTACTGCTTAAAAGCAAGGTGGAGGAGGCTTTCTCGAATCCGATCATGACGGCAATCTTGTTGTTTGTCACGGCAATCATGCTTACCCTGGCGGAAATTTTTACACGCAAGGAACGCAATCTAGAGAGCATCACTCCGTTGGATGCCGTTGTGATTGGCTTCTTCCAGTTGCTGGCCATCTTCCCGGGGATTTCACGCTCCGGCGCAACCATCAGCGGCGGTTTGTTCCGCGGATTGAAGCGTGAGGCAGCCGCCAGGTTTGCCTTCCTGATGTCAATCCCGGTGATGCTGGCAGCAGGACTGCTTTCGATATTGGACCTGGTGAAAGTCCCGGAGTTGGGCAGCTTCCTGCCGTTACTGAGCATCGGATTTATCGCGGCACTCGTGGTCGGATACCTGAGTATCCGCTGGTTGTTGAACTTCGTCAAGTCGCGTTCCCTGATCCCCTTCGCGGTCTATTGCGCGGTGGTCTCAGTGCTGACGATTTTTATCGCCTATTTCCGCTAAACCTTTTTTGGCTGGCTGGCGAGGAAAAGCCCGGTTTCCTTGCGGATCAGGATACCCCGCGACTTGTCAATGCGTGCCTGGAAGAATACGCGCATCGATTCCCGCTGATCCTGGGGAATCAATTGTTGCACCCTGGGCAGCGAAAAGGCATATTCCACCAGGGGTTGGGCTTCCGTAACCCACAAATCTCCTGAGTAGAGCTTCTTTTCTACCTGTCCGAACCATGGCTGGAGTTGTTCCGCGCCATTGAGCAGATTAAACTTGAGCGACATGGTGTGCAAGCCGCCATAAGCCGGCCAGAATTCTGTCAGCAATGTATCGAGATCAATCATGTAATTATCGCCGTTGGTGGCAGCCATCATTGCCCCGTCGGGCATGAGCACACGCACCACCTCAGCCAGGGTCCCGGCAACGTCGGGCACATGATAGAGCATGTGGTTCGCAGTCACAAAATCGAAACGCGCGTCCTCAAAATCCAAACTGGATGCATCCATGCAGCGCAAAGTAAAGCGCGCATTTTCCTTCAGATCTGCGCGGGCTTCTGCCAGCATGCCTTCTGAGAGGTCGGTCAAAACAATGGTGGCATCCGCGGCAAATCGCTGCTGATTGGCACGCCACTGGGTGGCGTTACCGCAGCCCAGCGCCAGCAAGCGCTTGCCGCTCAGGTCAGGCAAATGCTCAAAGATGAAGTCCTCCCAGGCTTGGGTGCTATTCGTGAAACGCTTGTGTATCTGAATGCGGGCGTTCAGGTTATCCGCCGTGCGATACTGCACCTGGCGCAGATAACCCTGATCAGTACTGTTAAAATCTGAAGTCACAATTGATCTCAGCGGGCTGCCAGAGCGGCTTCCATGCGATTAATCGCTTCCTGAAGGTTTGCCCGTGTAGTTCCAAAGTTAATCCGCACAAAGTCGCCGCACTGGGGGCCAAAGGTCTTGCCTTCGTTCAAACCCACACGAGCCTCGCGCAGGAAGAACTCATAGGGTGGTTCGCCCAAGCCCAATTCGCCGCAATCCAGCCAACCCAGGAAGGTGGCTTCCGGTTTGTTCCAATGGATGCCGGGTAGTTGCGCGCGAAGGGCGTCATCAAGGAAATCCCGGTTCGCCTGCAGGTATTGGTTCTGTTCCGCAAGCCAGTCATCGCCGTCAGCATATGCCGCATGCGCAGCAGTCAGAGCTAAAACTCCAGGGCAGCCAACCAACCCTTCACAAAATTCATGAAATTGATCCATCAAACTGGGATTCTGGATGACACATACCGAGGCATGCAAACCGGCTATATTATAGGTTTTGCTTGGAGCCATAAAAGTGATGGTGTTGGCTGCAATCTCGGGGGAAAGCGAAGCGATCGGGATGTGCTTGTGACCGTCGTAGAGAATATCGCAATGGATCTCATCGGAAACAATCAAAACGTTCTGCCTCAGGCAGATTTCGGCTAATTGGATTAATTCTTCGCGAGTGAAGACTCTGCCAGTGGGATTCTGCGGATTACAGAGGATGAATGCACTCACATTTTCGCTGATGATCTGCTGCTCAAATCGGTCAAAGTCAAGAGCATAGGTGCCATCTTGCAGTTTCAGGAGCGGATTTTGAACACCCTTTAACCTGGCCGAATCAGGCGCGCCAATAAACGGCGGGTAAGCAGGTGTTTGATAAATAACCGCCTCTCCTGGTTCGCAGAAAGCCCTGATCGCAGCATTGAAGCCGGTGACGATGCCGGGAATATAACCGATCTGGTTGACCTGAACATCCCAATCGTAAAGACGCTTCAAACGCTTAACAACAGTTTGATCCAGTTCCCTTGGAGGCGCGCCATAGCCGAAAATGCCGTGATCAACTCGCTCATGTAAGGCGCGGATGACTGCCTCGGGGCACTTAAAGTCCGTATCAGCGACCCACATGGGCAATACATCTTCATCAAAACGATTCCACTTGATGCACTCAGAATGACGGCGGTCAATTACGCGATTAAAGTCCATAGATATCTCCTCACCGCAATTCTAAACCCGAGTCTGGCGAAATGGTTAAGGTTGGTCGGTTTAGTCCGAGTGAACTTCTTAGAGAGGGTCCTTTGGTATACTTTACAAGTGATGAAAATCCTGCGATCAACTTACAAGTTGGTAGGGCGCCCCGATTACCTGCCCGCAACCCTGGCGGCAACCCACTTGGGGGCCTTTGCTGGCGGCCAAGGTTCCGAGTGGCGGCTTGGGATCGCGATCCTTAGCAATGTTTTGCTCTTCAGTTTTGCGATCATTTATCAAAAGATCGAGAACGCCCCGGTGGCTGTCGCGGAACCAAACGGGAATAGGCAAAATCCCATCGCTTCCGGAGAAGTATCAATCAAGTTTTCCCGGACTTTCGGCGCTATTGTGGTTCTGCTTTGCCTGGCTTTGGCTGCCCTGCTTGGGCCAATAAATATTTTCCTGGCGTTGCTTGGGGTCTTGCTGGCGATTGCGCTTTCCCATCGCAGCCTCAATCTGGGCAATTCCGCGCTGATGCTCCTCGGAAAGCACCAATCCCTTTTATCAGTGATCTTTGGATTGTCTGGCTACCTGGCAACAGCCCAAAAGCTAAAACCCGAAGCCATCCTTCTGACCATTTTCTTCCTGGCATTCGGATTCCTGTTTGCCACCTGGACTGCCGAGAGGACAACCAGGACGCTTGGCAGACCTATGCTCATCATTCTTATAGTGATTGCCACGGCGTCAGCTTACATTCTTTTCATTTTTCTTGAGATCATTTCAGTCTGGGTGTTGTTACTGATCGTGCTGCTCGGTTTAGCTCTCTCGCTTCTAAAGCACCGCTTCAACCCAAATCAACAAAGCCTGCAGTCAATCCTGTTTGATTCACTGGCAATCTCAACCGCTATGTCCCTGATCATCAGTTACCTTATCCAGGCATTCTTTTAAGAAATTGGAAAACCTATGAAAAACGACTTAACCCCACTTATTCTCGAAGCCTCTCCCAACTGGAAAGATTATCAGCTGCTCGATAGCGGCGACGGCAAGACGCTTGAACGCTTCGGTCCCTACCTGCTCATCCGCCCCCGTCCGCAAGCCATCTGGGCAAAAAGCCTGCCAGCCAGTGAATGGAAGAAAGCGCACGCTTTGCTGGTGGAAGAACAGCAGGAGTACGGTGGCAAGTGGACCATGCTAAATCCGATGGAAAAAAGCTGGAAGCTATCCTATGGGAACCTGCGCTTCCAGGCACAGCTTTCAAGCTCGCGCCACGTGGGGGTCTTCCCTGAGCAGGCTAGCCATTGGGACTGGATGACCGAACGAATCAACGCTTCAAGAAAACCTTTCAAGGTACTGAACTTGTTTGGGTACACCGGTCTGGCGAGCATGGCTGCGGCAGCAGCTGGCGCTGAAGTGACGCACGTGGATTCATCCAAACATGCCATCAGCTGGGCAAACCTGAACATGAAACTTTCGGGGCTATCCGATAAGCCTGTGCGTTGGATTGCTGAGGACGCGCTGAAATTCGTCAAGCGGGAAGCCCGCCGCGGCAACACCTACCAGGGAATCATGATGGATCCACCCAAATTTGGGCGCGGCTCCAGCGGCGAGGTTTGGGATTTCTTTAAGCGCATGCCTGAGCTGATCGAGGCCTGCCGGTCGCTGGTCGCGAAAGACGCGGGTTTTGTGATTCTGACCGCTTATGCCATCACAGCCTCAGCTATTATTACAAAGCAGGCAATGGAAGAGATCGTTGGCAAGCACGGGGAGTTCACCACAGGTGAGTTGGTGACTGTCGAAGAGAGCGCGGGGCACGTGCTTTCGCACGCCATCTTTACCCGCTGGCAGCCGTAAACTTAGATCTCGACCGAAGGTTTTTCCTCGTTTGAAATATCTGTCACCAAAACCCGATCAACCCGGTGACCATCCATGTCCACCACTTCGAACCGCCAGTGACTCCACTCAAAGAGTGAGCCTGTCTTGGGAATTCGGCCCAACTGGTTCATGACAAACCCGCTCAGGGTCTGGAAACCGGCCTTATCCTCTTCAGGTAATTCGTCAACATCCATGATCTCTTTAAGCTCGTCGATCGGTATCAGTCCATCCACCAGCCAGGTGCCATCTGAACGCTGGACAACATCCTGATCTTTGTCATATTCATCAAGCGGGATATCGCCGACAATTGACTCCAACACGTCGTAGAGAGTCACAAAACCCTCAACACCGCCAAATTCATCCAGAACCAGTGCATGATGGATGCCGGTTTGCCGAAATTGTTCGAATGCCTTGACAGCTTCCATGTTGCCGGGGAAGAAAAGCGGTTCGCGGAGGTAATCCTCAAGGTTGAACTGCGGATTGTGGATATCAACACCAAGCAGGTCCTTGGTGTTGATGATACCCATTGAACGATCCAAATCGCCATGAGCGATCGGCATACGGGAATAATTGCTTTCCATCAATTCCTTCACGATCGTATCATGGTCGTCATCCAGATTGATCCAGTCCAATTCGGTATGCGGAGTCATGATCGCGTCCACCCGACGATCGGTGAAACGAAAAACGCCATCCACCATGGTCTGCTCAGCCTCATCAAATACGCCTGTCTGGCGCCCTTCCTGGATATACCCTTTGAGCTCTTCCTCGGTTATAGCTGGTTCTCTGGTGACATCGATATTGAAGATTTTGATACCCAAATTGGTCGAGCCGCTCAGCAACTTTGTAAGCGGGCGTACCGCATTTGTCAACCCTCTGATCATCGGGGAAAGCTTCGTAACGACATCTTCAGGCTTGCTAACCGCAATGCGTTTCGGAATCAGTTCGCCAAGAACAATTGAGAAGTAGGTAATGATAATAACAACGATGATCAGGGCAGCGATTTCAGCAAAGGGTGCCAACCAGTTGACGCGTTTAAAGACCTCAGCCAGAGGTCGCGATAATTGGGCACCACCGATACCGCCAGCCAAGGTGTCGATCATGGTGATCATGATTTGGATCGCCGAGAGGTATTGCTGGTCAGGATCCTGTAAAAGCTCCATCGCAACCGAAGCGCCCTTCTGTCCGTCTTCAGCGCGAGCCACCAAGCGGGTCTTCTTCGAGGAGACCATGGCAATTTCATACATCGCAAAGATAGCGTTAAATATAAAAAGTATGAAAATTATGAGGATATTGACATATAAAGGCATTTGTTATTTCTTTCTGCCGCATCAGGGCTCTTAGCTGCAATTTTACCAGAGGTTAGAACGCCTTAAACCAAAGGAGGCTGCAGTCCTCGTAGGTTTGTGACGGTAGCTTCCAGCAATTCGCCTGCCCGGATAAGGGAGTATCTCAAAAAAACAGGAACATGAACTTCAAAAAACTCTATCGAAAAGTCCAATCAAGTGATAAGGTCATCTGTCAGGAAGTCAGCCCGGTTGTGATAGGCCAATAAAATGCGGTTGTCGACAAAGTCGAATCGGCTGATGGCACAATTGTTATAAATCATGCGGTATTCCAATTTGCGATTATCGGGTTCATCAAGGGAAATTTTGAGCATAGCGCGAAAAAGGTAGTTGGTAAAACCGCCATGCGTTACGATCGCCACACGGTCATCAGAACCGAGATGCCGTTCTTTGATCCAATTCAACACCTCTTGCGCGCGATTTAACGGCAGGCTGCCGTCTTCCTTTCCGCCGCGCCACCAACCTTTCTCGTCGATGGGTTTTGCCAGGATAAGATCCGGATAATGGTTTGAAAGAAACTCAGGGCTGACACCGTGTTCCCAGGTAATTTCAATTACATCGTTTACAACATGATCAAGGTAGATCCCACCCACTTCGTGAACTTCGGGCAGCGCCACCAAAGGTAAGTTCAGGCGCCTGGCGATGATGCTGCCAGTGTGAATAGCGCGCTGCATCAGGCTGCAGTAGATATGGGTAAGCCCGAAACCGAGCCTGTTCTGCGGATCTCGCCAGAAATCCTCTTCGCCGGGTTTGGAGACCGCGAGATAATCAGCCAGCAGTTCAGCTTGCCGCACGCCTTTTTCGGTCAGGGTTGGGTCAGAGCTGCGGTAAGTTTCGTAACTTTCCTGGGCGTCCCAGCGAGCGTTATTGGTGGATTGTCCGTGGCGGATGAGATAGAGTTGCATGAGGCTCCTGCGCGCTATTATACACGCTTGGTTTTAGTTGTGTTTGTCATCCTGAGGAACGAAGGATCTTGCCTTTTGAACCATCTGTTAAGATTCTTCGCAAAAGCAGCTCAGAGTGACAGGATGCCTGCGCAGAATGACAAGGTATTTGTCATCCTGAACGGAGTGAAG
>DAISYV010000027.1:0-5530 GCA_036825115.1 Anaerolineaceae bacterium | reverse complement strand
TGCCTGCGCAGAATGACAAGGTATTTGTCATCCTGAACGGAGTGAAGGATCTTGCCTTTTGACAGAGTTTGTTTGTCATCCTGAACGGAGTGAAGGATCTTGCTTTTTCACCTTTAGATTCTTCGCAAAAAAGCTCAGAATGACAGCGTTTGTTTGTCATCCTGAGGAACGAATTATCTTGCCTTTTGACAGCGTATGTTTCTCATCCTGAGGAACGAAGGATCTTGCCTTCTGACCCATCTGTTAAGATTCTTCGCAAAAGCGGCTCAGAATGACAGGATGCCTGCGCAGAATGACAAGGTATTTGTCATCCTGAACGGAGTGAAGGATCTTGCTTTTTCACCTTTAGATTCTTCGCAAAAAAGCTCAGAATGACAGCGTTTGTTTGTCATCCTGAGGAACGAAGGATCTTGCCTTTTGAACCTTGGGTTAAGATTCTTCGCAAAAGCAGCTCAGAATGACAATTCCTTGCTCAGATTGATATTTAACAGGTTTTATCTAAGAATGACAGACCTTGCGAAGGTTACGAGTTTCTGGTTCAGGATGACAGACCCCAGACAGGATGTTATAATCTCAGTCCGAAATCATTGAGAGACGAACCTATGTTAGATAAACTTGAAGCAATCCTCGACCGCTTTGCGGAACTTGACCGCCGCCTGGCTGAATCCGGCACGGACTTTCAGCTTGTGGCGGAGCTATCCAAAGAACGCTCCGACCTGGAGCCAATCGTCAACCTTGCCCGCGAGTACAAAGATAACCTGGCCAAGACCGTGGAAATTGAAGAACTTATCAGCGTTGCTGATGGTGAGTTGCTGGAAATGGCGCACCTGGAATTGGACGAACTCCAATCCCGCTTGCAAGAGCTGGACGCCGAACTGAAGAGCATGCTGATCCCCAAAGACCCACGCGATAACCGCAACGTGATCATTGAAATTCGCGCCGGCACCGGCGGCGATGAAGCCGGCCTCTTCGTGGCAGACCTGCTGCGAATGTACTTGAAGTACGCCGACATCCATCGCTACAAGACTGAAATCATCTCCTCAAACGAGACTGGCATTGGCGGCTACAAGGAAGTTACCTTTGCCGTGAAAGGGCGTGGAGCGTACTCGCGCTTCAAGTTTGAATCCGGCGTGCACCGCGTGCAGCGCGTGCCTGAAACTGAATCGCAGGGTCGCATTCACACGTCCACAGTCACCGTAGCAGTTTTGGCGGAGGTGGACGACTTCGAAATCGATATCCCTGATTCTGACATTGATATTGATGTCTTCAAGTCAGCCGGCGCCGGCGGGCAGAACGTGCAGAAAAACATGACCGCTGTCCGCATCCACCACAAGCCAACCGGCATCATTGTGGCCTGCCAGGACGAACGCTCGCAACTGCAAAACCGCTTGCGCGCGATGAGCGTCCTCAAGGCGCGCCTTTTTGAGATGGAGCAGGAAAAGCGCCAAAACGAGCTCGACGCCACCCGCCGTTCGCAAATTGGCACCGGCGAACGCTCCGAAAAAATTCGCACCTATAACTATCCGCAGTCGCGTGTAACAGACCACCGCATCAACGTCTCTTCCTATAACATGGCTGGCGTGATGGATGGCTACGAACTGGACACTTTCATCGAGGAGCTGCAGCACGCCGAAGAAGCTGAACGCCTGGCAAATTTCGAAACCAATGAGTGAAGATTGCCTGCCCTCTGCGATTAACTGCAATGAGCAGCCTCACGGGGTGGCGCTGATTTTGTTGGCGCATGTCCTGCAGAAACCCAAAACCTGGGTGCTGGCTCACCCCGACACCCACCTCAATCCTGACCAAAAAGCCCATTTGGAGCAATTAGTCAACCGCCTGCAAGCAGGCGAGCCTCTGCCCTACCTCACCGGTAAACAGGCGTTTTATGGGCTGGATTTTGCCGTCAGCCCGGCTGTGCTCATTCCCCGCCCGGAGACTGAACTGCTGGTCGAAGAAGCCCTAAATTGGCTGGAGGCACACCCGGATGCTACACACGCGCTGGACGTAGGCACTGGCTCCGGCAGCATCGCAATAACATTGGCTACACGCAAACCTTTGCTCACCATTACAGCCACAGACTTTTCACCAGCTGCTCTCGTTATTGCCCAACAAAACGCCGCAACTCACCAGGTTGATACTCAGATCAATTTTGAACAAGCAGACCTGCTTCCCTCTGAAAATCAAGTCTTTGATCTCGTGTGTGCCAACCTGCCCTATATTCCAAGCCATAAACTTGTGGAAGTCAACACGCTCGGCTTCGAACCAACCCTGGCGCTGGATGGCGGCGCGGACGGCCTGAGCCTGATCCGCCGGCTGCTTGAACAACTCCCCACAAAATTGAACTCCCCTGCATTGGTCTTGCTCGAGACGGAAGCAACGCTTGGAGAAGAAACGCTCATGCTTGCGAAAACAGCATTCCCGCAAGCAGACGTCAGCCTGCTGCAGGATCTGGCCGGGTTGGACCGCCTGGTGAGGATTGAAATCTCATGAAAACACGCCTCATTTCTGCCACGCATCCCAATGCCATCGCTCTTGCCTGCGAAGTGATTCGCTCTGGCGGACTGATCGCCTTCCCCACCGACACGCTTTACGGCTTGGGCTGCGATCCTCATTCACCGACTGCCATTCAACAAATATTTGCCGCCAAGGGGCGTGCCATGTCCAAGGCAATCCCGGTGCTGATCAGCAGCCCTGCCCAGTTGGATAGCCTGGTATCGGGTTTGCCTGACAATGCTCTCAGACTAATAGAATGTTGGTGGCCAGGCGCACTGACGCTCGTTCTCCCCAAAAATCCCGACTTACCTCCCGACCTGACGCCTTACCCTGGGCTGGCTGTGCGCATGCCAAACCATCCAGTGGCGCTCTCCTTGATCGATCAAGCTGGACCGCTGGCAGTCACCAGCGCCAACCTCTCAGACCAAGAAAATCCACGCGACGCCCTGGGAGTACTGGCGCAGCTCGAGGGGCTGGTTGACCTGGTGCTGGACGGCGGCGAGCTCACAGGCGGACAGGCTTCCACGATCGTAGATTGCCTGGGAATGGAACCAAAGCTGCTTCGCGAAGGTCCAATCCCATTCAGCGAAATCCTTGAAAGGTGGATAGCCAAGTGACCCGACTGACAAATGCCTGGCTGGATTTTGTGCTTGATCCTGAAGCTGGCACTTTTTTTCTTGAAAGCCTGCAATTCCCAGGGGCAAGCCTGAGAAATGCCCGCTACAATCTAAGTTTTAGCGGTGGCGACACCCATCCAACCGTTAAGCTGGAATCCATCAGCCAGGAAGACAGGAATGACCCCAGGCATGGATCTCTGCAAGTGATCAAGGCACTCTATCGGGCGGAAACGGTTGACCTGGAATGGTTGGTGGAGTTTGCCCTGCCAGCCGATCAGCCCCTGCTCCTGCAGCGCATGGAAATCCGCAATCACTCGGAGCAAATCTTCCACCCCGACAGAATGACTTTTGGCGCTTTACGGACAGGCGAGCTGCACTTTTCTGAGATTCGCCCTGAAAAGACGGCTTTCTACAGCAATGGCTGGCAAAGCTGGTCCCCAAGCGGGAGCTGGCAGTATGGTGAGAAGCAAAACCGCAGTTGGCTGAAGCATCTTGCCCACCCAATGCTCTACAACACTGGCACACCCATCACACAGAAACAATCGCAGTTCTCATCTGACATGTTCGGTGCCATCATTGACCATGAACCTCAAGTCGGACTAATTTGCGGATTTCTCTCCCAAAAGCAGCAGTTTGGCTCGCTTCTTTCCACCCTCCATCCCGAACCGGACCTGCAGGTCTGGGCTAATGCCGATAAAGTCGAACTCCGACCTGGAGCGTCACTCTGCAGTGACTGGCTGGCCTGGCAATTCTTTGACATCTCCGATTTGGAGCCCTTCAAGGTCTATTTCAAAGCTGTTGCCCGCGAAAACGATGTCAGGCAGCGCATGGATACGCCCGTTGGCTGGTGCAGTTGGTATTACTACTTCCAAAACATTACCCCATCAGAGATCAGCAAGAATCTGCAGGCCATAAGTCAATTGAAACCTCGCCTGCCACTGAAGTTTTTCCAGATTGATGACGGCTTCGAGCAGGACGTGGGCAGCTGGTTTGAGTTTGACCCTGAGTTTCCGGACGGAGTGGCTGGTCTTTCGCAGGATATCCAACGCGAGGGTTTGACGCCCGGCATCTGGCTGGCCCCATTTATCCTGGAGCCGCGATCGAAGCTGATCCGCAGGCATCCAAACTGGCTTTTGCGGAAAGAAAATGGTCGCCCCGTCAACAGCGGCTTTGCCTGGGGCGGACTGGGGCGCGCGCTCGACCTCACCCATCCAGACGCGCTTGGATACGTCCGCGATGTGATCCAGACAGCCGTGCGGGAATGGGGCTTTCCTTATCTGAAACTGGACTTTCTCTACGCGGCTGCTTTGCGAGGCGCGCATTGTGACCCAACCAAAACCCGCGCGCAGATTCTGCGCCAGGCTTTGGAGTTGATCCGCGAAGAAGCCGGTAGCGACGCGATCCTGCTGGGTTGCGGCTGCCCGATTGGCTCCGGCATAGGGATTTTCGATATGATGCGCATCAGCGCGGACGTTAGCCCAGAGTGGGAACCCAACGCCTTCGGGATCAAAAAACCTGTTCGCAATGAGCCCAACATGCCCTGTGCCCGCAATGCCATCCAGAACATCATCACACGCGCGCCGATGGATCCCCATTGGTGGGTAAATGACCCTGACTGCCTGCTGGTGCGGGCTGATTCGAAGCTGACCCTGCCTGAAGTGCAGTCCCTGGCGAGCGCCATCAGCCTCAGCGGCGGAGCGCTTTTGCTCTCGGATGACATGAGTAAGCTTGATGAAGACCGCTTGAGAATTGCCCAAAGCTTGCACCCGGTGCTGCCGCCAAACCCACAGGTTTTGGACCTGTTTGAAACGGGCATGCCCACCAAACTGCGCCAGGTGATGCAAACGCCAGCTGGCGAGCGGCAGGTTATCGCGCTATTTAATTGGTCGGACGAGCCGCGAGATCTCGCGCTGAATCTGGGAGATTTTGGGATAGTTGGAAAATCCTGGCTGATGCGTGAGTTTTGGACAGGCGAATGGGCGGAAGTGGAAGCAGATTACATTTTCCATGCAGTGCCTGCCCATGGGGTGCGCCTGATGACGCTCAGCCCGCTGCAAAAAATTGCTTACCTTGGCAGCGATCTGCATGCTTCCCAAGGGATTGAGCTGCGATCGTGGAAGGCAACCCGCTCCAAACTTACCTTCGAGCTGGACCTGGGGCATGAAGCAGAAGGCAGGATCTACCTCTATTGCCAATCCGTCCCGTCAGCAATCACAGTAAACAAACAGGAAGTTTATTGGATCCAGGAGACCGATAAAGTGATCAGTATAGCTGTCAACCTAGAACATACAGTGACTGTAAAGGTCAGTTTCTAATATTTACAGATTTCATTGTCCTGTCCAAAGTAACCCACAGCAAATTAATTTGTAGATACCGTCTTGATTGTCAAGAGTTAAAGCAGAATTACTTGCCATAATCCG
>DAISYV010000026.1:0-21622 GCA_036825115.1 Anaerolineaceae bacterium | reverse complement strand
CAATGTGCTTTTTTGTAAAGCCCTATCGTCTCATATGTGTTTGAACTTGCTCAGTAAGAATATCACTTTGGGATACACAAAAGCATTTTGCCGGTTTTTTCCAGCAACTACAGCTCTCCATCTCGCATGCTATAATTTGGAGACCAATTGAAAGTGAGTAATATCGCTATGGCGCGGAGCACAACCACAAGTAAAACCAAAAAAACTACAGCGAGTAAAAAGAAAACCGGTACCACATCCCGAACGCCAAGCCGCGCCCGGAAAAGCACCTCTCAATCTTCCCGCTCCAGAACTTCCACCGCGAAAAAAGCTCCCACTCCCCGCAACAAAGTCGCCGCACCTGCGCCACAACCGTTATCAACTGAACGAAAAGTTGATATTGCCGGCATTATTCTAATTGTTATTGGTCTTTTGACGCTCCTGAGCCTGATGACCTCCTCCTCAGGTGGACTCACGCGACCCTGGACGAACCTTTTGCTTCGCTGGATCGGCTGGGGGGCATACGCCCTGCCGCTTGTGTTGCTGCTAATCGGCACATGGTTCCTTCTCTCCAAGATGGATCGTTTTCCGAATGTTTCAACAGAACGCGTGATCGGGGTCGTGCTGATCTTCTTTAATCTGCTGACCTGGTTCCAACTGCTGGATGTCAGTTTTGGAGGCGTGTCCACGCCCCCTGGCGGTGGGCTTGTTGGCGGAGCTATTTACCGCGCGTTGGAAAATGGGCTTGGCAGAGCAGGCGCAATCATTGTCCTGATCGCTTGGCTGCTTGTGGCGCTTGTACTCCTGATCGACCTTTCCATGTCAGACCTGGTCAGCTGGCTGGCAGAGAAATTCAATCACAGCCAATCAAGATTTGCGAATTTCCTGCGCGAAAAAACCGTTGAACACCGGCAGAAGGTCCAAAGAGATCACGAGACCGCTAAATTTGAGGAAAGAGAAAACGCAGTCCATCAGACGAGTTCAATCGAATCCAGCGCTACGCCACCCGTCTCCAATACCACGGGGATTGAATCACCTGCGCCTGAAAAAGCCTGGGTGCTGCCTGAACCGGAAGAGATCCTAAATCCAGTCCAGAAAGCCCCGGTTGATGAAGAGTCCGATGAGGATAAGGCGCGTGTGATCGAAGAGACCTTGCGGTCCTTCAACGCGCCTGGCAAGGTCGTCGAGATCAGGCGAGGTCCGACGATCACGATGTTCGGCGTGGAACCGGAATACAACGAGAACCGCACAGGGCGCACGCGGGTACGTGTGAGCAACATTACCCGACTGAGTGATGACCTGGCAATGGCGCTTAAGGCATCGCGTATTCGCATCCAGGCGCCAGTTCCGGGTAAGGGTTATGTCGGTATTGAGGTTCCAAACCTAAAAACCAGCATGGTTTCGATGCTCGAACTGGTTACAAGCCTGCCCTTCCAAAGCCACAAGTCACCCCTCAAGTTCGCTCTTGGCAAGGATGTAACGGGCATTCCAACCACCTCGGATCTCACTGCCATGCCGCACCTCCTGATCGCCGGCACCACCGGCTCGGGTAAATCGGTCTGTGTGAACGCGATTCTCACTGGTTACTTGCTCACTCTTAACCCGGACCAACTGAGACTGCTCCTGGTTGATCCCAAAAGAGTGGAGTTTTCGGTCTACAACGGCATCCCGCACTTACTGACGGACGTGATCATGGATCCGGAAAAAGTTGTCGGTGCCTTGCAGTGGATGCTGCGCGAAATGGATTTGCGTTACCGCATCTTTGAAAATCTTGGCGTAAGAAACCTGGAGGAATACAACAAGAAAGTCAGCCTCGAAGGCGGCAAGAAATTACCTTACATTGTCGTGGTCATCGACGAACTGGCTGATATGATGCTTCTTGCGCCAGATGAGACTGAACGCTGTCTGACCAGGCTTGCGCAGCTCGCGCGTGCCACCGGGATTCACCTCATCATTGCCACGCAACGTCCATCAGCGGATGTGATCACAGGTTTGATCAAAGCCAACTTCCCTGCACGAATTGCCTTCGCGGTCGCCTCAAACGTCGACAGCCGTGTCATCCTGGACCAACCTGGCGCTGAACGCCTACTCGGTCGCGGTGATATGCTCTTCCAGGCTCCAGACTCTCCCGCGCCGGTAAGGCTACAGGGTGCTTATGTTTCGGAAGAGGAAGTCTCCCGCTTGGCGCGCTTCTGGCAGGCACAATCCGTGGCAAATGGCGCGCCGGAACGCCCGGACAAAGCGCTTTACACCACCAGTGGGAACAACCTGCCGCTAACCCAAGAGCCTCTCTGGAAAGAACTCCAAAAAGATCCTGACGAAGATCCATTGACTGAAGAAGCGCTGAGGATCATTCGCAAGGAGGGGCGGGCATCTGTATCGATGCTCCAGCGGAAACTCCGAATTGGCTATACGCGTTCATCCCGATTGGTTGAAAAATTGGAAGAACGTGGTATCATCAGCGCGGCTCATCCTCAAACAGGCACGCGAGAAGTCCTTGACTGGGGCGACTATCCCCCACTCAAGGAAGAATAGCCCTTTTTGACTCAAGATCGCCGGGACATGTGAGGTTTCTTGGCCCGATATCTGTATTGTGGGTTGCGGGAATTTGAATCTGGGTCTATAATCATTTCCAAATCTTAATTCGGAGTTCATTCAATGTCAGACAACGACGCCAATAGTATGCAGGAGCAAAACCAGGAGAGCAAGCAGGAGAACGAAAAAGAACAAACCATGGAAAGTTTGATGGGAGAGTATTCTGAAGATTTCTCCTTCCAAATGCCAGTCGCGGGAGAAATCCGCGATGGCATCATCGCCAGCATTTCAGGATCGCAGATCCTGGTCAGTGTTGGAGCCAAGTCAGAGGGACTCATCGTCGGAAAAGAATATGAGGCGATCCCTGCAGAATTACTTGCAACTTTCGAGGTTGGAAAAGCCATCCCGGTATTTGTGGTCACTCCACACGATCAGGACGGAAACCTAATTCTTTCGTTCGTTCGTGCCGTCGAAGAACAAAGCTGGATTGATGCCGAAGCCGCATTGGCTTCCAGCGAAAGCTTTGAGTCGACTGTTGTTGGTTATAACAAAGGTGGGCTTTTAGTACCGTTGTCTACGATACGTGGCTTTATCCCCGCTTCCCAACTCAGCCTTAGCCGCAGGTTATCCATGTCCGGAGAAACCCCCGAAGCCAAATACAAGAGCTTCGTTGGTGATGCTGTAACCGTTTGTGTTATTGAAGTCGACCGTGAGCGTCATCGTCTGATCCTCAGCGAGCGTGCTGCCAGCACCGAAACCCGCGACCAGATTCGCGACAAGGTCCTGGAAGACCTGGCCGAAGGCGAAGTTCGCAAGGGTCGTGTCACCAGCCTGGCAGATTTCGGCGCCTTCGTCAATATCGGCGGCGCAGATGGCTTGGTCCACATGTCCGAGATTTCCTGGGACCGTGTGGTCAACCCCAACGAAGTACTGAAAGTCGGTGAAGAAGTCCGCGTGAAAATTATCAGTATCGACCGCGAACGCCGCCGTATTGGTTTGTCTATTCGCCAGTTGCTTGGAGATCCGTGGTCACAGCAAGTTAAAAACCTGAAGGTCGGTCAATTGGTCGAAGGCGAAATTACCCGCCTGACCAGTTTTGGCGCTTTTGCCCGCCTGAATGTCCCCGGAGATCTCGAAGGTTTAATTCACATTTCCGAGCTGAGTGACCGCCGCGTGGACCACCCCAAGGAAGTCATCAAGGTTGGCGATGTGGTCACCCTGCGCATCCTGAAGATCGAAGATGAAGATCATCGCATCGGTTTGAGCATGCGCCGCGTGGATTCACCCGCCTATGCCGACTCCGATTGGAAATCCCTCGCAGCCGATTTCGACCTGACACCCAGCACCGAAGGCGAAACCATTGCCACCATGCTTGGCGAAGCAACTCCCGAACCGATTGAAGAAGTTGTGGAGGAAGTTGTTGCCGAAGTTCCCGATGCTGTCGTTGAGACCGTCGAGGAAACCCAAGGGGCTGTGGAAGAAATCGTGGAAGCGGTTGAGCCCAAGGCCGACGAAGAAGTCAAAGCAGACTAATTATTTACTTTAGAGAAGCGCCGGCCAAAACCGGCGCTTTTTGATGCCCATGCCCTTTATCCTCGACGCCCATCAGGACCTTGCCTACAACATGACCGTTCTCGGTCGTGATTACCGCCTGCCGAATGCGCAAACCCGCCTGCAAGACCGCAAAACCGGCAAGAATGGTTCTGGTGGTTGTTCTCTGCTTGGCTTGCCAGAATCCAATGTGGCCAATGCGGGGCTGGTCTTTGGAACGCTTTTTTCAATTCCCGAACGCCGCCGCGATCCAAAATTTGAAAACGAAGAATACTACAGCTCCATTGCTGATGCACATCGCATATACGCAATGCAGTTGGACCTTTACCATAAACTGGCAGAGACCCAATCTGATGCCTATCGCCTGGTACTGACCAAACAAGCGCTTCACAGTCACTTGGATCTCTGGCAGACCCAAACCGAGACACTGAAACCAATCGGTATTGTTCCTCTGATGGAAGGTGCCGAGGGCATCGTTGACCTGGACGAACTCCCGGAGTGGTGGGAACGCGGGCTGCGCATCATTGGGCTGGCTTGGGCTGGCAATCGCTTTTGCGGTGGAACCCGCGAACCTGGTGGGTTGACTGCAGAAGGCAAAGCTCTCATCCGCGCGATGGCAGAGATCGGTTTTGTGCTGGATCTCTCCCATATGGACGAACCAGCGGCTCTAACGTGCCTTGATCTTTACCCTGGTACGGTCATAGCCAGCCACTCGAATGCGGCAAAACTGGTGAAGGGCTATAACTCCAACCGCCTTCTCAGCGACGAAGTGATCCGAAAACTGCTTGCCCGCAATGGCGTGATTGGAATTTCGCCTTTCAACATTTTCCTCAACGCTGCTTGGCTGGAAGACGGTGGTAAGCCGGCTATTTCGCTCCGTTTGGTAGCTGAGCAGATCGACTACATCTGCCAGATAGCCGGCGATGTGCGCCATGTTGGTATCGGCACGGATTTCGATGGCGGGTTCGGAGTTGAATTGGTGCCGGCTGAAATCGACACCATCGCTGATTTGCCACGGCTGTTTCCCTTCCTCGAAGAATTGGGGTATGATTCACAAGCGATCGAAAGAATCGCATCGGGGAATTTCCTCGAGATGATTGAAAACGCGCTGCCTGATTAAGACAAAGGAAACTCTTTGAGCCAACCAGATGTTCTTCTAGACCCCAGTAATCCCAAAAAAGCTATCAAAGCGGGAACTTTTCCTAAGTTCCAGGTCAGGGCTGGTCTGACCGGTTTGCTGCTGGGTTTCTTAATCCTTTTAATTGGATTACGACCGGATCTCTTTGGTTGGGACAGAGGGCAAAACATCGGTTTTGTTCAGATCATTGTCATCTTGCTCGGTATCGGACTGATGACTCTTTCGGCAACCGGTGTGCTTATTGCCTTTTGGAATGGCGGACCCAAGTCCCTGAGAGCTGACTTTGGCACGCGGATAATTGCGACAGGTTATGTGATCTGTGCCTTTACCGCTTTGGCTGACGCCTTTGGCTTTGGCACAAATCCTCTGCCCTATGTGCTGCTTGGCACGCTGCAATCGCGTGGTGTAATAATTGGCATTCTCGTGATCTGCGTAGGCTTGCTGTTTGTAATCCGACCAAAGAAATACCTCTCAAAAGAACAGAGCCTGGGTAAGCGCGGCAAATCCTGATCCCCATGTCCATTGATCTCAATCTAAATCTTCATCAGGTTCAGCTTAATAATGGACTGCGTGTGATGCTCAAGGAAATCCACACTGTCCCGGTGACAAGCACCTGGGTTTGGTATGGCATTGGCTCCAGGAACGAACTCCCGGGCAAGACTGGTCTGAGTCACTGGGTGGAGCACATGCAGTTCAAGGGCACCAAGAAGTTTTCAGGAGATGACATCGACAACCTGGTATCGCGCGTCGGGGGGTATTCAAACGCTTTCACAAGCACGGATTGGACGACCTATTTTGAGACGATGCCGTCCGCCCACCTGCGTGCCACACTCGAACTTGAGGCCGACCGGATGGTAAACAGCCTCTTCGACCCCGACGAAGTGGAAACTGAACGCACCGTAATCATCTCTGAACGAGAGGGCTCCGAGAACTACCCTGAGTTTCGACTCGATGAAGCAGTGCAGTCCCGCGCCTTCCAGTCCCACCCTTACCGCAACGAAGTCCTGGGGTCGAAAGAGGACTTGTTGGGCATAACCCGCGACGATCTCTTCCAACACTATCGCGATTTTTACCAGCCCGCGAACGCGATTTTGTGTGTCGCAGGAGATATCTCTCCCAAAAACGTCCTCGAAGATGTGGAAGACCTGTTTGGCGGTATTCCATCGCTTCCAACAATTCCAAATGTGCCTGCCACTGAAAAAATACTTAGTCCGGGTGATCAGATCGAAATGGAGGGTCCTGGTGAAGCGCACTATCTGGAAATTGCCTGGCGCTGCCCGGCTGCCAGCGATCCCGACTTTTTTGCTTATACCATCATTGAAAGCCTGCTGAGCGGACCTTCTTCCCTGAATATGTTTGGCAGCGGAGGCATCAATAACCGCACTTCACGGCTTTATCAATCTTTAGTGGAAGAAGATTTTGCCGCGTCCGTGTTTGGCGACCTTTCCGCGAATATTGACCCTGGGGTTTACAAAGTCTTCGCCACCATCCAACCCGATGGCGATCCATGGGCAGCATTGAAGATCATCCATGAACAGATTTGCCAAATAACTGCTCATCAGTTGAGCCAGGGAGAAATCGACAGGGCTATCAAGCAAGCCAGCGCGCTTTTCGCCTATGGTAGCGACAACATTACCAACCAGGGTTTCTGGATGGGCTACGCCAGCTCGTTTGCGAACTATCAATGGGTTGCCGAATACCTCAACCGCCTGAGTTCGGTATCACCCAGCCAGGTTCTAAAAATCGCCCAAAAATACTTGCGGGAAGACCAGCGGGTTGTTGGTGTCTACCGGGCGAGCAAAACGCAGGAGGAATGATGAATCACTCAATGCCTGATTCTCAAACCATCCTGCGCGAACGCTACAGCAACGGCACTACCCTGCTCGCCTACCCAAATCTGACCAGCCCGGCAGTCTACTTTACCGGATACATGCAGCCAGGCGCGATCGCTGACCCGGGTGAGGCGCATGGTTTGGCTTCTTTTACGACGGATATGCTGATGACAGGTACAAAGCGGCTGAACTTCCAGCGCTTTCACGACAAGATCGAAAGCATTGGCGCGTCGCTCTCGCTTGGCACCGGCCACCTCTCAACCACCTTTTTCGGTCAATGCCTCAGGGAAGACCTTGAAACCATCTGGAGTTTGTTGGTTGAGGTCATCCAGGAGCCGGCTTTTGCAGAAAAGCAGTTCAAACGAGTCCGGAATCAAATTCTGACCGGTATTGCGATCCAAAATCAAGACACGGCGGAGATGGCCTACCAGGCATTTAACCGTGCTTTTTACGGCTCTCACCCCTATGCCCACCCTGATAACGGCTATGCGCAAAGCGTTTCTGGCATAAAAATTGAGCAGTTGGAATCCTTCCACGCAACCTACTATGGACCAAACGGACTGGTGTTGGCAGTTTGCGGCGGGATTGAACCTGAAATGGCACAGGATATCTTCTCGAAAACCCTGGGCGCCTGGCATTCCGACGCCCAATCCCCGCCTGTGAAGCTCCCAGCTTTTACGCCACCCGATCACTCCATCCGAAGCCACATCCCGCTTGAGGGGAAGAGTCAGAGCGATCTGATCATCGGCGTGCCTGCCCCAAAAACGGTCAGCCGCGATTACCACGTTTGTTCAATCGGCAATTCCATTCTTGGCAAGTACGGCATGATGGGGCGCATTGGCAAGGCTGTGCGTGAAAAAGCCGGTTTGGCCTACGAGGTTTCAAGCCACCTGGGAGCCGGCATCGGTCCGACGCCGTGGACGGTTGTGGCTGGGGTCAACCCGGCCAATCTCGAAAAAGCGCTTGCCCTGCTGAAGCAGGAACTGACGCGATTCCGCAGTGAACCGGTGACCGAGCAGGAACTGAGGGATGTCAAAACACAAGCACTGGGAAGGCTTCCTCTCTCCCTCGAAACGAATGCGGGTATTGCTTCCATCCTGGTCAGCATCGAACGCTATGGCTACAGTTTGGACCACCTGCGTCAGTTGCCTGCCATCATGGAAAGCATCACCACGGAGGAAATCCTGGATGCCGCGCGACGCTATTGGGATATGGACAAATTGGTTATTACATCAGCAGGAAGGGCACTCACATGATCAAATGCGGCATCGACCTACTGCGAACCTCCCGCCTGGGGGATGTTAATCCTGCCATCAGAGCGCGTTTCATCCGCCGGGTCTTTACGGAAGCGGAGATTGCCCAGGCACAGGATGATAATGATACTCTTTCGGGAATTTTCGCGGCCAAGGAGGCCGTTTCCAAAACGCTTGGTACTGGGATTGGTAAGGTTGCCTGGCAGGACATCGAAATCCTGCATGCCCCCAGCGGCGAACCAGGCGTCACCCTGCATGGGGTCGCCCTGGAAGTCGCGCAAGCCAAAGGACTGGCTGAGTGGGCGGTTTCCATCACACATGAAGGCGGGATGGCTGCGGCAGTTGCTGTGGCTCAAAGCGCGTGAACCCAAAGAAGCTGCTTTGCCTGAGCGATGTGGAGGCACCCGCCGTAAACAGCCCGCGCGTCCGGGAAAGGTTTCCCGGATTGGATGGTGTGATTAGTTGCGGGGATTTACCCTGGCATTATCTCGAATACGTTGCAAGTATGCTCGATCTGCCTCTTTATTACGTCCAGGGCAACCATATTTTTGACATTGAGGATGGTGAGGGAGAAGTGCGCCATCATCCTCAAGGCGCAACAAATCTCCATCGCCAGGTGATCTATGCTTCCGAGTTGGATCTGATCCTGGCTGGCATCGAAGGCAGCCTCCGTTACAACCAACGTGAGTATCAATACTCCCAATGGCAGATGTGGCTGATGGTTTTTGGGCTGGTGCCCCGGTTATTGATCAATAGAGTTCGATTTGGCCGTTACCTGGATGTTTTTGTTACCCATGCCGCGCCAACCGGGATTCACGATGAGGATGATCAGGCTCATAGGGGAGTAGACGCTTTCCGCTGGCTAATCAAGCATTTCAAGCCCAGGTTGCACTTGCACGGGCACATTCACCTCTACAACCCTTTAAAAGCGCGTGAAACGCCGCTTGGTGATACGCGCGTGATCAACTGCTTCGGTTACCGCGTAATCAGCTTGGATCCTGCTCAATCAAGCGATAAAGCATAAAGCGGCACCAGCATCTCATCCGGATGCAGACCGCCATGGCGTCCCAGCATCACATTAGTCTTATTCACCCACCAGAGATAGGCATGGCCATGCGGGATGGCGACGAGATCGCCGATCCGATTGGCAATATCACTATTAGGAACTCCGCGACCGAGCAAGCCTGAATCCAGCACCTGTTGGCGAGTGATCAAATCGAATTGACCAGGCCAGGCATGCTCAAAATACTGCCGCACGGCTTCCTCCTGCCCCGGTTTGATGTAAAGGTAAGGCAATCTTCCTTCACAGGTAGGCTGCATCACCATCAAATTTACCAGTTCCGGGTGCGAGCTCAATTCATAGGAGGGATTATAGGGGGTCTCAACCGAACCATGATCCGCTGTGAGCAGGAAAAGCGTATCTTCGCGCGCCCAGGATTCGAGCTTGCTTAAAAGAATGCGTTCAAAGGCATCGCTGAAACTTTTGAATTGCTCAGTTACACGTTCGTTGTAAGTGCCATAACGATGCATCAGGCTATCCACGTGGCTCCAGTAGGCATAAACAAACTTGCGGTTATTTGGGCGGGAATTTAGCAGGTCGCGCAGGTTCGCTAGAAAGTCGCTTTCCGCGGTGTAGCCATGCAGCTGGGTGCCCACATGATGCATTTTTGAAAGCCCGGAATTTGCGATGATGGCTGGCACAAAAGCGTGACTCTCTATGCCGCTCGAGGTATACTGCTGGCCCACCGCAGGTATCCCCAGGAAACCTACCGGATCAAACCCAGCCCTTGCCAGGCCCCCTACGTCGCCCCAAAAGGTGATCGGTGAGTGGAGAATAGTGTTGATGACCATGCTGAGCGATTTGACCCACATTTCGTAGCCAATAATGCCATGCTCCAGCGGGGTACTGCCAGTCCAAAGGGATGTCAGAGCCGTGGATGTTGTGCTGGGAGAGATACTGGTGATGGGGAAAAGATTTCCTTTGGCAAGGTTCCGTTTCCAGAAATCTGCCTGACCCTGTTCCATCAAGCTGGTCAACTGGTTGTAACCAAGCGCGTCCACCAGAAGCAGTACGACTCGCTTGTATTTCGGAGCAAATTGATCCAGGATAGCATCCGAAAATACTGGCGCAGACAATTCCGGTCCTCCAAGCCAGCGGCTGATGCTGGGGGTCAGGTTTGCCAGTCCAAAGCCGTCATAGTTTGGCAACAGGATATCCGTGAAGTCTTGAATACCAGGCAAATTCTGGCGTTCTTTCAATTGGTTTAGATGTGAATCAAAAATTGGCATTTTTCCTCTACTCCTTCAGACTCAGGCAAGCCCTTGCTGCCAGCCAGAACAAATTCTCGCGTATCTCGGTTCGATTGTTCCAACCGCGATGGTCCCAACCATCCGCGTGAACCAAATCCCCGCCATAAAACACAGCTCCAAATTCCACTCCATGGAACTCTGCTACCGCCGCAAGGGCTGAGGCTTCCATTTCCACGCAATCACATCCAGCCTGTTTGTATCGGGCAACGCGTCCTTTGGTTTCACGATAGAAGGCATCCGTTGTCCAGGTTTTGGTCAGGAGATAATCCAGTCCTTCCTGCTTGACCAGCTTTTCAATCCTCTGCACCACTTTCGGATTCATCGGGATCTCAAATGCGGGCGGCAGGTAGTGGTACGAAGTGCCTTCATCCCGAATGGCAGCTGTGGGGATCAACAAATGACCCACTGCCAAATCGGGATTCAACACCCCGGATCCACCACAAGCGATAAATTTTCTTCCACCCATGAGGATGGCCTTCTCCATGAATCCCACCGCCAGCGGCGCGCCAACCATCGCCTGGAAGAATCCCAAGCGTTGACCTTTATAGCGTATTTCATAGTACGGGACAGGACCCACCTCAGACTTGCCGACATAAACTGTTTTGGC
Source organism: Anaerolineaceae bacterium (assembly GCA_036825115.1). Lineage (GTDB taxonomy): Bacteria > Chloroflexota > Anaerolineae > Anaerolineales > Anaerolineaceae > Mesolinea. The sequence goes on along the minus strand of DAISYV010000026.1, from coordinate 10,417 downwards.
TGTGTACTGTTCTGCGACCTTTTCAACCACTTCCTTGAAAAAGCACATCACCACCAACTCCGGGAAATCTGGCGGGGTTTCGGTCATAAACGGTCTGATGATCGCATCCCGGTCGGGGTCAAAATCTATGATTGGATACAGTTTATCTTCAGTCATCACTTGTCCACTCGATGTCTTCATTAGCAAACCGCTTTTGCATGACCTCGATCGCCTGCTGGTTATTATCCACCAATATGAAATACCGCCCGAGTTTGAGGCAAGCCGCGCCTGTCGTGCCGCTGCCGGCAAAGAAATCCATTACCAACTCGCCCGGGTTTGAGGACGCCCGAATAATGCGTTCAAGCACGCCCACGGGCTTTTGAGTTGGATATCCGGTTTTTTCCTTGCTGTTTGTGCCTACAATCGTGTGCCACCAGGTGTCCGTGGGGAGTTTGCCCTTCGCTGCCTTCTCTTCGCCTACTAAACCAGGAGCCATATAGGGGATGCGATCAATGTCCTGCCTGTTGAAGGTGTAATTTTGGGCATCTTTGGCGTAATACAAGATGTTGTCATGCTTGGCAGGCCAACGGTCCTTTGCCCTTCCACCGAAATCGTAAGCCCAGATAATTTCGTTCAGGAAGTTTTCACGCCCAAAGATCTCATCAAGCAGGATTTTGCAGTAATGCGCCTCACGGAAGTCGATATGGAAATATAAACTCCCGGATGGTTTGAGCACGCGGTGGGCTTCCAGCAGCCTGGGTTCCAGAAACGCGCGGTAATCCTTGAAGCTGTCGCGATAATCACGGGTGGCGATGACTTCTGTCATATAACTTTGGTCTCCAAAACCAATCCGATCACCTGCTTCCGAGCGGGTTGTCTTGAGTTGCCTGCGCGACTGCAGCTTGCCGGTATTGAAGGGCGGATCAATGTAGATTAGATCAACCATGCCGTCAGGCAGGCTCTGTAAGAATGGCAGGTTATCACCAAAGTGGATTTGATTTTGCATTCGCAAATTGTAGCATGCCTGAATCAAAAAAGCTGTCCGCTTGGACAGCTTTTTTGATGATTTTTGTGACTAGGATAACTGGGATGTGCAGTGAGGGCAACGCGTTGCTTCAAGCGGGATCTCAGTCTTGCAGAATGGGCAGACCTTGGTGGTTGGCTCCGCCGCAGGAGCTTCTGCTGGTTTGCGGGCTTTGTTGATGGCTTTTACAAGCAGGAATATAACAAATGCAATGATTATGAAGTTAACGATGGTCATCAGGAAATTGCCGTAAGCAAAGACAACCGCGCCTGCTTCCTTGGCGGCAGCCAGGGTGGTGCCAGCCGGAATGGTTACAGCCGATTTATTCAGCTGGATGAAGAGGTCAGCAACACTGACGTTTCCTAAAAGTATGCCAATAATAGGCATGAGCAGGTCTGCAACCAATGAGTTTACGATAGCACCAAACGCGCCACCGATGACAACGCCGATCGCCAAATCTAGCGCGTTGCCTTTTGTAATGAATTCTTTAAATTCGGATAAAAATTTTTTCATTTACACCTCGCTTTCACAATCAATTATAACTAAAACCATTCATCTCGGGGCAACAAATTTTTCCCCGAAAACCAAGGATTAAACATATCCTGTTTAATGTCGTTGTATGTTGTATAATTTAACCAGTAATTTTCGAATGGACCTGTTGTGAAAGGATAAAAGATGGACGATAACCTCGAGAACGCAGCCCAGGAGTTCGAACGCGATCTGAATGACGCTGCTGAAAACGCATGGAAACCAGTGGAAGATTCTGCCGAGCAGGTTGCTGAGGCAGCTGAATCCGTGGAGGGCGGATGGAGCGAAGTAAAAGATGATTTTCACCAGGCTTCTGCTGAAACCTGGAGTGCGCCTGAGATCCCACAAGCCCCCATACCCCCGCAACCAGAAGCAAACCGCTGGGGCGCGCCAGTAAACGAAGCCGCCGATGATCCTGGTCGCTGGAATGATAATCTTTACACTCCCGGTGCAGACCAACCAGCACAAGGTGAACCATACGTGGCGCAAGAAGCACCAAAAGTAATAGACTACGTGGCAACACCTCCCGCGCAGCCAGAAAAGAAAGACAAGTTTCCTGTTTGGGCAATCGTTTTGATCGTATTGCTCGTGCTATGCATTTGCATCGCCCTGCCGATCATTCTTTTGATTGTAGGTTTAGGTGCACTTTTCACTAACATCACCGCCTTTTTACCTATATTGTTCATTTAAGTTCAATTTCAATCAAACACCCCCGAAAGCCGGATTGGAAAAAGCAATCCGGCTTTTTTCTTTGTTCAGCAAAAAATAAACAAGAAGGCGGGAATAAAACATTTTTGATCCCTCTCCTCCATTGACCACACTCCGTTTCACCTGCCCCTGAGCCTGGCTGATGGGCTTCGATCCAACTTTATGAATGAAACATTGAGCGGCAGGTAATATTCCGTGTTAAAATATAAGATTGCGAAATCAGAGGAATAATGGAAGACATCAACAAAGATCTACCAGTAATGATCGTCGGACTTGGCAACCCGGGTCTGGCATATCGTCGTACCCGTCACAACTTTGGCTTCCTTGCCATTGATAAATTGGCAAACGAACTCAATATCCCGGTAAAGCGCTTGAAGTTCAAAGCCATGATCGGCGAAGGGAGATTTGGGGACAACAAAGTCGTGCTCGTCAAACCATTGACCTTCATGAACGAGTCTGGTCGGGCAGTAGCCCCTTTGCTGCGCTTCTTTAAGCTTCCTCTTACCAACCTGCTTGTCATTCATGACGATCTTGATCTTCCGCTGGGCACCCTGCGCCTGCGCCCCAGTGGTGGAACCTCCGGGCAGCGTGGTATGGCATCCATCATTACCCAGCTTGGAACACAGGAATTCCCGCGCATGCGCCTGGGAATTGGTCGACCTCCGGGTCAGATGGACCCGGTGGATTATGTGCTCAAAGATTTTCACCCTTCCGAAAACGAGCTAAAGAAGATCGTTCTGCAGACCGCAGTGGAAGCCAGCCAGACTTTCATAAACGAAGGTCTTACAACAACCATGAACAAATTCAATGGGGAAGTCAGCTAATCATCCTTTGCTTGCGCCACTCGCCGTCCTGACAGCCTACCAGGATCTGCTGACCAGGCTCCAGGAAGGCGATTTCACCGGCGGCAACTTACGCGGGCTGGGATTGCCACGCGCCGTCCGACTGGCACTTTTAGCTGCCTTGCACTACGACCTTGAGAAACCCATTCTCCTTCTTACAAATCGCGCCGATCGGGCTTTATCTCTTTTCGACGAACTGGGTTTTTGGCTGCCGGAAGGGACCAACCTATACTACGCCGAGCCTAACCCTTCCTTTTATGAAGATCTTCCCTGGTCTGAAGGCGCCCGCCATGATCGTCTGCGCGTTCTGACGGAATTTAGCAGCTATTGGCTGCCGGGTGGTTTTACGCCCCAAGTTCATTCCGTCGTGATCGCACCGATTCGGGCAGCAATGACCCGCACAATCCCCCGAAGGGATTTTCTAAAAAATAGCTTAAGAATTCGGTTGGCAGAACAGCGCGACCTGGTGGAAACCAGCGCGAGCCTGGTGAGGTTGGGCTATGAGTACAGCAACATCGTCGTTCGACCGGGTCAATTCTCCCGCCGGGGAGGTATTCTTGACGCCTGGTCGCACTCCAGTCCCTGGCCGGTTCGAATCGAGTTTTTCGGTCCTGAGATCGACACACTGCGGCAATTTGATCCAACCACCCAACGCACCACCGAGAAGCTCGAACAGACGATCCTTTTCCCGGCGTCTGAAGCGCTCGCTCTCAGACCAGCAGCTGATGGAGAGCTTCCCTACCAGCCCACTGAGCTCGAAATCCCTGATCTTTACCGGTTTCCTTCAAGCCTGATCGACTTTCTCCCCCAGGAAGCCCTGGTTCTCCTGGATGGAGAGGAATTCATCGAAGCCGCTGCCAATGACATTGAAGAAGAGTCAAGTGAACGCAGGGCGAACCAAATTGCCAGTCAGACTCTTGCGCAGAACGCTCCTGTTCCTTACCTGACCTGGTCTGAATTGGCTGACAGTCTCAGCCAGCACCAGATGCTCGAATTGGGTCACACCAACGCTGAGGGTGGATCGTCACTTTCAGCCAGCTTCGGGTCAGGACCACGCTTTGCTGGACGGCTCAAAGAATTTCAGTATCACATTGATACCCTCAGCAATGAAAACTTTACCTGGACAGTTGTTTCCCGCCAGGCCGCACGCCTGAAACAACTCTGGACTGAAACTCATCCTGATGTCAGCGCTCAAGAAACTCAGCGGCTTTTCATCGAGGGATCTATTTCAGGCGGCTGGGTGCTCAAGCAAGGCGAATTCCAGCAGCATCTCCTCTCCGACAGTGAGATTTTCGGTTGGAGCCGCCCACAGCCACGCCGGCGTCCCATGCTCAGTACCGAAGCCCCCGAGACCGTCTATGCGGACCTGAAACCTGGAGACTGGGTTGTCCACGTGGACCACGGCATCGGGCAATTCATCGGGCTGCATACCCCCAATATTGAAGGCGTCCAGCGTGAATATCTTTCGATTGCATACAAGGACAATGATGTCCTGTATGTTCCGATCCACCAGGCTGATCGCGTGACCCGCTATGTCGGACCTGATAGTGGCCCCCCCTCTCTAAGCCGCCTTGGGGGTGCAGAATGGGATCTGACCAAGAGCCGCGTCCGACATGCCGTGGTGGAAGTGGCGCAGGATCTGCTGGAGCTCTACGCCAAGCGCCAAACCGCAGAAGGCTATGCCTTCGACCCGGACAACGACTGGCAAAAAGAATTGGAAGCCTCTTTTCCGTATATCGAAACACAGGATCAGCTGCTCGCGATTCAACAGGTTAAAGCCGACATGGAATCCAAGCGTCCGATGGACAGGCTGCTTTGCGGAGATGTGGGTTACGGCAAGACCGAGGTTGCCTTGCGCGCCGCGTTCAAGGCGGTGACAAACGGCAAACAAGTGGCGGTCCTGGTGCCAACGACTGTTCTGGCACAGCAGCACTATGAGACCTTTCGTCAGCGCCTGTCTGTATTTCCAGTAACTGTCGAGATGCTTTCACGCTTTCGTTCAAACAAGGCCCAGGATGAGATCATCAGGCTGACTGCTGAAAAACAGGTGGATATCCTGATTGGCACACATCGCCTTCTCTCAGCGGATGTCCAGTTCAAAGATCTTGGGTTGGTCATTATCGATGAGGAACAGCGGTTTGGCGTGACGCACAAGGAGCACCTCAAGAAATTACGTTCCGAAGTGGATGTGCTCACCCTCACCGCCACCCCCATCCCGCGCACGCTTTACATGGCGCTTAGCGGCGTTCGGGATATTTCCAACATCAACACACCCCCCGAAGAACGCCTGCCGATCATCACACACGTAGGACCCTACGACCAGAAACTGGTTCGGGAGGCGATTATTCGCGAATTGGATCGCGGCGGACAGGTATTTTTTGTCCACAACCGCATCCAATCCATTCCAGCGGTCTATAACCACCTTTCCACCCTTGTTCCCGAAGCCCGCATCGGCATCGGGCACGGCAGGCTGCCTGAAGAGCAGCTCGCCGAGGTGATGCAACAGTTTACTGCCGGGCAGATTGACGTGCTTTTGTGCACATCGATCATCGAATCCGGGCTCGACATCCCCAACGCCAACACCCTGATCATCGATCGGGCCGACACTTTTGGGCTCGCGCAGCTCTATCAATTGCGCGGTCGTGTTGGACGCGGTGCCCAAAGGGCGTTCGCCTACCTTTTCCGCGACAAACGGCGCGCCCCCACCCCCGAAGGCGAAGAGCGCCTGGAGGTCCTGGCAGACAATTCCCAACTCGGCGCGGGTTACTCCATTGCCATGCGCGACCTGGAGATGCGCGGCGCGGGAGATCTGCTGGGCACGCGTCAATCGGGTTACATTGCAGCAGTCGGTTTCCACCTCTACACCAAGCTGCTCAGCCAGGCTGTAAAGGCTATGCGCAGCGATTCGAGCCTGCCCGTCGAAACCACCGTCGAAGCGCCAAGTCTAAACATCAATGTTGAATTGCCCTTATCGAGTGAGATCCCAGCCAGCTATATCCCCGACCAGGAACTGCGGCTCAAGCTTTATCGCCGCATAGCGTCCCTACGCAGTGAAACCGAGATTGCTCAAACCGAAATCGAGTTTGCGGATCGCTTTGGTCCAATCCCGCAGGGAGTCCTTGATTTGCTCTACCAGATGAAGGTCAAATTGCGCGGAGAAGCCGCTGGCATCGAAGCCATCAGCATTAACAACAACCAGGTCCTTCTTTCCTACCCTGCCCTCCCCAACGGTGTCAAGGACCGCGGATTGCCGGAGATCGACCCCACAATCCGGACCGGCAAAAATGGCTATTGGGTGAACATCACCGATTTGAGCAAGGATGAATGGAAGGCAAGGATTATGAGTGTTTTGCAGAAAATTCTGCAACAGGGGCTCACTCCGGAGTAGATTTACATTTGGCAAGACGATTTTCAAGGTTGTGATACATTTAAGATCTGATGATTAAACATCGAAAAGTTTTGATTTTGCTGAGTATTGCACTCATGCTGGGTGGTCTTTCTATGATCTTTGCCCAGCTTTGGCACCCCTACGAACTGGTCGTTGATGGGCAGGCTTTGCACGTGCGAACCATCGCTTTCAGCCTGCGCGGATTGCTCCGCCAGCTCAACTACGAACTCCAGGCTGACGACCGCGCCTCGATGGACCCCGACACCTTTTCGCTGACTTTGCCTACACGCCTGCACATCAACCGTACTCGCCTGGTGGAAATTGAAAGCGGTAGCGAGATCCTGGCACTTCAAAGCTCCGAACTCCTGCCCGCCAATCTGCTCCATGAAGCCGGGATTGTCCTGTTTTCTGAAGATCTGGTCATGCAGGACGGCGAAGTAATCGATCCGTACGCGGCCTTACCCGCCGGCAGGGAAGCAAGGCTGCAGTTCATGCCCGCTAAACAAATCACCCTGGAAGTTGATGGAGAACCACGTACGCTTTACACGCAAAAAGCCAGCCTGTCGGAGGCCTTGCTCGAAGCCGGCATCCACTTGCAGCCTGAGGATCGCCTTTCAGTTCCACAAGACACTTACTTGCAAGCCGAGAACACCTTCACGCTTGCCAAAGCACAAAGCCTTGCGATAATCGTTGGCGATCAAACCATCAATGGCATGTCTGCCGCGCCAACGGTTGGCGAAGCTCTGGCAGAATTGGGCATCGCCCCCCAAAACCTTGACCGCTCCATCCCACCTGAAAACCAGCCTTTGCCGACTAATGGACAGATCACACTGATCAAAGGCGCGGAAAGTATCGCCTTGGTAAAAGATGAAACCGCCTTTAGTTACACGTATCAGCTTGATCCCAATGCCGAGTTGGACACAAGCTCTGTGATCACACCCGGTCAGCTGGGTTTGGTCATCTCGCGCCAGCGCAGCCGCCTTGAAAACGGTGTAATCGTCCAAACCTGGGATGAAGGTTCCTGGAAAGCCTCCGATCCCTCGGATGCGGTTTTGGGAACGGGAACCAAGGTGGTCATTAAAACCGAAGTGGTTGACGGGCAGACGCTCGAATATTGGCGCAAGCTGAGAGTTTATGCCACCTCCTACCATCCTTCCGAGTTCAGTTACGGAGACCTAACGCGTTCCGGCATCCCTCTGACCAAGGGAATTGTGGCAGTAGCCTCCTCCTGGTATAACGAGTTGGAAATGCAACCGGTTTACGTGCCCAGCTATGGGCATGGAATTATTGCTGATTCAGGTTATGGCATACCCGGCAGATATTGGATTGACCTGGGATACGATGACGAAAACTGGGTCTCATGGCACGATTGGACTGTGATTTACTTCCTGACCCCTGTGCCAGCCTACGTTACAGCGATATTGCCTTGAGCCCTGAATTTCTGAACATCCAACCCTTGCTGAAGCGGTACGGCATCAAACCCAAGAAATCTCTCGGGCAAAATTTCCTGGTAGAACCAGCTGGACTGATGAAAGTGATCAATGCCGCCGAACTCTGCGGCGACGAGGAAGTGCTTGAGATCGGTGCGGGATTGGGCAGCCTGACTTATCTGCTGGCTCAAACTTGCGCGCGCGTGAGCGCGGTCGAAATAGACAGGCACATGCTCGAGCCGCTTGCAGAAGCTTTGAAGCTTTTTTCCAACGTTCAAATCGTACCTGGAGATATCCTGGAACTTGACCCTGCGAAGCTTGTGAACCAGGAAAATTACGTGGTTGTGGCGAATATTCCCTACTACATCACTTCAGCGATCATCCGCCATTTACTCGAAGCCAAACTCAAGCCCTCGCGCGTGATCCTGACCATTCAAAAAGAAGTCGCGCAACGCATCGTGGCGCGCGACGGCAAGATGAGTTTGCTCTCACTTTCAGTATTTATATTTGGTGAACCTGAGATCGTGGGCACCATCCCTGCCGGTAGCTTTTTCCCCGCGCCGGATGTGGACTCCGCGGTGTTGCGCATTCGCCTGCATCCAGAGCCGCTCATCCCCGCTCCACAGCTGGATCAGTTTTTTAAATTGGCGCACGCGGGTTTTGGGCAGAAACGCAAAACTTTGCGCAATTCGCTCTCTTCTGGCTTGAGCTTGCCCACAGGTGAGGTGGAAGCCCGGCTGATCAAAGCGGAAATCGACCCTTCCCGCCGTGCTGAAACGCTCAGCGTTGCTGAATGGGCCAGGTTGGTGACAAAATTTAATTGAAGCAAACCTGCTGAAATTATTGCTTGCCGGTCTTTTTCGACTTCCCGTGAGATTTGATCATCAGCACAGTCCCAATCACGCCAGCCAGGCCTGCCAAAACCACTAACGGACGTTCAATTGCCCACATCAGTCCCTTTAAGCCGTTCCTGCCAGCAGAGACGAGAGCAGTTTTCGGTAATTCAACTTCAGCCTGCCAGTCAAAGGTAACCAGGCGCGGCAAAAATCCCTGTTTCACACAGCCCTCAAGGCTAAAAACGTAAATCGGTTTTCCACTGCGCCGCGCGAGACGCAGATCGGTCGCGAATTCATCCCAAGTCAAGTATGGCACCTTCTCGAGTGCCCCTGCCTGTACGCCTCCCCCGGTGTTGCCAATCCCAATCGCCTGGGCATTTTGGGCGTAACTCCATAAAACAGAGTGCCCGTGCGGTCTGAAAAAGCTTGAATACAGCATCAACACTTCCCTGTCCACCGCAATTTCCACCAAGCCTGCCACACGCTGCAGAACAGTTGAACCGGCTTCACGGTCATCCATGATCAATGGGAAGTGATAACTTTCCACCAGGTAACCATCCGCATGGATCTGCGTGACCAAAGCTTCGTAGGCTTTTTTGGCGACTCGGTAAGCTTTGGTATCTCTCAGTCGCTTAATGGCTTTTTGGATGACGGCCCCACGTTCATCGCTGAAACGCTTCATTTCATTGATGTCCGATTCAATGTCCAATCCCACTGCAGCCCACTCGAGCTGGTTTTCCTCGCTCCAAGCCCTAAACGCGAGGTAACGCGCACTTGCCTCAGCATAGTTGCCAAGGTTAAACCAATAACCTTGCTCCTCCGGCAGCAACAACCAGGCAGTCACCGGGATTTCCAGGCGATTAAGTTTTCGCACCACGTTGGCACGCTCAGGGGACAAGTCCAGGATGCCCAGTGAGATACCGGCGTTGAGTGTTTTCAGATCGTCGAACACAAAACGGTCTTCGAAAAGTTTCTTCAACTCCGCAGCCTGCAATTCACAAAAGAACGTTAGTTGTGTTTTCATATAGTGGTAAATCTAGCCATTTAGAAATTCATTGAATAACTTCCGGTACTTTTCGTCATCAGAAGTTAGGATCGGTTTTTTGGCAGGCAGACCAACCGCGCGTGGAAAATCCTGCGGAGTATGGCGAAGTTTGTCGATAATCACCAGATTGCCTTCCCCCTCAATCCCATCAAAATTCAAGCGCAGCAGATCGCTTACTTCTCCACCACAAAGATCAATGACCTTTCCGGCTTCCAGAATTTCCAGCGGACCACGCGTTCCTTTTTGCATCAAAGCTCTTCCATCGACCTTGACCAAAGGCAAAAGATATTCCGCCAAAGTAGGGGCTGGGGCAACCGCGCGCGCGATGGCGATATCGTAAGCTTCACGGTGTTCAGGCATATGTCCGACTTCTTCGGCGCGTTTTGAAAGCACACAAACATCCGTTAATTCCAACGTCTTAACAATATGCCGGCAGAAATTGGCCTTCTTATCGACAGATTCCACCAGGGTCAACCGCAATTCCGGGATGATAATTTTGACTGGCAGTCCCGGAAAACCCGCGCCACTGCCAATGTCAATCAAGCTTTCAGGCCACTCCTCAAAGCCCATAAAACAGGTCAGGGAATCAAAAAAGTGTTTCTCCTGGATTCCCTTTTCATCACGAATTGCCGTCAGG
>DAISYV010000025.1:0-21944 GCA_036825115.1 Anaerolineaceae bacterium | reverse complement strand
TAACGCTTCTCTAATTGTTAGAGAGTAAGATTGACAAATATCATTTCGGAGGAATTGATGTCCACTAATGATCGACCCCAATTAAAAAAGAAGAAGAAAACCGGCCGCAGGCTGCTGATCCTTTTACTCATTCTCGTGCTTATCGCTGGAGCGTACATTCTGAACCAGCGTCGCCTGCAAAGGGAAAACGAAACCGCCCTGGCTCAACTGGAAACTGTTCTATACGCCCGCGAGACGCTCACGTCCACGATCAGCGGCGCCGGCACTATCCGCCCGCGTCAATCCGCGACACTCTACTGGCAAACTTCCGGTTTCGTGGGGGAAGTTGATCACATAGTTGGCGAGTCGGTCACTGAAAACGATGTCCTGTATCGCCTGGATGACTCCCGCCTGCCTGCAGAAATGCTCCAGGCACAGCTCAATTTACTGAACGCACAATCCGGCTTGCAGAACCTTGATTCCGACACAGATTTACAACGCGTCACACTGCAGAACAATTTGACTAACGCGGAGAACACCCTCACGACGCTTGAGCAAAACCTGCTTGCCCTCACCGACCGCGAATGCACAGACTGGCGGCTGACCAACCTGCAGACGGCTTATGATGACGCTCTCGAGAATTACCAAACCTGGTCCACCCAGGCACGCTGGCTCCAGGTCCAAGCTGCTCGCGCGGATCTCGATTTTTGCGATCCTGTGGTTATTGCCAGCGAAACTGATTCACTTAACAGCCAGATCAACCTACAAAAGCAGAATATTGCCGCCTGGCAGTCAGCATTAGGAAAAATTGCTGACGGTCCTGACCCCGAGGTCAAAGAAAAGCTTGAATTACAGCTGCAGCTTGCAGAAAAGCAATTAGAGGGTCAGACAATCAAAGCGCCGTTTGACGGCACCATCACCTCCCTGAATTTCAAACGCGGCGACACAGTTACCGCTGGCAGTCCAGCAGCCCAGATTGCTGATTTATCGGAGTTGTTTGTGGATGTGCCTGTATCCGAGGTTGACATCCCTCAAATCAAAGTTGGGCAGGAAGCGGAATTGGTCTTTGACGCGTTTTTCGATCAGATCTTTTCAGGCACAATCGTTGAGGTTGCCACCATCGGCGTCAACACCGCTGGCATCGTCAACTACAACGTCACCATCCAATTGGATTCCAACCATGAAGGTATCCGACCCGGCATGACCGTGGGAGTAAACATCCTGGTTGAAGAAAAACCAAACACCTACACCGTTCCTGCCGAGTCGATCGTGAGCCGCAACGGCGATTACTATGTCTACGTCCTGCGGGATGGAAAACCCGTTGAGGTCGAGGTCAAAATTGGCGCATACTCAAGCCGCAAAATCGAAGTTTTGGAAGCCGACATCCAGGATGGTGAATCGATTTTACTCTCACCACCCTCCTCCCTGATGGATTCCTTTATGCAAATGGGCAGGTAGCAATGGAACTTAACTCACAGGCTAAAGAGCCTGTAATCGATGTGCGCAATCTCACCAAGGATTATCTCCTCGGGGACATTGTCGTTTCAGCCTTGCGCGGCATCGACCTGCAAATCTTCCCGGGCGAAATGGTCGCGATCATGGGTCCAAGCGGGTCTGGCAAGTCGACCTTGATGAACATGATTGGCTGCCTTGACTCGCCCACTTCCGGTGAGTATTACCTCGATTCGCTGCTTGTTTCCGATCTGCACGATGATGAACTTGCTGTCGTCCGCAACCAAAAGATCGGTTTTGTTTTCCAGAAGTACAACTTATTGCCCCGCGTTGACGCGATCGAAAATGTCGCCCTGCCTTTGCGCTATAGCGAAAACACCTCCAGCATGCGCCAGCGCGCAGAAGCAGCCCTTCAATCCGTCGGGCTTGGGGATCGCATGCGCCACAAGCCAAATGAACTATCCGGCGGGCAGCAGCAGCGTGTTGCCATCGCCAGGGCATTGGTAAACCAACCGGCTATCCTGCTGGCGGATGAACCGACCGGTAATCTTGACTCGCAATCCGGGAAAGAGATCATGGATCTGCTCCTGAAGCTAAACCAGGAGCAGAAGACCACCATTGTGCTGGTAACCCATGATCCGAACGTGGCAGCTCACGCCCAGCGGATCGTGCAGCTCTTCGATGGCTTAATCAAAGCTCCGGAGGCAATCTCATGAAATTCTGGCAAGCATTAAAAGAAGCGATCGCAAGCCTCTCAGCCAATAAAACCCGCTCATTTCTGACGGTCCTGGGCATTGTCATAGGCGTTGGCGCAGTGATTGGAGTGCTCTCTATCGGGCAGGGTGCCGAAGCCAGCATCATCGGGCAAATTGAGTCGATCGGAACCAATGTCATCTACGTTTTCCGGGGTAATAGTGCCGAAGACGTCACCAATCCCAAGCGCCTCACCACATCAGATGCCGACGCCCTCTCCAACCGTGCCCGCGCGCCGCATATCCTAAACATTGCCTCTGTTCTCTCGGGTCAGAGCAGGGTCCGTTTTGGGGATGAAAGCGCGCAGACTTCCATTATGGGTGTCGCCGAGAATTATGCTGAAGTTACTGACCTCAAACTGAGTGAAGGGACCTTTTTCACGGAAAGCAATGTCACCAACCGAAGCTCAGTTGTTGTTCTTGGTCCTGAGCTGGCTGAAAGGCTGACAGGTCGGCAAACAGAGTTGGTTGGCACAACCGTACACATCAACAACTATCCCTTCCGCGTAGTTGGCATCGCCACGGCCAAGGGAGGAAATCAATTTTCCAGCCCGGACATGGACGCTTATATCCCGATTACTGCCATGCAGCTGCGCGTTCAGCGCCAGAGCGTCCCAAACGCAGTGGATTTCCTGCTGATCCAGGCGCAGGATTCACAGTCGATTGACCTGGCGATGCAGGAAGCGAAAGCCATTCTGCGGGCTTCTCACCGCCTAACCAGCCGTCAGCCGGACGATTTCACCCTGACCAACCAAGAGGACATTCTATCCATTGCCAACTCGATCACAAAAATTTTAACGATCTTCCTGGCTGGGATTGCCGCCATCTCCCTGCTGGTGGGGGGCATTGGGATCATGAATATCATGCTCGTTTCCGTGACGGAACGGACGCGGGAAATCGGCTTGCGCAAAGCCCTGGGAGCACGTAAGTTTGATATTCAACTGCAGTTTCTAACCGAATCGGCCATGTTAAGCGTGTTTGGCGGATTGATCGGCATTGGGCTCGGTTGGCTGCTGGGGAAAATCGTAGGCGCGATTGCAGCCAATTCCGGCACACCTCTTGTGCCCGAGATCAGCCTGAACTCCGTTTTGCTCGCCACCCTGTTTTCACTTGCGGTTGGCATCTTCTTTGGTTGGTATCCAGCATTACGCGCTGCCAACCTGGAACCGGTCGAAGCCCTGAGATACGAGTAATTGGAAGATTAACCTGTAAGGGCGAAGTTTTTGCCATGATGACGGGTCACGACGGGGAGGGGTGATTACCAAGGTGTCAAACCAGGGTTTTTAGCATTTGATGTAGGGTTGACGCCGTGCTACACCTCCCCCTGCGGGATGCGTCTACCTGGAGGCTGTAGAAAAGGCAGGCCTTTTCCCTACGAGGGTCTTTTGGCAATAATTGGCGTAGGGGCAGACCCCTTCCGCAATATAGTCAAGCAGAACTCTCGTAGGGAAGGGGCTTGACCCCTTCCGCAAACACAACCAAACGGAACGGCACAAGGCCGTTCCCTACGGTCGTTACCCAATATCATACACAAAAAGAGGCGCCGCGGCGCCTCTTTTGTTTCAATACAATATCTTTACTCGCGGAAGCCCAACACCACACCCACATCCAGCGTCTGTCCATCACGGATGACAGTGAAAGTGATCGTCTCGCCCGGGTTTTTGTTCACCACCATGTAGCTCAACAATTCGCTGAAGTCCTTAATAGGTTGTCCATCAACCGCGATGATCAAGTCACCGCCCTTAAACAGCCCCTGTACCGAACTGGGTGAAGTGCCACCGCGAATCCCCGCCTGATCAGCCGGACCGCCCTGAACCACCGAAGACACATACGCGCCTGTGGATTGAGGCAAATCCAACACTTCAATCATCGCCAGCGACATGCTTGTGTAGCTGGTCATGCCAAGATAGGGATACTCATAGCTGCCCTTCTCAATTAACGATGGAACCACCTTGCGCACAATGTTCGATGAGATCGCGAAGCCTATTCCAGTGTTGATGGCATCACCGCTGATGCTCAAACCCGCCGTTTGAATTGCCCGGTTCACCCCAATTACTTCCCCGCTGAGATTGAGCAGAGGTCCGCCGGAATTGCCAGGGTTAATTAGAGCGTCGGTTTGTATGGTATCACCCGAGGAATAATACGACCCGGTCGAGGTCTGGCGCATAGAGTCCAACACTCTACCCCGCGCGGAAACAACACCCACCGTCATCGTGCCGCTTAAGCCGTAGGGGTTTCCAATCGCCACAACAGTTTGCCCGACTTTGATCAGGTTTGAGTCCCCAAGGATTAATGGAACCAGTTCATCCGGATCCACATCCACCTTGATGACCGCCAGATCTGAGTCCAAATCTGTTCCGATGACATCTCCATAGACTTTTAGCCCGGATGAAAAGTGCACTTCAAGCTGTTCGATATCGCTGGCTACGTGATAATTGGTGACAATGTGTCCCTCTTTATCAATCACAAAGCCCGTCCCCTGGCCAGAACCTTCGGCTGAGGAGTATTGGAGCGAAACAACTCCTGGGCTGTATTTTTCATACAGGGCTTCAAGGCTGCCTTCCAGAGCAGCAAATTCAGGTACCAGAATTGTCCCGGATTCCTGAGGTGGCAGTGTCGTTGGCACTTGCATGGGTTCAGAAACCTGAGTCTCGACCACGGGTTCCGGGGTGTCGACCCCCACCCGGGTCAGAGAACAAGCTGTACCGACAACGATTACCGATAATAGAAAGAATAGCGTGCGTAGTTTATTTTGTTTAGCCATAATTCACCTTCTGACAAATGCGGTCATTGAACATTCGTACGCATTATCATATCCAAAAATCGTTAATGGATTATATAAATTTGGCATGGATCATCACCCATGCTTGTATAGCCTTGAATGCTCCATAAGAAAACGGCTGGTTGCCCAGCCGATTTTTTTCAGAACAAAATTTAACTCAATCCCAAAATCTTTCCCGTCTCAAAGTCGATGTCGATGTCGTAATATGCCGGTCTGGTGGGCAAGCCGGGCATGGTGCTCATCGTCCCTAAAAGTGGATAGACGAAGCCAGCGCCAACCGACGCGCTGACATCCCGGATGGGGATGCGATAGCCCTTTGGCACGCCCTTCAGCTCGGGATCGTGGCTGAGGGAGAGGTGGGTCTTCGCCATGCAGATGGGAAGTTTGTCGTAACCCATGCGGGTATATTCGGCGATACGCGTTTCTGCAAGCTCGCTGTAATCCACACCGTCCGCACCGTAAACTTCCCGAGCAATGGTTTCGATCTTTTGCTTGAGCGGGATGTCCAACGGATACAGGAATTTGAAGTCCGCAGGTTTTTCAGATGCCCTGACGACCGCTTCCGCCAACGCAATAGCGCCAGCCCCACCCTGGCTGAAGTGGTCCGCAACCACCGCGTCCGCCACGCCTGGGTGACCAAGGGCGATCTTGCGCACCAGTTCCAGCTCAGCAGGGGTGTCGGTTGGGAAGCGATTGACCGCCACAACCACCGGCACGCCAAATTTCTGCGCGATACTGGCATGCGCCAGCAGGTTCGCGGCGCCTTTTTCGACCAGTTCAAGGTTCTCGTCGATGTATTCAGGAGCAAGCGGCGCGCCAGCGGTCACCTTTGGACCGCCGCCGTGCATCTTGAGCGCTCTGACCGTTGCCACCAACACCACCACGCTGGGGATATTACCCGAGTAGCGGCATTTGATATCAAAGAATTTTTCCATACCCATGTCCGCGCCGAAGCCGGATTCGGTGATCACAAAATCTGCCAGCTTTAAGGCGATCTTGTCCGCCATGATAGAACTGTTGCCGTGGGCGATGTTGGCAAACGGACCCGCGTGCACCAGCACCGGCGTGCCTTCTAGGGTCTGCATCAGGTTCGGCTTGATGGTGTCTTTCATCAACACGGTCAGCGCGCCAGCCACCCCGAGATCATCGGCCGTGATGGGCTCGCCCTCCCTGGACTGCCCGATCACCATGTTCGCGATGCGTTCGCGCATGTCCTTCAGGCTAGTTGCCAGCGCCAGGATCGCCATCAGCTCACTCGCAACGCTGATGTAGTAATTGGTTTTAAGCTCAAAACCTTTTTCAGCATCGCCCTGCCCAACCGTGATCCCACGCAGCATACGGTCGTTCACGTCCACAGCGCGCCGCCAGGTGACGGTTTCGGGGTCGATATCCAGCCTTGCGAAGCGGGCTTTTTGTTCGTCAGTCAGCAGATCGGGATCCGTTTCTGTGATACCCAGTTTCTTCAGCCGACCTTGCATGCTGACAGAGAAGTGGCGCTTGCCTTTTTTGTCCTTGGGGCACAACCGGTTGAAAAGCGCCGTGTCAGACTGAGTGGATTCATGGAACATGCGCGTGTCGATCGCAGCCGCCAGCAGGTTGTTCGCGGCAGTGATGGCATGGATGTCACCGGTTAGATGCAGGTTGAAATCCTCCATAGGAATCACCTGGGAATAGCCGCCGCCAGCAGCGCCACCCTTGATACCAAAGGTTGGTCCCTGGCTGGGTTGGCGGATACAGGTGACTACGCGTTTTCCGAGGTGTGCGCCGAGCGCCTGGCTCAACCCGACGGTGGTGGTCGTCTTCCCTTCTCCGAGCGGTGTCGGGGTGATGGCAGTCACGTCGATGTACTTGCCATCCGGCGCATCCGCCAGGCGGTCAAGCACTTCGAGCTTGATCTTCGCCTTATAGTCACCGTAAAGTTCCAGCTCACTTTCCTCCAAGCCCATCTCTTCTGCTACCTGGCGGATCGGTTTGAGCGTTGCCGCCTGGGCAATGTCAATATCCGCCGGGACGGGGGTCTTAGGTTGGAGCGGGGTCGGGACAAACTTACGCCGTTCAGGGTGTTGAGTCATACTATTCTCCTTGGTTCATGGTCCAACGGTCACATCCAATGGGATGCTAACCGAAGCGTTAAATGTGAGATCTTCTAAATTTCCAATATAAATGATCGGGACTTGCGCTGTTATTGAGCTGTTAGCTCGCACGTTCCCACTTTGCACGGATCCACCCCCAACGATCTTTCCATTCGCGTCGTTAATAATCACGTACACGACCGCGTTAGAGATATCCGCGTTGAGGTTGTTGATGACGTTCACGCTGGCAGTCTCACCGTCCTCATTCACCACCGGCATACCGGTTTCAAGGGGATCATAACCGAGTAGGAACTGCCCGAACTCGCCCGGCACGATGATCATATCCACCTGCTGAGCGACACAATCCACTGGCAGGTTAAGCACACCGGGTGAGAAGACCAGTTCCTGTTCCGGCCAGATCAGGTCGATGTAGCCCTGTTCCGCCAGGCAGACCTTGTCCGCGGCGTCGGTGACCGTCAGCAGGTAGTAGGTCTCGGTCAGCAAGCGGTCGGTCAGGTTCTTTAGGAAAGCGCCGCCGGAAACGTGTTGATAATCATTGGCGATGAAGTTCCACTGCTTGACTTCGATGTTTTCCCACCAGGTGCCGCCCTCCAGTGAGGCTGATTGCGCCGTGATCCAGGGGTAGATCTCCACCAGGGCGATCTCCTGGTCTGCCTCGATATCTGCCAAAACGGAAACACCGGTGCGGTCTGCCTGGGGCACGAAATCAATCGTGCCGCGTCCGCCGCCGATGATCAAGCCAGACGCATTGTAGGCGATCGCGTTCAATTCGACCTTGGTGTAGGTATAGGGGTCGGAATTGTTGATCCATCCGGTCAGCCTGATGCCGTCCTCAGCTTCAACCCAGCTCGTATTGTCGATGACTAAAGGCTGGGAGTAACGCAGTTGGCGGTCCTTCAGCCCTTCCTTAACGCGCACCTCAACGGTAAAGGTTTGAAGTCCAGGGAGCAAATCAAAGTCCTGCACCAGTCCGGTGGTTTCGCGCGGGAAGAGGTAGCGCACTGTGCGCACTTCCTGGGCGATGCGAGTGCCGCTGGCATCCAGCGCCAGCACCTCCACCTGTACATCCCGCAGGATGGCGTCGGTGAGGGTGTTGAAGAGTTTGGCAGTAATGTGAAGTTTAGCGCCAGTCTGCAGGTATTCCAACTCAGTAATTCGGACCGGGTTTGGGTTGACCAGGTCTGGCGTGGGTGTCGGATTGATCGGTACCACCACCACCTGCGGTGTGCCATCCACCAGGATCACGGTCGGCTGAATGAGTGTTGCCGTAGGAGGTACGGGCGTGGCAGTCGGGTCGCCGGGCGCGAAGCCCCCGCAGGCACTTAAGCCAAGCAGAACCACCAAACCGAGCAGGATGAGCGTGTTTTTCCGTTTCACATTGTCTCCACCGTCACGTGATCACATGCCAGCCATTCTATTTTATCTGTTTGCCGGTGTTTTGGGTAGTTGCCATGCTTACATTCAGTCAACAACAGAGAAGAATGGCAAAAATTAAGAACGTGTAACAACAATGCCGCTTTCAGCGGTTTTGGTTGATTTATTAATCTTCCAATTTCATTAAGCTTCTAAGTTTTCCTCCAACACATAAGTTAGGTAACCTTCGAAGTCGTCACATGAAGCATAATCTGATTCTCCCGGAATAAACAATAAGTCATCCCGATGACAATAATAGATTTGGTCATAACGCGACTTTAGCTTACTTATCAGGATGGACTTTTTATTATCAACCTCTTTTTGTTGTGTCAACAATTCCTGTTGTAAAGCGGACTTTGTGTTTTGAGCTTCAATTTCGAGTTCTCTCTGTTCTATTTCTCCCTTGAGCAAATTGTATATTCCAAAAAAAGCCAATACAAAAACACCAAGGAGGGAAAGGAGGAAGAAGAAGTCTAATTGATCTTTTTCAGAACCTGGGCCGATGAGGAAGAAAGTCAGCAAAAGTAAAATCCCCGTCACAACAAAAAAGCCTTTGCTCCTTTGTGTATATCGACTTTCTGTGATAGGTGAGGAAGTAAACGAGTTAAGTCTTTGTTTAATGGCTAAATCAGATCGCTCTACAAACCTATCCAGATTAAACTGATCTGGCGATGGGAACTTTGCTGCCAGTTGGTCGTGCCTGTTGACAATCGCGGTAATTTTTTCAACTCTGTCATTTCGATGACACTTGGGGCAACGCCCAGAAAACTCGATGTCTTCTTCCCTTAGTTTGTGTTCCGTCCCGCAATAATCGCAAATGTAGGTCGGCGAATTTTTTTGAACAGTTAACTTCCCGCCGCAGGATGGACAACTA
This sequence comes from Anaerolineaceae bacterium, assembly GCA_036825115.1. Classification (GTDB taxonomy): domain Bacteria; phylum Chloroflexota; class Anaerolineae; order Anaerolineales; family Anaerolineaceae; genus Mesolinea. The sequence continues at coordinate 12,599 of DAISYV010000025.1, read as the reverse complement.
AGAGTAACAAAATCGCTCATCGATATTTTCCTCTGACCCTTATTTTTGTGAATTATATCCTAACCCTTTTCTCGCAGGTGATATGAAAGAATCATGAAATAGATTAAGCCCTCCCCAGCGCAGCGAGGGGGGAGGGTCCGCGTAGCGGTGGTGAGGGTGCTTGATATTATGTTGAGTAAGTTAATGAAGAGCACCCTCATCAGTCTCTCAGCCGCTGTGCGGCGAGAGCCAGCTTGCCCTAGGGGAAGCCTAAAAATGATAGCGCCAGACTCTGACCGAGCACGCTAAGTTGACCGCAGGTCTCCTCTTTCTCCCATCCAAACGCCAATAAACCAAAACTCAATTAACGCTTGAAATGCCCAAATTCAAGCGCTGGTTGATAGGATTCTGAGCCCCTTTCCTCTACAATCTGAGCAGATCAAAAAAGGAGTTTGAAATGTTAGTCACCAAGAAAATTAATGTCTTCTCTTTCGTTTTCGGAAAGCCACAAGCCGCAAATACCATCAGCGCATCAAAAGCTCAGAACCTTAACCACACAAAAATCGACGAGCTTGACAAAAGGATCAGAATCACCAGGAGCGAGGATCTCTATAAGACTCACGCCCTCAACACGATCAACCCTTTGAGCCAACTCAACAGATAAATCCACCGCAACCAATCAGCAGAGTCAGGGGAAGGACAAGAGAATGACTTTCCCAGGCTCTCCTGAACTATAATTTCAGAAGAAGAGGTAACCATGTTTGACACAAAACTTATCGGTAAGAAAATCGCAGCGCTTCGCAAAGCTAAAGACATGACCCAAATGGAACTGGCGGACAAGATGTTCGTCAGCTACCAGGCGGTCAGCAATTGGGAGCGAGGCAGCACCATGCCCGATATTTCCAAACTCATGGAACTATCGCAAATCCTGGGCGTGGATGTACAAGAATTGTTGGGCTCCGAAAAAGAGACCACCATCGTCAACAAGATCATAGAACAGAGCGACGACATCAAATTGGAAGAGGTCGCTGAAGTGGCCGAGCTGATGAAACCTTCGCAGGTCGAAGAAGCCGTCGAAAAAGCTTCCGACGAAGAATACCAGGTGGAAGTCTTGATCGCGCTTGCGCCCCATCTCAGCTCGAAACGCCTGGCCCAGATGATTGACAAAACCCGCATCAAAGATCTCTCCGAGATCATCCCCCTGGCTCCTTTCCTGGAGAGCGAACAATTGTCGAACCTGATCAACCGCCAAACCAGCATGACCGGCAGCTTCGACAAGCTGATCGCCCTCGCGCCCTTCATGGATGAAAAAGACCTGAGCAACTTCGCCGAGAAAATCTTCAACTCGGAAAAAGACGCGCAATACCTGAACGCTTTGGCTCCCTTTATGAACGAAAAAAGCCTCGGGAAGATTGCCAAAATGATGAACACCGAACAGCAGGAACGCTACCTGGTCGGCTTGGCACCTTTCATCGATGAAAAAGTGTTGACCGAAATCGCCCGGGATTTGATGAAATCTAGTAACTTGAAAGTATTAAAGCAACTGATCCCATTCATCGATGAGGACGAACTCTAAGGCCTGCTAATAAATTAATTGCTCAATAACACAGACTAACACTCACAGCCAAAAATATCTGTATGATGACCCGGCAGATCAGGTTGTGAGTGTTTGTTTTTACGCCAGGTATTTGCGCACGTACAGCTCGCCGGGGCTCTGGACATAGCCAAACTTGCGGTCGATGGCGATTATGGGCTCGTTGAGCGCGTTGTGATTGGTGCGGACCGTTTTGACGCCCAAAACATCCCTTGCGAATAGTAAAGCTTTTGCCTTGACCGCTTGGGCTAACTTCCGCCCGCGAAAAGCCTCATCCACACCTGTGAACAGGTTGTAGGCTTCGGCCTGCCCCTCAAAGCGGGTGATGGCGCTCATCGCCACCCATTTGCCCGTGCTTTTTTCGATCACGACCATCTGCCCGGCGGGTTTGTACCAGTCCGACTGGCAGACCGACTGCTGAAAATCCTCAAAGGAACTCCAGGAGTGCTCACCCTCGGACCCCATGGTCTGGCTGGAGGTGACATCGTTTAGCTGGTAGAGATTGCGCTGGTTGGCTTCGGTGTTCCCCAGGGCTTCCATGGAAGTGAACTCGAAACCACGGCTCTCCAATTCAGCCGCAAGGTCCAGGAAGGGCTGCAGATCAAGCCGCTCGAGCTCCAACTGCATGCCAATGCTGTGGGAGATCAAACTGAAGCCGCGCTTCTCCGCGAATACGCGCGATTCGGGCAGCGTGTCTGGGAAGGTCGCCCGCAGCTCGCGGATAGCTGATGTGAGGGCGACCGCTTCAACCTTCTGGTAGAGCTGACTGCCGATGCCCTGATGACGATGTTCATGGGAAACCACCACGTAGAAGTATGCTCGCTGCCCATCATTCCGATCGCGCGTGAGCCAGTTGAAACCTATCACTTCCCCTTGCTTAGAGGTAGCTACCTTCAGGCACAAGATCCTGTCCTTGTGCGTTTCGTAATCCTCCCGCAAGCCGTTTTCGGTGGTCGGGTCTTGCATCTCGACCGTGAATAGTCGGGCAAGAGTTGAAAAATCGTTAGCTGGATCCAAATATCTTATCATTTTTGATTAAATGAACTTGCCTATATCCGTTTAATGGTAATTGTCACAAGGTTGAACGTGAAATTCAGTGGTCACTAACGGTTATATATTATTGTTTTTCCATTTGTTCAAATCAAATTCACTCGCGCTATTTTTTCTGGATTGGGAAGGTGTAGGTTTTTTCAATGTAGCAGTCGCTGGGCTGATCGGAGCCTGAGTGGTAGTTGGGGGTTGATTGATTGCAAGGTTTCTGATTGCCACATTCATTGAATCTGCAATATCAGCCTGCAATTGCGACAGTCTTATCAATTCCGCAAACCCTAAAGTAAAAGTACCTGTGACAAAAGAAGCATACCAATAGATAAGAGCTGTTGAGAAAGAAAATACCGTTTCTGTCCTACGATAGTAAGTACCCACATCGACACTTTCTCTCGCAAGAATAAGACCCAAAACAAATCCTCCGATATAGGTTAAGTAAGCTATGATTTTTAAGGTACTTGCTACACGATTGTCACTTGATGTCATTGTATTACCACCTTTTCCATAAGTTTATGAAGCGTAGATATGTGGGAATTTTACTACGTTGGATAATTTTCTCCAAAGGCCAGGGATTTGTGAGTTTGTTAAGCTTTGATCGACTGATCACTGTTTGATTGTGCCAGCTTTACAAAGTGCCCTGCCGACGGAAGCGGGCTCGGGCAGGCTGAGCACACTCCTTGACCGAAGGACTCTTAACGACTCCATTTAATCCAAAGCTGGGAGACCTAAAGGTCAAATCGCGCACTCGGTGCGCCCACACGCGCTTTCAGCGCTGGGGTGCTTCGCAAGAGACCGGCGCGATCATTGATTTGGCTTCCCTAGGGGGAAGCTGGCTCCCGCCGTACAACGGATGGGAGACTGAAGAGGGTCTTTGGAACTTTTAGTCGTACATCCATTAATGACACTCTCCCCCGTTACACGGACCCTCTACCCTTGCGGGCACTTCGCCTCGAGGGAGGGCTAAGGATCTTAATTGTGCTTGGACTGCCCACACGCGCTTTCAGCGCTGGGGTGCTTCGCAAGAGACCGGCGCGAACAGAATCTTGCATGGAAACGAATCGACCTACAAGATGTAATTCAATTTGGTGGATGCCGTATAATAAATTAACTCCTTTTTTTAACACCTTTCTGGGAATTGAATATGGACAAAATAAAGTTTCAAGTTGTCTCTGGTGTGCTACAAAACTGGCGCACAAGGATCCTAAATATTTTCCTGGCGGTAATGGTAATTGCCTCTGCGCCTGCTGTTGCAGCCGTCCTAATCGTTGAAGGTAAAACCCCAGGCAGCAATCCTTTAACGTACGTCTTGGCTGTGGTGTGGCTGACGCTGGTTTTACTGGCTGCTTTTAAAAAGATCAACTACTGGATCCGCGTATGTATCCTCCTTGGGATAACCTATGTGGCAGCAGTCGTCAATGTGGCCCAAACGGGGATCCGGGGGATCGGTCCGCTTTACTTCCTGCTGATCTCAATCATGACACTCCTGTTGGTTGGCAAACGCCCCAGCCTTTTAATTACCATTGTTTCCATACTCGTCTTGTCATCTTTTTCAATGCTGATTGTAAAGGGGACCCTGGTGCCAACACCGGATCCGGCAGGGTCAGGCAGCCTTTCAACCTGGTTGGCACTGTCTACGGTTGTGATGATCATCGTGATCGCAGAGACCCTTCTGCTGCTGTTTTTCCGATTCCAAGAATTATTGATCATAAGTGAACGCGAAAAACACTCAGAACTGGTGAATGCTCAAAGCCAGCTGGAAGAACAAAATCTAATGTTGGACCAGCAAGTGAAGGACAGAACCAGCGAACTTTTGCATAGCAATAAGATCCAAACAGCCCTTTATAAAATTGCTGAAGCCACTAATAGCTCTCATAGCCTGGACGAATTCTTTAAGCGAATTCATGCGATAGTGGGTGAGTTGATGTACGCGAATAACTTATTCATCGCCTTACACGACGAAGCCACAGACATGTTGAGTTACCCCTACCATGTTGATGAATACGCTGACACTTTTCCACCACGCCCAATGGGTAGTGAGTGCAACCTGACCAGCTTCATCATCCGCACGGGGAAAACAATTACCCACGGGCAAGCGGAGTTTTTAGCCGCACAAGCTACAGGTGATTATGTTCTTAAAGGCACTCCAAACGAAGATGGCATAGGTTCGCCACTTTTCGACAACGACAAAGTGATTGGCGCAATCTACATCCAAAGCTACGACAAGAACATTCACTATACAGAAAAAGATGATGATGTGTTGGCTTTTGTTGCGCAGCACATTTCCACCGCGCTTTCACGCTTCAGGGCAACAGAAGCAGAAAGACAAAGAGCGAACGAACAGACGATTCTTTACGAAGTAGCTGAGGCTATTGGAAAGAGTTTGGATTTGAAAACAGTCACCCGGATTGCCGGCGAGAATCTACAAAGAATATTTAATGCTGATGCAACGGGCGTCATGCTGCTTGACCCAAAGCAAAATCTCATTGCGAGCTATTACGAGTATGACAAGTATGATGGAGGATTGCTTGAAAATGTGGAGCCATTCCCTTTGGGTGTCGGATTAACTTCTAAGGTCATCCTAACTGGCAAGCCGCTGCTGCTGAATACTTTGGAGGAAGAGATCGCAAGTGGGGCATATTTTCCCCCGGAAGTAGTGGAACAAAGTACCGGTAAAAATTCTCAATCCTGGCTGGGAGTACCGATCATCATTAACGATCGCCCGATTGGAGTTGTTTTCCTGGCTTCGTACGAACCACAAGCATTTAATGAAGGTCACACCCGTTTCCTGCAAACGCTTTCATCCACGATCGGCACAGCCATCGAAAACGCGCGTTTGTTTGATGAGACTCAAAGGCTGCTCAAGGAAACGGAGCAGCGAGCGATGGAACTCACCATCATCGGCAGTGTGCAGGAAGGTCTCTCGCATCATCTGGACATCGAAGGGATCTACCGGCTGGTTGGCGAAAATGTTCGCCAAAAATTCAATGCCCAATGTGTGATCCTCGGGTCGTTTGATCCGGAAATTCAGATGGAGAAGCTGTGGTATGCGTTTGAAAAGGGGACCTACATCGAGAATCTACCGCTCAGACCTTACGACAAAATTCGTCAATATTTGGTTGATACTGGCAAGCCTTATTTCGATAACCATGTTACAGACGACAAAATGAAACAAACCAGCAGTGAGGTTCTGCGAGGAACGGAAGTGCCCATGTCTGTTATGTTCGTTCCTTTGATTTCTGGATCAACTGTCACAGGTTATGTGAGCCTTCAAAACGTGGAATATCACGATGCTTTTACCGACAACGACCTCCGGCTGCTCACCACCCTGGCAAACAGCATGAGCCTGGCATTGGAAAGCGCCCGCCTGTTTGATGAAACTCAGCGGCTTCTCAGTGAAACTGAACAGCGAGCAACTGAGCTGGCAGCTCTGAACGCTGTCAGTTCGGCGCTTGTAAAAGAACTTGACGTGAATGGCTTGATCCAACTTGTGGGAGAGCAAATTGTTTCGGTCTTCAAGGGGGATATTGCCTACGTGGCTGTGGTGGATGAATTAGCGGGGATGATCAATTTCCCATATGTTTATGGCGAAAATCAGCCTCCGATCAAAATAGGAGAGGGGTTTACCAGCAAAGTGATCGAATCCGGGAAGGTGCTGTTGATCAACAAGGATCTGAGTCAGAAAAGGATCGAAATTGGCGCAACCCAAGTCGGCAGGCAGTCGCAATCTTACCTGGGCGTACCAATCTTTGTCAGCGGAAAACCGATGGGCGTGATCAGTGTGCAGAGCACAACACAAGAAGGATTATTCACAGAAGCAGACGCGCATCTTTTGAGCACTATTGCAACCAACGTAGGGACCGTGATGCACAACGCGCAGCTTTACAGCGAAGCCATGCTTGCGAGAGCTGAGGCAGAAAAAGCAAACAAAGCCAAGAGCGCTTTCCTGGCGAATATGAGCCACGAGTTGCGCACGCCGCTCAATGCCATTATTGGTTTCACCCGCATCGTGCACCGAAAAGCGGAAGGACTGCTGCCAGAAAAGCAGATCGAAAACCTGGAAAAGGTGCTCGTCAGTGCAGAACATTTGCTTGGGCTGATCAATACCACCCTGGATATTGCCAAGATCGAGGCCGGGCGAATGGACGTTTTGGCATCCAATTTCAGGATCGCCCCGCTGATTGATCTGTGCATCAATACAACCACACCTATGCTCAAACCCAAAGTGAAACTCGAAAAACAGATCGCCCCGGATCTCGATCTGATCTTCTCAGACCAGGACAAGATCCGACAAATTGTGCTTAACTTGCTGAGCAACGCGGCCAAGTTCACCCCCGAGGGGTACATCCTGGTATCAGCCAGCCGCGAGGGAGAAGACCAACTGCGCATCGATGTGAAGGATACTGGCATCGGGATCAGCCCGGAAGCCATGCCGCGAATTTTTAAGGAATTCCAACAGGCGGATAACAGCACGACCCGACAGTATGGCGGGACCGGACTTGGCCTAAGCATCAGCCGCAACCTGGCAAGACTGCTCGGTGGCGATATCAGTGTCGTTTCTGAACCCGGAAAGGGTTCTACTTTTAGTTTGGTTGTGCCAATGAGCTACAAATCCTACACCATCCTGAAACAATCAGGTGTGGGCTAAAGGCAACGGGGAGGTGAATATGAAAACCATCCTGATCGTTGAAGATACCGAACTAAACATTGACCTGCTAACCCAGCTTCTGGAAGATAACTACCGGCTCCTCATAGCAAGAGACGGGGCTGAGAGCATATCAGTAACTGAAAAAAGCAAGCCAGATCTGATATTGATGGATATTGCCCTGCCCGTAATGGACGGTTATGAAGCTTCCCGTCAAATTCGTCAGCGGTTTAAGTCACTGCCGATCATTGGAATATCAGCAAACGCCATGAAAAGCGATCGCGAAAAAGCAATTGCAGCCGGGTGCACTGACTACCTCACCAAACCGATCGACGAGGACATTTTATTGAAGAAGATACAGGAATATCTGGAGTGAGCTCATGAAAACCTTTTCCAAAATCCTGATTGTGGACGATGAACCTTTCAATGTGGATTACCTTGAACAGGAACTTGAAGGGTTGAACTGTGAGATCACCAGCGCTAATAATGGGCAGGAAGCGCTTGAGAAGGTAAGAGCTGCAGCTCCGGATTTGGTCTTGCTGGATATCATGATGCCCGTGATGGATGGCTATGCTGTGCTCAGCCAACTCAAAGCGGAAGTCTCGACCAGGGATATTCCTGTGGTGATTATCTCGGCAAGTAATGATCTGAAGAGTGTGGTGAAAGGAATTCAAATGGGGGCTGAAGACTACCTGCCAAAGCCCTTCGAGCCCACCCTTTTGCACGCACGCGTCTCCTCCAGCCTTGAAAAGAAGCGTCTGCACGACCTGCGCACGCTCTATTTGAAAGGTCTTGAGCGGGAAATGGAAATTGCCAGAGAAATACAACTGAGCTTTCTTCCCACCCAATTACCCACTATGGAGGGCTGGGAAGTAGCGGCATATTTCAAGGCGGCGCGAGAGGTCGCGGGAGATTATTATGATGCGCTGCTGCTCCCCGATGAACGGTTGGTTTTCAATGTAGGGGACGTCTGCGGTAAGGGAATAGGCGCAGCGCTTTTTATGACCTTGTACCGCAGCCTGATCCGCGCGGCTGCGACAACCGATAACTTTGCTCCGCTTGGTGATGCGCAGCTGGACCCAAATGCTGAGCGCTTGAAGCAGGCAGTCACGTGTGCAAACAACTACGTCATGGACACACATGAAGAAGCAAAGTTTTCAACCTTGTTCATTGGATTGATTGAACTCAAAACAGGCAGGCTGACCTATATCAATTGTGGAAATGAACCGCCGCTCTTAATTCGGAAGGACGGATCACTGATTGAGCTCAAACCAACCGGACCAGCGATTGGGATCTTCAAGGATGTCATTTTTACATCCGGAGAGATCTTTTTGGAGAATGAGGACATGCTGTTGGCCTTTTCCGACGGGATTACAGACACCATGAATAACGAAAACAACACTTTCGGCGGGCAGCGCCTGGAAGAATTAGTTCGTGGATTCCCTGGTGCTTGTTCGGATCTCTTGAGCCTGCTGGTCGATCAAGCTCACCAATTTGCTGGAGGGGTTGAGCAGTTCGATGACATTACCCTGATGGCAGTGAAGAGAAAAGGGTAGGGATTTGAACCTACCTATTCGTACTTAAACCGCCAGACTCCCACCAGGAAGAAGACCAGCGCGAAGCCAAACAGCACCAGCATTTCCAACACCACGCCCTCAGGACCCTGCCCTCGCAGGGCGATATCCAGCATGCCCTGCATCGTCCAGGTGGTGGGCAGCACGCGCACCGCATTCTGCACTGCCTGCGGGAACAGCTCCAGCGGATACCAACAGCCGCCCAGCATAGCCATCACCATCCCAACCATGATGCTCAGCCCGTTGGCCTGCGATTCGGTTTTAACAATGGTCCCAAGCATGGTGCCCAGAGCCGCGGCTGCCAGCGAGGAAGAAACCAGCATCATGGCGATCGCCAGAACAGAATCGCCCCAGTTGACGTGCAGCACATATCTACCAAAAGCCACCAGGATGGTCATCTGCAGCAGGGCGGTGAGCACCATTCCGATGATGGTGCCGCCCAGGTAGACTGCCCGGCTGGTGGGGCTGGTGAGCAAACGCCGCAGCGTGCCAATCTGGCGCTCGTAAGCCAGCATGGCGGAAAGCCCGATGAGCGGAATAAACACCCAGGTGATCATCTGCCCGATGGAACTGTTGGTGTTCGGGTCGTATTCAATTGGGTCGGGCACGTCCGCCACCGATGCCTGCACGCGGTCGGGCGCGGATTGCAGCGCGGTTTGGGCTGCAGTAAGGGCTTGCGCGAACCAGGCGCCGCGTTCGGCTTCACCCTCGAAGCCCACCAAATCTTCGCCTTGATCGGTACTAAATCTGGCGATTTGAACCGCGCTGCTCACCTCTCCGATGGCAGCCTGCACGCCCTGCTGCACCACGAGGGCGTTGGTGCTGCCGGGAAGCTGGCGCAGTTCGACGCTTTGCGTACCTTCGCCAAGGTCTTCCCAATCCAAGCCGGCTGGCAGCAGCAGCACAGCAGCGACATCGCGTTCATCCAGGTCCTCCAGCGCTTCCTGCCTATCCTTGAGCACAGGACGGATCGCAGTAGATTTGTCCAAGGCCTCGATCAGGCTAGAGGAAAGGCTGGTTTGGGCTTCGTCGACCACATAAAAACCCACGCGGCTGTCTATGGCTCCGCCGGTGCCCCCGCCGATGATGAAGCTGAAAAAGATGGGCAGGATCAGGAAAAAGAGCCATTCCACCGGGTTGCCAAAACGGATGCGCAGGTCTTTGAGAATAATTGCAATCATCTTTTGCATCATGAAGCCCTCACTTTCCCGCTATTCCGCGCCGGCGCATCCAGATGGAAGCCGCAGCAAAAAGGATGATCCCCATCAGCACCAGAGCCAGGAGCGGCTCGCCGATGCTGCTTAGCGTTCCGCCACCTGCCAGGGTGGTAAAACCCTGCAAGCCCCAGGCATTGGGCGTGATCTTGCCGAGCGCAGAAACCCAACCCGGCAGCAGGCTCATATCGAAAAAGCTGCCCCCCAACAAACCAAAAACCAGCATGATGATCGAGCCGAAGTTGGCAACCTGCGCGGGGGTCTTGAAGAGGGTAGCAATAAACGAACCCCAGCCGCTGGCAGCAAAAGCCGCTGCCAGGATCAGCAAAAGTACACCCAGGGGCTCCCCCCAGTCCAGGCTGAATAATAAGCTGGTGCCGCCAATCAGGATGGTAAGCTGGGCGACAGCGGTCAGGAAAATGCCCAGCACCTTGCCCCCCAGGATCTGTGCTGATGTGGTGGGGGTCTGCAGCATACGCGGCAGGGTGCCTGTGCGGTTCTCCTGTAAAAGCGAGCGTCCGCCGTAAGTGACCGCGAACATCAGGAACATTAACGCCATGCCGGGGGCAAAGTACATCAGCAGGTCAAATTTGACTGCTGCCCCGCTGGCGGTGGTGTTCTCCAGCCGGATGGGCTGCGCCTGCGCGGATTGCTGCGCGAGCTGGGTGCCCAAATCCTCACCCAGCCGGGCTGCCAGCTCTGGGGTGAGCTTGCCGGTTTGGGCGAGCTGGCTCAGAGTCACTTCAGCACCGATCCTGCCGACTTCCACGTGGGTCAGGAACGCGTCCAAAATTGAGCGTAGAATGCCGGCATTGGTGGGCGCGTTGGGGCTGGCGATGAAAGCGATCTGGACCACTTCCCCGCTGGTGCTGCCGAGTTCATCCGGAATGATGGACGCGCTGAAACCTGGCGGGATAACGATGGCAGCTGAAGCCTCATCGGCTTCGAGCAAGCGGTGGGCTTGATCCGGGGTGGTGGGGAAAGTGGGTTCGACCAGGTCGGCGAGCTCTTCGGAAGTGAACATCGCCTCCAGCGCCTTGCCCAGTTCCCCTTCGTCCTGGTTGACGATCGCCACCGTCATGCTGCTGATCCCCGAGGTGGCATTTCCGGAAAAACGCCCGGTGACCAAGCCCATGCCCAGTGTGATCAGGAAGGGCGCCAGCAGCATCAGGATCAGGGCTGCCGGGTCGCGAAAAATCAGTTTGAGGTCTTTGAGCGCGATGATCAATAATTTTCGCATCGTTTGCCTCTCAATCGCGCAGGGCGCGCCCGGTCAGGTGCAGAAAGACCGCTTCGAGGTTTGGTTCGCGGATGTCCATCGAGTAGATTTTTATCCCCATCGCTTCGGCAGTGCGGATTGCCGGAGCGATCAGCTCCTGTGCCGAGTGGGTGATGATGGAAATCTCGTGATCAATCGCGTCAGCGCGGCGGACGCCTTCGAGAATTTGCAGGCGGTCCACCAGGGGCTGCGGGTCCTCATTTTCGGCTATGTGCAGCACCAGTGTGTCGGTTTCGTCGACCTGCCGGGTGAGCTCTTCCTGGGTGCCAAGGGCGATCAGTTCGCCGTGGTCGATGATCCCAACCCGGTCGGAGAGTTCCTGGGCTTCTTCCATGTAGTGGGTGGTGTAGAGGATGGACATGCCCTGGCGGTTGAGCTCTTTGACCGAATCGAGGATAGCCCGGCGCGACTGAGGGTCGATGCCGACCGTGGGCTCGTCCATGAAGAGCAGTTTGGGTTTGTGTAATAACCCGATGCCGATGTTCACGCGCCTTTTCATGCCGCCGGAATAGGTCTTGACGCGCTGTTTGGCTTTGTCTGTCAGGCCTATCTGGTCCAGAACTTCGGCGATGCGGTCCGCGAGCGCTTTGCCGCTCAGTCCGTACATTTGCCCCCAAAATTGCAGATTCTCAAGGGCGGTCAGGTCCTCGTAGAGCGCCAGCTCCTGCGGCACCACGCCGATGCAGCCTTTGACCGCCATCGGGTCCGTGAGGACGGAAAAACCGCAGACGCTGGCATTGCCGCTGGTGGGGGTAAAAAGGGTGGAGATGACCGAGATGGTGGTGGTTTTGCCCGCGCCGTTGGGGCCCAGCAGGCTGAAGATCTCGCCTTCGTCCACGCTGAAGGATATCCCATTGACAGCCGTGAAATCACCATACTTTTTGACCAGATCGCGCACTTCGAGTATCAGCGCCATAATTACCTCGCAATTTTTGTGGATTTTCAAATTATACTGGAAACCAAACAGAAGGAACAACCAGGGATCTGAAAAATAATGCTGAATTCCCACGTGAAAGAGGTTCACCATGGACTTTGATTGTTATCCTGAGAGGCTTGTTTGTTTTATGAGCGATAAGTCAGTCAACCTGAGCGCCAGCGAAGGATCTTATCCTTTACTGATTAGATTCTTCGCAAATGAGGCTCAGAATGACTTAAAAAAAGAGACCCGTAAAGGTCTCTTATAGGGCGGGTGGGGGTCGAACCCACACAGTGTCACCACCGACGGATTTTAAGTCCGTTGCGTCTGCCTATTCCGCCACCGCCCCGTGTG
>DAISYV010000024.1:0-22251 GCA_036825115.1 Anaerolineaceae bacterium | reverse complement strand
TGAAGACCGTTGACCTACAAGGAAATCGTCAAATATCGTATACTCACTACCTGGAACAGTTAACTCGAACCATGAAAGAGACTCCATCATCAGCAATAAAGAGTGAATTCTGGCAGCGCCTGAGCAGAAACCGGGTGCTTCTGTCCTTATTATCCTTATTACTCTTCCTGCTGATCTGGCAAGTGTTGGTCACGGTGCTGAATCTGCCCGGCTTTATTCTGCCCAGTCCAGCCGAAGTAGGCAAAAAATTCCTCGATGTTCTCCAAACTGGGCTGCTCTGGCGGCACTTTTCTTCCACTCTGGGGGAAATCCTGTTGGGGTTGCTCTTTGGCATCAGTGCCGCCACGCTCCTTGGCTACGCACTTTCCAAATCCCCATTGGCTGAGCGCTTGCTCTCACCGTTTCTGGTGGGCAGTCAGTCCATCCCGATGGCTGCCATTGCGCCGCTGTTGGTTATTTGGTTCGGTCCGGGTTTGCTCAGCAAGGTTCTGATTTGCTCTCTGATAGTCTTCTTCCCGGTGCTGGTTAACACGCTGGTGGGGCTGAGGGATGTTTCGCCTGAGTTGCGTGAAGTGATGCGCTCTCTACGGGCAACCCCTGCCCAGACGCTGCGCTACCTCGAGATCCCGGCTGCTCTGCCGGTGTTCCTTGGCGGTCTGCGCGTTGGAGCGAGCCTTTCAGTGATCGGCGCTATTGTGGGCGAACTGGTTGCCTCAGACCGCGGACTTGGGTTTCTGATCAACGTTGGGCGCGGTCAATATGACACCGCGCTGGTCTTCGTTGCGGTCATTTGCCTGGTAGCTTTGGCAGCAGGTCTTTACGGACTGGTTCTGCTGCTCGAAAACAGAGTCCTTTCCTGGCAAACCTGGCGCAAGGAAATATAAGGAGAAAACAATGAAACGGATGATATTCTTCGCACTGGTCCTTTGTTTGGCACTGACCGCTTGCATTCCTGCCACACCAGAACCAGCCGTCACGAAAGTTACCCTCAACCTGACCTACATACCCAACGTTCAGTTCGCGCCTTTTTATGTTGCAATTGAGAAAGGCCATTTTGCCAAATATGGGCTGGAAGTTAGCCTGGCTTATGGCAACGAAGCCGATATGGTGGCGCTGGTAGGTTCGGACAACCAGCAGTTTATGATTGCCTCTGGGGAGCAGGTGCTGCTCAGCCGTGCCCAGGGCTTGCCTGTGATTTCGGTGAGAGAATGGTACAAAGATTATCCAGTTGGAGTAGCTTCGCTAAAAACCAGCCAGATCAGCCAGCCATCTGACCTGAGGGGTAAGGTGATTGGGCTGCCCGGACTGTACGGCGCGAATTACATCGGATTTGAGGCCCTGGCTGCCCATGCCGGTTTGACTGATGCCGATTACGAACTGCGGTCGATCGGATTCACACAGGTGGAAGCACTGGTCACCGAACAGGTGGACGCGGTAGTGGTTTACCTGGCAAATGAACCCGTGCAACTGCGAGCCCGCGGTTATGAAATTGACCTTCTGAGAGTGGCAGACTATCTCTCACTGGTGGGTAACTGCCTGGTGACAAACGAAAAATCACTGAATGAGCGTTCAGAAATGGTGCAGGGAATGGTCAGCGCCATACACGAAGCCCTGGCTGCCACAGCCGCCGATCCGGACATGGCTTACGAAGTCAGCCGGAAATACGTGGAAAATTTGTCAGAAGATGACCCCATCCAAAAGCAGGTTTTGCTGGAATCGATCAAGATCTGGCAGCTCGAACCCGACTCCTCGGAGGTTGAGGTAACACGTTGGGAAAACATGCAAACCGTTCTGCTAAACCTGGGTTTAATGACCAGGCAAATTGAAATCAGGGAGGCGTTCAGTGATGCCTTCACAAAGTGAGATCGCCCTGGAGGTGAGCGACCTCGAGGTAACCTTCGTTGACAGCGATGGATGCCTGGAAGTACTCGACAAAATCAGTTTCTCAATCGAGCGCAACGCCTTCGTGTGTATTGTAGGTCCCTCGGGTGGTGGAAAAAGCACACTTCTCCGCGCGGTGGCTGGGTTAATTCAGCCGACAGGCGGAAAAGTGCTGTTTCCTGGCGGGACTGCAGGCAAGGCACAAACCGGACTGGTGTTCCAGAAGCCGAATCTGCTCCCCTGGAGGAGGCTCAAGGATAATATCAGCCTCCCGCTCGAGCTTGAGCACCGTCCGACTGAAGAAATTGCCAGCCTGACACAGGAGATGATCCGCCTGGTGGGGTTGGAAGGGTTCGAAAAGTCTTATCCCCATGAACTTTCTGGCGGGATGGCTCAGCGGGTATCGATCGCCCGCTGCCTGGTGCAGGACCCGGAGATCCTTCTGCTGGATGAGCCCTTTGGTCAACTGGACGCACTGACCCGGGAACGCATGGGTGACGAACTCCTGCGCATCTGGAATGAGCGGCGCAAGACCGTCCTGATGGTGACCCATTCCATATCCGAAGCCATCTTCCTGGCAGATCGTGTGCTGGTGCTCACCAGCCGTCCGGCGCGTGTGATCATGGACCTGCCCATCCATTTACCCCGTCCGCGCACTGATGCCATGCGCTATCTGCCTGAGTTCATCGAAGCCTCGCGCCTGCTGCACGAGCAGCTTAAGGGCTCAAACGCACCTGCCTGTTAGCCTTGAAAGACCTTTGTGGTATAGTTTTAGTCATCTCAAATAGCCGGAGTGAACGCTTGTGTATATAGCTATCGAAGGTGTTATTGGTGTCGGAAAAACCACCCTTGCGCGTCTAATTCATGAAGCCTTTGAGGCTGACCTGCTGCTGGAAGTCTTTGAAGAAAATCCTTTTCTTGGTAGTTTTTATGCCGACCGGCAGCGCTATGCCTTCCAAACCCAAATTTTCTTCCTGATGAGCCGCTATACCCATCAACACCAGGTGATTCCATCCACCCTGGCAGCAGGTAGGAATCTTGTCTCGGATTACACCTTTGATAAAGACGCCCTCTTTGCCGGCATCAACCTGGGCGGTGATGAGCTCGATATTTATCATAAAGTGCACTTTGCCCTGGCGGATAAGATCCCGCAACCTGACCTATTGGTCTTTTTGCGCGCCAATACCGACACTCTGATGCACCGCATTGCCCACCGCGACCGCCCTTATGAACGCAGTATGGAACGGGCTTACATTGAGGAACTCGCCGTTGCCTATGAGGATTTCATCAGCTTGCCAAAATGGCAGCAGCGTTTGCTTGCCATCGACACCGACGACCTTGATTTCATTGCCGATCCACAGGCACTGCAGTACATGATCAACCGCATTTGCCAGGCTCTGCAGCTCGTGCCCTACCAGGAAAGCCTGCCTCTGACCGATTAAGGAGTTCTTATGCGTATCAACACGGAAATGCTCACCAAAACCGCACGTGATCACGTAGCAAAACGGCTGCGTCAGCCGAACGATATCGTTGCGGTTTACCTGACCGGATCCGTCACCAGCGAAGAACCCCTGTTGGGCGGCACGACCGACATAGACATGGTCTTTGTCCACAAGGAAGATCCTGCCCAATCGCGCGAGGTGCTGCGGGTGACCTATGAGGTCTCGTTTGATATCGAGCACCACCACCAGTCCTACTACACCTACCACCGCCGCCTGCGGCAAAACCCCTGGATCGGCTTTTCGCTCTGCAATCACGGCAATATCCTCCACGACACAGATCACTGGCTCGAGTTCATCCAGGCTGGCGTAAGCTCCCAATTCGACACCCCTGAAAACATCCATGCCCGTGCCCAAAAATTCAATGAGAAAGCGCGCCAGCAATGGTTCGACCTCAATGATGAGCAGGAGATCAGATTCCAGGAGTGGATGGACCTCTATTTCAAGACCACTGGCGCAGCCGCCAACACGATTGCTGCCCTGAACGGACCTGCCCTGACTATCCGCCGATTTATGATCGCCTTCCCCGAAAGGGCTCAGGCGCTCGGTCGAGCCTCTCTTTCGGGGGAGCTTGCCAGGCTGATTGGCAATGACAAGATAAGCATGGATCTCTACCGCGATTGGCGCCCAGCCTGGGAGTTTGCCTTGCGTAGCGCCAGCGCCATGCCTAACTGCCCGCCAAATATTTCGTCCCATCGCAAGGGCTACTTCCTCAACTGCTGTGATGCCCTGGCAGAGGGTGACGCGCTGCACGCCGTGCTCTGGCCGATGCTGGAGACCTGGTGTCAGGCAGACCTGGTGCTGGCAGATGAGCCCGCCCAACAGGAACTCTGGCTGCAGTTCCTGTCCGCGCTTGATTTTGTTCCTGAGCGTAAAGACGACCTGCTTCAAGCCCTGGATCGCTTCATCGACGCCGGCGATAACATCCTCAGAGACTACCGTCAGAATTACGGTTTGTGAATAACCTGTGGATAAACAGCCTCCTAGCTGTGGATATCCAGCCGGGAACTGTGAATAAACCGGACTAAAACCTTGAAACTCAGGGGATGAATTTGAATTGACTGTGGATGAGAATCGGAAGCTTATTTCCGCCCTTTTCGCCCTGTTGAGTAATGACAAAACATTGAGACTTATCCACAGTCACCTGTGGAAAGAAAATTTGGAGTCTTTGCTTCGTCCAGGACGGCAATTTCAGTCCGACTTTTGCCCTTATCCCCACTTTCAACAGCCCCTATTACTTATTACTACTTAAATACCTATTAATAATGAAAGGAATTAAATCCTTTAAAAGACTTAACGGATTAAGAGCGGAACAAAGGTTAAAAACGGCATATTGAGATCAATAGCAGTGATCTCAATGGCATTGATCATGCCAGCCTGACCATCTTCCCCAAAAACATCTGTATCCCATGCCTGGAAGTAAACCGTGTGCTTGCCTGGTGTCAGTTCCCCAAAATGGAAGATCTGCTCGAAGTCCATCAAATAAGGTGTACTAGATACTGGTTGAGACCAATCAACCAAATTGAGAGTGGCATCTTGCTGCCACGGGGGTGTATCCAGTGAGAAAGCGACATGATGCACTGCGCTGTATTCATCCTGTTCGAGTGGAGGCTTGTAGGAATTCATATCATCAGCCCGACCCACGATATGGGTCGAAAAGAGGTTATTTTCTATGTTACTGAAAGTAATTTCCGGTCCTTGCGCCTGGGTTAATGGCGCTGCTGCCAGCATAGCAGCCCGGGTGAGAGCATCCAATCCATCTGCCTTCAAATAGTCATCGAAATACCAGCATCTGGTGACGTCACCGCCAGCTTCAGCCGGGCCCAAATTAAAGCGCAATGAAGGAGCATCGAGCTCACCAAAGGCGAAGTCGGTTAAAGTGCCTGTCAGGATGCGATTGTAGGGCATGCCTTGGCTAGGCATTGCCTGGCTATCGTAAGCAAGCTTTTTTGCAAGCATTAAAAGCTCATTATCAAATGGATTTTCCGCGGTTGGATTGTAAAGGAAAGGTGTGATCATCCAGTCGCCTTCATTTTGCAGATCGATGACCAAAGACATCCCGGTATTTTGCTCCAGGATTTGTCCCAGATAAGCCTCTATCGCCAGGGTTTCAGGCTCGGAAGCTTCAAATGGACCAGGATAGTTGGCTGCACAGGGATCTGTTATTTCAGCTGCCCACTCATAACTAAAGTTCAGACCGAGTGACACGCCTCCATTTTCATTGCTACATTCGTAAACATTCCGGTTCTTCGTCCAGGTTGGAGTTTCGCCCTCAAGTGCCTCCTGCTCAGCAATCAGCCGTCCATCTGGATTGGCAACCAGAATCAAGTGGATCTCAGTCTCTTCCAGCAGCCAGTTGGCGTTGGCAACCTCCCCGTACGATTCCAGAAGGAGTTCAGCAAAGAGGAGGTTAAGTTCCACTGGAGCCAGCGCGTTCGCCTGCAGTCCACTGACGAGCACGAGGCGAGGCTTGGTGTTGGTTTCGACATCTCTGCCGAGCTGAAGCACCTGGATAGGACGCCCCTCAAAACTTTGACCAATAGTTTTCAAACGAGCCAGATCAGGGTAGAGATCTGTCAGTTCTTCCAGCCGGGCGTTGATATTATCGTAAGACCGGTAGCAATCATAGGGAGAAGGAAGATTGGATTCTATGGCTGAGGAAGCAGGGGTGATGCCGATAAAACTGATCAAAACAAAGATCAGCAGCAACTGGACGGAACGCAAAAACAGTTTCATAAGTGCCTCCCCAGCAGATTGTTAGAACAAGATAATTTTATCAGCTACTTACCAAAAACTTGTTATGATTAGGTCAGAGTTTCAATATGCAAAACGAAGCAGCTTCAACGGGTTCAAAATTACGCCTGGCAGTGGTGGTTCCGGAAGTGCGCGTGGCGGATGTAGTTTTCAACACCGCGCAAATCCAAAACGCCCTGGGAGGTCTCAAAGCGAGCAATCCGGATTGGGTCATCTTCCCCCGTTTGTGCCTGACCGGGGCAAGCTGCGGGGATCTGTTCCGTCAGAAACTGCTGCAAGCCGCGGCACTGCAGGCCTTGATTGAATTGGTACCTCTGACCGCCGGCACTGCCAGCAAAGTGCTGCTGGGGCTTCCCCTGGGGGTCGGGGATGAGGTCTTTGAGGTAGTGGCGCTGCTCAGTGCTGGACAGGTGGAGGCGCTGATGCTTGCCCCCTGGCCGGATAGCCCGGCTCTAAGCCCCTCAGTGCGCCTGCCAGCGCAACCTCAATTGAAATTGGGAGGCAAGTCGCTACCACTGAACGCCAGCCACCCGTTCCGACTCGGACAGGTGGAAATTCTGCTCGGTCATCAGCCGCCAGGCGCAGCGGGAGCTGACTTGCTGATCAACCTGATCAATCTGCCTGCCCTCGCCCCGGCTGGGGATATCCTGCAGACGGCTTTCGACCCCGCTGCCAGGCGGGGAATTGCGGTGATTTGTTCCGCCGGCGCCAGTGAGTCCACCACCGACCAGGTCTTCTCCGGAAAAGCCGAAATTTGGCAGAACGGTCACTGCCTGGCTGCAGCAACGGAACTTACCTTCGAAACCCAGATCATCCAGGCTGTCTGCGATCAATCCTCATCCCATTCATCGCCAGTGAAACCAACTGTCAGCGGGAGTATCCAGCCAGTTCGACATCCTTTTATCAATAACCAGGAGCCCGAAAAGCAATTCGCGCGGCTGCTGGAGATCCAGTCTTCAGGGTTGATGAGGCGCTTGATGCATACGCACCAACATAAAGTTATCCTGGGGTTGAGCGGCGGGGCGGACTCGAGCCAGGCGTTGCTGGTCTGCTGCCACGCGTTTGACCGCCTGGGTCTGGACCGCAAGGACATTCTGGCAATCCAAATGCCCGGTCCGGGCAGCAGCCACTCCTCGCGCGAACGATCAACTTCGCTGGCGGATTTGGCAGGCGTAACGCAGCGCATAATCCCGATCGGTCCCTCTCTTCTGGCACACCTGGAAGATATTGGCCATCCCCAGGGGCTGCACGACGTGACCTTCGAGAATGCCCAGGCACGCGAGCGCACCCAGATCCTGATGGACCTTGCCAACCAGCAAAACGCGCTGGTGGTGGGCACGGGAGACCTTTCCGAGATTGCCCTCGGCTGGAGCACCTTCAACGGCGACCATATGAGCATGTATAACGTCAATTGCGGGCTGCCAAAGACCCTGCTTTTGCGACTGCTGGTGTGGGCTGGAGGGTTCCTTTTCGGGCAGGCGGGCGAAACCATCGCCCAAAAGATCGCGCAGGCTCCCATCTCACCGGAATTGCTGCCGTTGGACGAAACCGGCGAAACCTCCCAGAAAACAGAAGAGGTTCTCGGACCTTACGAACTGCACGACTTTTTTCTCTTTTATGCCATCAGCAGGCAAATGACCCCCGAGGAAGTCTTTGGGTTTGCCCTGGAGTGTTTTCAGGATGATTACACCTCAGCGCAAATTCTGACCACGCTCAAAACCTTCTACCGGCGTTTCTTCAGCCAGCAATTCAAACGCTCCGCCAGTCCGGACGGGCCGCAACTGCTCGAGATCAGCCTCTCCCCGCGGGCAGGCTGGCGTATGCCCAGCGATGCCAGCAGCGCCCTCTGGCTGGAGGCAATTGAAAAAATACAAATCCCAGGAAACCAGGCATGAAAACAGACAAACGACCCATCCTGCTGGTCTTCGGAACTTCAGCAGATCCAATCCATGCAGGGCATATCAGCCTGGTCGTGGGTGCTGTACGCGCCCTGCAAGCCCGGGGCGGGCAGATGGCAGAAGTGATGCTGATGCCAG
Source organism: Anaerolineaceae bacterium (assembly GCA_036825115.1). Taxonomy (GTDB): domain Bacteria; phylum Chloroflexota; class Anaerolineae; order Anaerolineales; family Anaerolineaceae; genus Mesolinea. The sequence goes on along the minus strand of DAISYV010000024.1, from coordinate 14,081 downwards.
TCTTCCGTCATCACAACCTTCAGGATATGGTCAAGCGCTCCCTGCCGCTCACCTTTGAACACCGCTTTGACCTCAGCCAGCTGGCAGCAGCTGAAATCAAGAGAAAATTAGGGCAGCCAGAGTTGAAGATAAGCGTAAGCCGACTGGAAGAAGAACTTGCGCAAAAATCCAATCGCCCAAACTTCACTGCCGAAACATTAACCTCTCTGCGTCAGCAGATTGACCCGGGTCTGAAGATCGCCTTTCTGATCGGCGTGGACAGCTTCAGCGGCGATGAGCCGAACTTTGGGCAGTGGTTCGAGTGGGATCGCCTGCTCGAGACGGCCATGCTGGTCATCAGCCCGCGGCAGGGCTTCGAGCCAAACTTCGGCTATCTTGACTTCCTGGAGGACCAGGGTGCTGACCTGGTCTATCTTGAAGAACTTTCCATCCCAGATATTTCCTCGCGGGAGATCCGCGCGCGCCTCGAAACAGGCGAGAGTCCCGAGAGCCTGGCGGCGGAAGATCTGATCAGTCCGGAATCTGCCGCTTACATCCGCGAGCATGACCTGATTGGTGTCTGGAAAGTTCTCGACAGTCAACAGCCACAGTCCGTGGTGATGGAGGAAACGATGCAAAATGATGATCTTGAAACACAGATCGGAAAACTCCTTTTTCAAAAGAAACTGACTCTTTCCCTGGCCGAAAGCTGCACTGGCGGGCTGATTGGGCACCGCCTGACGAACGTGCCCGGTTCTTCGGAATACTTCATGGGTGGCATCGTCTCCTACGCCTACTCAGCCAAGGTCAACCTGCTGGGCGTCAGCTGGGACACGCTCAAGCAGCACGGCGCGGTGAGCGCCGAGGTTGTGCAGCAGATGGCACAGGGCGCGCGCAGGGCTTTCAACACTGATATAGGTCTCGCGGTCAGCTGCATTGCCGGTCCGGGCGGCGCCACGCCCAGCAAACCGGTCGGCACGTGCTGGTGCGGCATTTCAATTGGCGAAGTAGACCGGCAGTATCACTTCCTGCTCGAAGGTAGCCGTCTGCAAGTGAAAGAACAGCTGGCACAAAAAGCGCTTGAGTCACTTCTAAATCTATTGCAGGAACTCCCCTGACAATGACGCTCAACAGTGTGCCTCAGCAGCAGTCACCTCAAAATGCGGCCTCAACAGGCACAGCAGCCAATCAGCCTACCGTAAAGGACACCAAGGTCCACATACCCGCTTTTATGCCCTTCTTCTGGCTGGGTTTGGCGGCTATCGCAGGCTCGCTCTTTTCGGAGTGGCTGGGATTTGACTGGCAGTATTGGTTGGCGGGAGGAGTGATCTGCCTGGTGCTGTTATTTGCCCTGCCGCGTAAAAAACCGCTGCGCAAAGTTACGGCAACAATGCTGTTGTTGGTCTGCTGTCTGACCGCTATGCTGTACCAATTTACTCTTCCCGGAAATACGGCTTCAGACATTCATACTTACATTGGTGAGGGAATCGTCAGTTTCAGTGGAACCGTAACGGAGCCCCCTGAATCTTCCGGATCCTCTGTCCGCTATGTCATCTCGGCCGAGAAGCTGGAGGAAAAAGGCGCCAGCACACAGGAAGTTAAAGGGAAAGTAATGCTTTCCCTTCCTCTGGGCTATGACTTCAAGTATGGCGACCGACTGGAGGTGATTGGTGAGCTGATCGCTCCTCCGGCAGGTTCAGGGGGATCGTGGCGCGATTATCTTGAACACCGAGGAATCTACACCTACAGTCAATTTGGTCGGGTGAGTCTCCTGGAAAGTGGTGGGGGCAACCCACTGCTTGCATTGTTGTATGGTTTGCGCGACAGAGGCGCCAGGGTGATAGACAGAATATTTCCTGCTCCCGAAAACGCCTTGCTGCGCGGAATTTTACTGGGGGATGAGAGCCAGATTTCTCCGCTGGCTCGCGAAGCGTATTCCATCACCGGCACCAGCCACATCATCGCGATTTCAGGCTTCAACATGGCGGTGTTGGCTGGGATAGTGGCGCACGTGTTCACACGCCGCCTCGGGGCTCAGAAGGGTAGTTTGCTCACCATCATTGTGTTGCTGCTCTACACCATTCTGGTTGGGGCGGAAGCCTCCGTGCTGCGCGCGGCTTTCATGGGCGCGTTTACTGTTATCGCTTCCTCCATCGCGCGCAGGGGTAACAGCCTCAACAACCTGGGGATAAGCGTTTTGTTGATGATGCTCATCAATCCGCATCTTCCCTGGGATGTTGGTTTTCAACTTTCGGCGATGGCGACGCTTGGATTGGCGCTGCTGATGTCGCCTTTGCGTGCCAGGCTGACTCTCTGGATGAACACGCGTTTTGGCGAGGAATTCAGTGCGCGATTCAGCGTTTGGGTTGGTGATTTCCTGCTGGTTACGCTGGTGGCACAGCTGTCAGTGCTGCCCTTGCTGCTCTATCACTTCAGAAGCTTCTCGTGGGTTTTCCTGATTGCCAACCCGCTTATCTTACCCGCTCAACCACTGGTCATGATCCTCGGCTTGGTCGCGATGACAGTCGGTCTAATCAGCCTTCCGCTGGGCAGAATGCTGGCATGGATCGCCTGGCCATTTGCCGCCTATACCAATCGGATGGTGTTTTGGCTTGCCAGCAACTTTCCGCATAGGCTGCAGGTTCCAAAATTGGATTTTGCCTGGGTGATGCTGGCTTACCTGGTTTTGGCAATCCTCGTGCTCGGGCTGCCATGGCGGCAGTGGCTGGGATTTCTGAAAAAACCCGGCTTTGTTTTGATAGCGCTTGGCAGCCTTAGCCTGGCTCTTTGGGCGAGCGTGGCGGCACTGCCGGATGGACGCCTAAGCGTGACTATCTTTGGGCAATCCGCCACACCCATGCTGCTTTTACGCAACCCTGCAGGGCACTACATCCTGGTAAACGGGGAGTCGGAACCTGCGATTTTGAGTGAACAAATCGAATCTTTGCTACCCCCTTTTGACCGGAAAATCGAAGTTGTGATTATTCCTGATTGTCGGCAGGATCAGCTTTCAGGTTTGTTCGGATTAACCCGGCAGGTAAAAGTTGGTCAGGTGCTGTGGGGCTGTGACCCGGATGACCGGCAAATATCAAAACGGCTTTGGAGCTCCTTTGCCGCTGAAGATATCACACAAATACGACTGACAGGTGATGAATTGCTTGACTTCCAACCAGGCAGCCTCAGATTTAAGGTGGCAGACGCGAAGTTACAAGCCCTGATCTTGAAGCAAGCTGGCTTTACTGGCTGGGTTATATTTGAGAATTTAGGGGAGCCTGTTCCATCGGCATCGCTGCTTGTGCAGCCCTGGCAGGAAGGCTTGGGGAAGTCGGACTCTCAGGTGTGGGTGCTGACCAGTGAGGGTGAGCATAAAGAAGCTGGCAATGCCCTCTGGGCTGAGGACTATCTTTGGCTGAGGGTGGAGACGGACGGGCAACAGCAGTGGCTTTTCAAAAAAGTACCATAAAAGATAAAAAACATACCTCTTCTGTCATAATTGTGATAATATTCACGAGTAGTTTGTGATTCTGAGAGGAGGAGAATTATTTATGTCGCTGCAAATTACTAATCAAGCAGATTATGCGCTCAGGGCGATGCTCTACCTTGCCCGGTTGGGCTTTGGTAAGAGGGCTCCGTCCAATGTTATTGCTGAAGAGATGAATATGTCGCGCATTTTCCTTTCGCGCATAAACACCCAATTGGTGAATGCCCGCCTTATCTCCACCTGGCGTGGCGCCCGCGGCGGCATCGCTCTAACAAGACCACCCGCTGAGATCTCGGTCTACGAAGTGCTGATCGCGGTGGATGGACCCATTCGCTTGGTTGGTTGTCTGGAGGACTCTAATTGCTGCCAATTCTCCGGGACCTGCCCGCTTCGTAAATTTTGGATCCAGACCCAAGAGGTGTTTATCAATCAGTTAAAGAGCACCTCTTTGCAGGACCTGATCGCTGATGAGGTTCAGGTAAGCGCGGAACTCCTCGACACGCTCCGCAAAACACCTCAACAGATTGATTGAATTGCCTGCAGCCAGATTAAAAATCGCAATGAATGCCGGGATTTAAGTTAATAACCCGGCTATAAGTTAAAATTCCATTAGTTTCGGTCACCCTCAAAGGCTCACCGGATATCCGCACACTTACTCCATAACGCTACTCTCAAGGAAACAAAATGTCCAAAAAAATATTGCGTTTGTGTCTGTTGGGGCTTGTTGCGGTGCTTTTACTCACAACATTAATTCAATCGGAAGGTGTGCTGGCGGACGATCCCTTGCCTGAACAGCAGGTTTTGATCGTGCGCTATGAAAATCGTGATCAATTGGCTGACCTGGTTAACCGCTATGACGTGGTTGAGGTCGATTCGGACACACAGACGGTAAAAATCTTTAGCAACCAGATCACGCGCGACGCCCTGGCTGTGGAAGGCTTTACCTGGACCGTTGACCGCCCTTACACCAACTTGATCAACCAGGATGTCAAGCCGCTTGCGGGTCAGACCGTGGGTATCCCGGGCTATCCCTGTTACCGCACGATATCCGAAATCTATGCTGCCGCCGATACCCTGGCGGCAACCTATCCGGATCTGGTTGAATTGCTCGATATCGGCGACTCCTGGGAAAAGACCCAGGATCAAGATGATGGCTGGGATATGGAAGTGCTGGTGTTAAGCAACCAAAATAACCCCTCAGTACCCAAATCGGACGCGTTCTTCATGAGCGGCATCCACGCCCGCGAATGGGCGCCGCCGGAGTTGAACCTGCGTCTGGCAGAATACCTGCTCGCGAACTATGAGACCGATGCCGATGTAAAGTGGCTGCTGGATTACAACCGCGTCCACCTGGTGATATTGACTAATCCGGATGGAAGAGTGAAGGATGAAGCCAATTTTAACGTTTTCTGGCGGAAAAACACCAACAATAACTACTGCAGCAACACTAATTCCAGGGGTGCCGACCTTAACCGCAACTATCCTTATGCGTGGCAAAACAATTATTCCCCATGTAGTGAAACTTACTCCGGACCATCAGCAAATTCAGAGCCCGAAACTCAGGCGATCATTAGTTATGTAAGCAGTATTTTCCCGGACCAAAAAGGTCCCGATCCGGACGATCCGGTTTCTGAGTTGAATGCCACCGGCATGTTCATTGATCTGCATAGCTACTCAGAGCTGGTGCTCTGGCCATGGGGCTACACTGAAGACCTGGCTCCCAATGATGCCAGCCTAAAGGTGATGAGCTACAAATTTGCCTACTATAATGACTATACTCCCCAAAAATCGACTGAGCTTTACCCAACCAAAGGTTCAACGGACGACTGGGCATACGGTGAATTAGGCCTGCCAGGATTCTGCTTCGAAGTTGGCGATTCATTCCACCAGAGCTGCAGCGTTTTTGAAAATCAGATTAACCCTGACAACCAGCAAGCCTTGCTGCGGGCGATCAAGATCGCGCGCCGTCCTTACCGCCTCACACATGGTCCTGAGGTGACCAACCTCTCAGTATCACCCAATCCGGTGCTTCCGGGGGAGAACCTGCTGGTCAATTACACCTCCAATGACACGCTCTATAGCAGTTATGAAGGCGGGATACCTTCACAAAACATCATTTCGGTAAAGTATTCTATTGACAAACCTTCCTGGATTGGCGGCTCCAACCCTACGATTATCCCTGTAAACGCCCCTGTCCCCATCTATTCCGGCACCTTCAACTTCTCCACCGCCGGCTTGAGTGGTGGTCAGCATACGCTCTTTTTGGAATCCGCGGATGGCAGCGGTTTTTGGGGTCCCCCGACTGCGGTATTCTTCACTATTTCGGATGGCGAGCCCCCTGTGGCAGTAGCTGACAGCTACACTACAGATGAAGACGTTGAGCTGGTAGTGGCAGCTGCTGAAGGCATCCTGGCCAATGACACTGACGACGGTCCTCTGACCGCTGTGCTGGAAACAGATGTAGCCAACGGCACACTGGTACTGGCTGCGGACGGGTCATTTACCTATCTGCCCGATGCAGACTTTTTCGGTGAGGACACCTTTACCTATAAAGCTTTTGATGGCGAACTCTACTCTGATGCTGCCACTGTAACCATAACGGTCAATGAAGTGGTACAGGATGTCTTTAATAGCTACCTGCCATTGATGTTGAAGTGATCCTTTTCTGAACAGGAGAAGTCTGCCCCAAACGAGGCAGGCTTTTTTTTGTTAGGCCTGAACGCAGTCGAACTCGCGAAACTGGACTTAGTAATTGTCGATCTGAGCCTCTATTGCGAATAATCTAATTATTACAGATCAGATCCTTCACTGCGTTCAGGAGGACAAACAAAGATACTCTATTTTTGCCGGATTACAATGCTCAATCGGATATTTCCTGTCATTCTGAGCCTCTTTTGCGAAGAATCTAATTGCTAACCCACCAACACAACCCTCTGCCATGCTGGCGGAGGGTTGGCTTCCAAATACGTGCGTAATTCCAATTTCTGCTAACTCCAAGCCACCCTACGCAGCTTATAGTGTAAATTTCCTCAATCACCTAATAACAAAACAAATCTTGTTCGTTCATTGTTAAAATTTACATTTGGAGGGTGATTGTAGGATAGTTTGGCGTCACTGGAGTTTCTGATTTGCTTGGACCCTGATCGAGGAATGGAGCAAGTTAGTCAGCGTTAAAACACAGAAGCCGGCATGCGCCGGCTTCTGAACTAGTACGAACAGATTTTTACTTTTTCGCGATAGCGCGATAGACCAACAGAAGGATAATTGCGCCTACCACTGAAGCGATAAATGGCCATAATGCTCCGTCAAGTGGTAGTTTGAGAAAGCCAAACAGCCATTTACCCAGAACACCGCCTAGGACACCAGCAATAATTGCGCCGAGGATGCGAACTTTCACTCCCGGAACTACCAGGTCTGCAACCCAGCCAGCTACGCCGCCTATGATAATTGCCCATAACCAATCAAACATTTGTAACTCCTTTTTTAGAATAGATCCTATAAGATAGCCTAAATTCATCATATAGCCAATTGATTGTGAATACAACCCTTAGCTTTATACAACAAATTTACATTCAACATATAAAACACACTTGTTTATAATTAGTTCCGACTCTGCTTTTAACGAGAGAACAAATCGCCAGGCCTTGGTCTGACAACAGGAAGCGTTGAGGACATCTCATGGAAAAATTTATCGTCATTGCAGGAAATATAGGCTCAGGCAAGACTACGCTCGTGCAGATCCTCAGTAAGCGATTGGGTTTTACGCCATTTTACGAACCCCATCAGGAGAATCCTTACCTGGCAGACTTTTATGAAGATATGAAACGCTGGTCCTATCATTCACAGGTCTATTTTCTCACTCAAAGACTCAAAATTCACAAACAACTGCTCCTGGCAGAAGGGTCCGTGGTTCAGGACCGCAGCGTGTACGAAGATGCTGAAATTTTCGCGCGCAACCTCTATTTGCAGGGCGATCTGAGCCTGCGGGATTATTCTGTCTACCAGGATCTCTATCACATCCTGGCCGCGCTTTTGCCGCCGCCGAACCTGATGGTATATTTGCGCGCCTCAGTCGATACCCTGCAGCAGCGTATCGCTAAACGGGGTCGGGATTATGAAGCCGGAATCTCACGCGAGTACCTGACCCGCCTGAATGAACTGTATGAAGAATGGATGAACGCCTTCGACCAGTGCCCGGTGCTGATCATTAACACGGACAACCTGGACCTGGTCTCCACCTCCCAACATGTGGACCAGGTGATCTGCTGGGTACAGAATAAACTGACCGGTCGTACAGAAGTAAAACTTTAAAACCTTTTCTTAATTTGCTTGAAATCTACCACAGCATTCACACTCTTATCAACTACGCATGGCGGATAGAAAGCACCGTGAATGATGTGATTGTTGAGCGTATCGTGCCCTCAATCCGCCAAATCGATATGTGTCGGAGTGAGTCGTAGGTCAGGTTGCGCAGTTCAACCTGACATCAGAAGTTTAGATTATTGAGGGCATAACCTGCCGACAATTGTGACATCTGACCGCCAAATCACGACAACAGATAAGCCAAAATCCACCTGGTGGTATCCACCAGCGCGTCTGTGTGGGTGCGTTCGTAGTGGTGGGAACTATCCACGCCCGGACCGATCAGGGCTACCGCGGCATGCCCTCCGGCGCGCCAGTAAGCCTTGCCATCCGAGCTATAGTGCAGATATATATCCACCTTCACCGGGATGTCGTAAGCCGCTGCCAGGTCGCGCAGTTTGTTGGAAAGCTCGTGGTGATACGGTCCGCCGCCATCCTTGACGCAAATACTGGCGTGATATTCATCCGAAGCCTGCCCTTCCCCAATGGCAGCCATATCGACCGCCACCAGTTCTTCCAGGCTTAACGGGAAGTCGCTGCTTCCTCCAATCCCAACCTCCTCGAAATTGCTGAAGAGGAAACAGGTGCTTTCGCGTGGCTTCAGGTCGTGGTCGTGCAGGGCTTTAATAGCAGCCAGCAGGTTAGCCACAGCCGCTTTATCGTCCAGGTGGCGCGATTTGATGAAGCCGTTGACAACCTCCACCCGCGGGTCAAAGGAGACAAAATCGCCCACTTCGATGCCGAGCGCGCGCACTTCATCAGCGTTTGAAACACGCGCGTCGAGTCGTACTTCCATGCTGGCGGCATCGCGCTTATCGTCGCGTACGTTATCGTAAACGTGCACCGAGGCTTTGTGGGGCAGGAGGCTGCCGCGGAACGTGCCATTTTCGCGGGTGTGAACCAGGCAATTTTCCCCTTCCACGCTCCCCCAGGCGAAGCCGCCCACGCTGGTCAGTTCCAGCCTGCCGCTGGCTTTGATCTCGCGCACCATCCCGCCGAGGGTATCCACATGGGCGGTCAGCCCGCGCGTGATTGGGGCTTCGGGTCCGTTTTCTCCTGGCAGGAATGCCAGCAGCGAGCCTTTGCGCGTCCATTCGGTGCGGACTTCCGGGAAGGCAGCCAGTTCTTTCTCCACCAGCGCGATCGCCTTGCTCGAAAAACCGGTCGGGCTGGGAGTGTTGAGCAGCTTGGTCAGAAAGTCAATCATGTACGAAGTGTCGATGGTGGGTAAAGTGGGTCGTTGTTCCTGGTTCATGCTAATGGCTCCTGGCTATTCTTAAAATTTTCACTCTCTTGCGAATTTATTGAAAGCCTGGCTTTATGCCAGGAATTCTTCGTTTTGTTCAAACGCGGCTAACTTTTCGCGCCAGTCCTGTGGGACCCGGCGTGATTTGCCTTCGGCATGGTTGAACGCGACCATCACGGCTTCCCCACGCGCAAAAACAGTCTCGCCATCGGCGCTTTCCACCTGGAACTGGAAACGCAAACTTTTCCCGCCGATGTGAGCAGTGCGCACGCCAACGCGAACTGTATCATCAAATTGGATCGAAACCAGGTAGTCGATGTGCACCGAAGCCACTACCATGCCAAACCCGCCGGACATCGTGCCGTCCCAGATGCCAGTCGCGCGATAGTAGCCGGTGCGGGCGGTTTCGACATATTCCATGATGGCAACGTTGTTGACGTGCAGCAGCGTGTCCAGGTCAGCATAGCGTACGTGGATCGGATGGTAATAGCTGAAGTCTTTGGGGTAAGCAGGTGTGAGAGAGGTCATGGTTTGTACTCCTGACGGAGATTATAAACAAAAGCTTTCGGAAAGGCTAAAAGAATCCTTGTTCAACCTTCCATGGCCAAAATAATGTCATATTATTGACAAAAATCTGGCAAATCAGGATAATTGTCAAAAGATTGACAATACTATTTGTGATCTGTATAATATAGGAGAGGACAATGATGATAAAACGCACAATCTATCTAAAGGCATTGCAAGCCTGGCGTGACAAGCAAGTAATCAAGGTCGTCACGGGTGTGCGACGTTGTGGAAAGTCTACCTTATTCCAGCAATACATCGACCTTCTTCTGGCTGAGGGGGTAGAACAAGAACAGATTATCTACATTAACCTGGAAGATCTGGCATTTGAAAGCCTCCTCGATTATCGAGAACTTCACAACTATATTGCAAAAAGGTTAATAAATTCAGGGATGACCTATGTATTTTTAGATGAGATTCAGCAATGTCTGAATTTTGAAAAGGCTGTCGACAGCCTGTATGTCAAAGAAAACGTAGACCTTTATATTACAGGTTCCAATGCTAATCTACTTTCCGGAGAGTTGGCAACGTTACTTTCTGGTAGATATGTTCTGATTGAAATGCTGCCTTTGTCCTTTAAAGAGTTTGTTACTTCTAGCGCATTGTCCGAGTCTGTGCGCGAAAAATTCAACCGTTATCTACATTTCGGTTCTTTTCCGTTTTTAACCCAGCTTGAAGAGTCAGAGACCACCTTCAGAACCTATATTGAAGGAATTTACAGCACCATACTAATCAAAGATGTAGCTTCACGCGAGGGAATTGCAGATATTACGCTATTGGAAGACATCATCAGATTTTTAAGTAGCAGTATCGGCAGCCCGATTTCAGCAAAAAGGATCTCCGACGGAATCAATGCTTCTGGGCGGAAAGTATCTGTTAACACAGTTGACAAGTATCTAAAAGCCCTGACCGAAAGCTTTATTTTCTATAAAGCAGACCGTTTTGACATTAAGGGGCGCAATCTTTTGAAGACTCTGTCAAAATACTACATCGTTGATACAGGCTTGAGAAATTATTTGCTGCCTCCTGCTTCTCCAGATTTGGGGCACCAGATTGAAAATATTGTTTACCTCGAACTTCTTCGTAGAGAATTCAGGGTGAATGTTGGAAAAGTGGGTGATAGAGAGGTGGATTTTGTTGCCAGCGAGAAAGGCCAATTGATTTACTACCAGGTGGCAACTACTGTCCTGGCGGAAGAAACGCTGAAGAGAGAACTAGAGGCTTTTAGTGGAATTTCTGATAACTTTCCTCGTGTGCTTCTAACGCTTGACGATATACCTGCTTATGCCAATCATAGTGGGGTCCATCAGGTCTATTTACTGGACTGGTTGTTGGAGATGAATCGCGCCTATTAACAAACAGTTTCACTGATGTAGGCGGTCTCGTATTGACCTCTTAAAAGACAGAAAACTTTTTTCGTTATTTACAGCGGAACATTCGTAGCCAGAAGTAACCTTTGTTGATCATCTCTTGCGCAAATTGACTCTCTCACGAGTACAATTGAGACACCATGACCGAAAACCCGTTATTACCCTGGATCGACACGATCATCGAAGGCAACTGCATCGAGGTGCTGCCAACCCTGCCGGCAGACTCAGTGGACCTGATCTTTGCCGATCCGCCCTATAACCTGCAACTGCAGGGCGATCTCTGGCGGCCGAACGTCAGCAAGGTGGACGGGGTCACGGAGGACTGGGATAAATTTGAGAGCCTGCAAGCCTACGATGACTTCACGCGCAAGTGGCTAGGCGAGTGCCGGCGCGTGCTCAAACCCACCGGAACGCTTTGGGTGATCGGTTCGTATCACAATATCTACCGGGTGGGCAGCATCCTGCAGGACCTCGGCTATTGGATCCTCAACGACATCGTGTGGGTCAAGAGCAACCCTATGCCAAACTTCCGCGGTGTGCGCTTCACTAATGCCCACGAGACGCTCCTCTGGGCGCAAAAAGAGCCTGGCGCGAAATATACCTTCAACTACCGCGCCATGAAGGCCTTAAATGATGACCTGCAGATGCGCTCAGATTGGTTCCTGCCAATTTGCACCGGAAAGGAACGCCTGAAAGAAGACGGCAAAAAAGCCCACCCGACGCAAAAGCCCGAGGCGCTGCTATACCGCGTGCTGCTTGCCACAACCGAACCCGGGGATGTTGTGCTGGATCCCTTCTTTGGCACCGGCACCACCGGTGCGATGGCTAAGAAGCTGCAGAGGCACTTTGTTGGCATCGAATTGGAACCGAATTACATCCGGGTGGCGCGCAAACGCCTCGATTCCGCCATGCAGCTCGAGTTTAATACCCCAATTTTCCTTACGCCCGATCCGCGTAAGCGTCAGCGCGTGCCCTTCGGTACGCTGGTTGAGCAGGGTTTCGTCAAACCGGGCGACGCGCTCTTCTTTGGCGCCGAAGGTCAGCAGAAGGCTACCGTCCAGGCGGATGGGTCGGTGGTGCTCAATGGGCATCGCGGCTCAATCCATGCCGTGGCACGCGCCCTGCGTAATGGACCAGCCAACGGCTGGAGGATCTGGTATTTTTGGGATCCCGAAACCAACTCCCGCCAACCGATCGACACCCTGCGTGAACGTTATCTTTCTCAGATCGTGGAATTGTAGCCGCCTATTTCTTCGGTTTCGTCTTTTTCTGATTAGTCCTCGTATCCTACAATTAAACCTGCTGTCTGTATCCTGGGCCGGTAATACAGTCAACTATGCTGACCCAAACAGTTTGGTTGCCAGCTCTCTATTCAAGCAATATCAGAATGTGCGTAGATCCTGCCCGGAGCGTAAATTGGGAGAAAATTATTTGTTGTTTATTCGCGGATCATCCAGCAGTATTGGTCTGGCGTAGGGAGAATGATTGAGTTAAGCAGGGCCAGATCATGAATAAGACGCGATAATCGAGATTATGATACAGAGCGCAAGCAGAATAATTATGTATATTGCAATCTTTTCTGTAGTGAAAGCGGTTTTTGTTTTTTCAACCGGCTTCTTTTCTGCTTTTTGAGCTGATGGGGGTAACTTGTCATCAGCCAACTTGCCACCTGGCTGAGCTGCCTCATGCCACTTCGAAAGGCGCTCTATTTCTTTGAATTTTGATTTGGATGTCGAAGAAGCAGGGGTTGGTATGTGAGCAGGAACTGGACTGGGTTCTTCCACCCATTCAGGCAAGGTTGAGCTTGTATTGGTGGAAACGGGTGATGTCGTGGGAAACAAAGATTTGAAGCCCTTGACCGGAGAACCGGTGTTGATCACAATCGGTCCGTTTGGCCTCGGCGGTAAGGTAAAACCTGTCACAGGAGGAAGGACAGGCTCTGTGGGTTGGGGCTCTGGCTCGACTGCGGGTTCAAGCGGAACTTCAGGGATTTCCACGGCAAGGGCGTCAGCCCAATCGGTGAATGTGGGGCAATCACCCAGAGCTTTAGAGTGCCAGGCAGTTGAGAATAACTCGGAGGTGTTTTTGCCCCACTGTTTCTCAAGACTTCCCGCCAGGGTTTGGTATCGCGGGCAGTCCAGGTGCATTTCACTTGGGGCAAAATACTGCTCGCCAAACGCCGCTTGCACCACACTGGAGTCGCTCCAGGTGAGCATATTGGCGAGGAGAACTGAGCCGGCAAAGCGGTCCGCGTCCGCGGACCAAACGCCAGATTGGATGCTGGCGTGTGCGTAGCCAGCTGAGCCGGCTGGCACCGTTTTGGGACGCTTTAGCTTGGGGGCGTACATTTCTTCCAGGTCGATTAAGGAAACCAAATCCTCGTCATCATCATTCAGATCCTTTGGGCGCAAAATGATATTAGGTCCCGACAGGTCGCAATGTGCCATGCCATGCGCTTCCATCGACGCCAAAACCATGTTCAAATTTGAGGCTAGCTCATAACATGTGTCCTGATCCAATGAAACTTTGTTCAGAATAATGTCCTGCCAGGTAGTACCCTCCACCCACGGCATCAAAACAGAAAAATTTAAGTCTTTGTTCTGTTGGATAAGGGAAGGAAATTGCTGTTTTGAGATCACAAATCTCTCACAGGTTGCCAGACCGGGCATTGAAGCGTACCTCAACAAGTCGCTGGTTTTCTCCAGGTTCTCCTCGGTACGATACTTTGCCTGGAAAACCTTGAGAGCTCGTTTTTGCCCTTCTTCGTCCTGGAGCTGGAATACGGTGGCTTTACGTCCGGTTTGTCCATAGGGCATACCCCTGGCAGCAGGATGCTCAGTGAAGAAATAGGCTTCTGAGCCTAACAGCAAGCGGTCTTTGACTCTAGGGAGAAACAACTTCACTCCTAAAAGATGATCGTCCTAAGTATGTGTGGTCAACAATGAAGCGATTAAATGATTCAATCTCGTTCATATTGTTAAAAATCCAGAATCTCAGGTCTGCTAAGCGTTGGCAGCACAGGTGTTTCAGTTGTCGCTGGCGGTGTGGGTGTTTCAGTTGTCGCTGGCGGTGTGGGTGT
>DAISYV010000023.1:1767-22442 GCA_036825115.1 Anaerolineaceae bacterium | reverse complement strand
AGGTTTTTCAAGACGAATTTGTCAAAATGTCAAGAGAAATGAAAAAAGCACCTGACCGTTGCAGGTGCTTTTATAGTCTTGGGGTAGATTAACAATCCAGGTAACGCTCGATCTCAATCGGAATCGGGCGCGTGAGGATGTCTGTGGCTTCTTTGCGCAGAGCTTTCACCCAAAAACTGATAAAGTCGTTGGAGAATACTCCTGAGTTTGTCAGAAAATCGTGATCGTTTTCAAGGGCGACCAGGGCTTCATTGAGTGAGAAAGGAACCTTCCTGATCTGCTTTTGTTTCGCTTCAGGCCAGGCAAGTACGTCATCATCAAAAGGTCCATAACCACTGGTGCGTGGGTCCACTTTTCGGGCGATGCCATCCAATCCAGCCAGGAGCATGGCGGGGATTGCGAGGTACGGGTTGCAGGTGCCATCCGGCGTCCGGTACTCGACACGGACTTCGCTTGGATCTGTGGCATATTTGGGGGCACGAACCGCCGCGTTGCGATCACCTTTTCCAAAGAAGCAACTGGTCGGCGCTTCGAAGCCTGGAGCAAGCCGCTTAAAGGAATTGGTTGAAGGGTTGGTGAGAGCGCAAAGCGCTGCCGCGTGGTCGAGAATTCCGCCCACGTAATACAAAGCTGTCTCGCTCAGGTTGGCATAACCTTTCGCGTCATAGAAAACGTTTTTGTCATCTTTTACCAAAAATTGATGAAAGTGCATACCACTGCCTGCCGCACCAAAGTAAGGTTTGGGCATGAAGGTGATGGTCTTTCCCTCTCCGTAAGCCAGGTTTTTTGCCAGGTACTTGACCATAAGGGAGCCATCGGTTGATTTGAAAATATCCTGAAGGGGCGGTTCAATCTCGCCGTGTCCGGGACCGCCAGCCTCGTGGTGGTGATACTTGACTTTGTAACCGAAATCTTCCATCAACAGTGAAATCTCATTGCGCAAGTCCTGGTTTTGATCGCCAGGCGCAATTTGATGGTAGCCTTTATGGTTGGAAACCAGGTAGCCATTGGTGGAGGGATTCTCCATCCAATCGGATTCGTAAGATACAAGCGAATACGAGCTTGCATTCAGGCGATTCTCGTAACTGACTTCGTCAATTATGTAGAATTCATATTCAGGACCCCAGACTGACCGGTCAGCGACGCCTGTTTTTTTCAGGTAAGCCTCAGCTTTGGCGACGATCTGGCGGGGATCAAAGTCGAAGCCGGCTTTAGTATCAGCCTCAAAAATATCGGCCAGGAATGAAAGTGTTGGACGCTTGAAAAATGGATCTATAAAACCAGTTGACAAGTCAGGTATGAGGATCATATCGCCTGAGGTGACGGGCTTATATCCGACTGAAGAACCATCAAATCCAATTCCATCACGCATCATCTGAGGGGTGAAGGAATCTGCCGACACGGACACGTGGTGCCATCTGCCAAACAAATCACCCCATTTCAGGTCGATCATACGGATGTCGTTTTCCCGTACGTATTTCAATGCCTCTTCAAAGTTTTGGAACATCAACAAACTCCTTTTTTGTTTTTTGTTTTATTTCGCTTTAATTAGAGCGTGCCAAGCCTGATTGGCACGCCAATTTTACCAGTGTATCGCTTAATCCCATGCGTGCTTTCGATCACCTTAGTGAGTGAGATGGTCGATGTGGGGGTTAAGACAAAAACGACCTGGTGACACAGGTCGTTTTACTGGTTCAATTATCGATTTAGCTGATCTTTTCAAACTGATCCTTGCCAACACCGCAATCGGGGCAGACCCAATCTTCGGGCAAGTCTTCAAATGATGTACCAGGTTCAATCCCGGCAGTGGGATCACCGATGGCTGGATCGTAGATGTAACCACAAGCGATGCATTCGTATTTGTCCATTTTTCTCCTTGAAAGCTTATACTAAGTTTGCAAGAGCTAATTCTCCTGCTTTGACACATAGTATTATACAACAGCTTACGTGCATGTGGCTTGAAATTTGGATAAACTTTATAAAATTCTAATAGATCAAGGAGTAGAAATGACAGACTTTAACGCGTTGATTAATTCCTTGCCAGCAATGGTGGATGCAGAGGAAATCAAAGATATAGACGCCCGGGTACAATTCAGCCTGAACGGTGTGGGTGGCGGCGAGTGGGGGGTAGTGTTGGATGACGGCAAGGTAAAAGTAAGCCAGGGCGCATTGGCCCAAGCTCAGCTAACTGTGAAAACCAGTACAGCTATTGCAGAAAAGTTGCTGGACGGGAGTCTGAACCCCATGATGGCGTTCATGACTGGCAAAATCAAGATTGCCGGCGATATGGCTCTGGGAATGAAGTTGATCGGTCTGTTGAAGCGGTAAATTATTGCATAAAGCCCCACTGAGGGTCGAATAAGTCATCTTCCATCATTTCGGGGGTCCAGGGTTCCATGCCAAACTCGATGCTGGTTGGTACGCTGAGGATCTGTTCGACTTTTTTGCGGGTTTCTTCCAACATTGAAGGCCCATAGGGGCAAAAGGGTGTGGTCAGAAGCATACGAACATAGGCTCCCTGATCGGCGAGTTTGATCTCTCTGACCAGCCCAAGTTCGATAACGGAGTAACCCAGTTCCGGGTCGGTAATACCTGATAATCCTTCGATTAAATCATCGTACTTGTCTGGATCAGTGGATTGAATTTCCCAGGTAAATTTCGCTTCATTTTCCATTTTGGACCTCATAAGTATATGTGCAAGCAGCATCTCCCCGCAAGACGCAGGTGTCGTGGCTGATTGGGCTCTGGATGAGCGATTCTAACAGAGCATGGATGATAGTACAAATTTCAGGGTGATTCTGTCCAAGGTACTGGAAAGGGCAGTGGTGAGTGGTGAGGGTGTATTTTTCACCTGACCTTATCCATGAAAAAATAAAGCCATCCTTAGCAAGAAGGTTGGTGAGAAGGTCAAGGCTTTGATCGTGGTCCTCAGTACCAAGTGAACTCGCATAATTAATGGCAAGGTCTCTGCCGATTTGGGTTAACAGCGCCAGCAAGGAGTCAGCGTCGAGGAAGCCTTTCATGGTGGTGAGGGCTTGATCCGACAACTTGAGGTAATTGGTCGGCGCATTCTTAAACCCTTTTTCGGTCAGAAAATAGACGAACCGCGGTCTCCCCACTCCATGGCGTTCTTCCGCTGAGGCAACGATCCCTTCAGCTTCCATGCTCATCAGGTGATGGCGAATGGAGATCTCACTTAAGCCAATCTTCTCCGAGAGTTGAGCAATGGTCGCTTTTCGGAGAAGTAAGATTTGATCGAAGACCCTTTCTTTTGTATTTTTCATGATACTGGTTATTATATGGTAAGTTGGCTGGAATGTTTCCTGTGGCTTGTTTAATTGCTAAAGGAAGATTTTCATTAGTCTTTAGCTATGCTATAATAATCAAAATTCTACTAGTATTTTAAGGAGATGAACATGCCGAAAATCGAGGATATTGAGGGAATTGGACCCGTATACGCAAAGAAGTTGACCGAAGCTGGAGTTACGACTGTAGCTCAATTGCTGAAAGTCGGCGCTGGTCCCAAGGGTCGTGAAGAACTGGCTGAAAAAGCTGGCATCGACCGCAAGCTGATCTTGGAATGGGTTAACCATGCTGATCTTTATCGGATCAAGGGAGTCGGTCAGGAGTATTCTGATCTGCTCGAGGAAGCGGGCGTTGATACCGTGGTGGAACTCGCCACCCGCAAACCTGAAAATCTGCACGCCAAAATCCTGGAAGTGAATGCAGCCAAGGAATTGGTTCGCCGCCCACCAAGCGCCAAGATGGTTGCTGATTGGGTGATGCAGGCAAAGGAACTGCCAAGGGTCGTCACTCACTAAGCCCTGTTTGTAGTTCTCCTCAAACCTTTTAAAGGTTTATTAAAAATGCCTCTCCTGCAAAACAAGAGAGGCATTTTTGAACAAAATTGCAAAAGGACTGGAATGGCTCGCTTGTTTTAGGCTCAATGGTAAGATTGTAATAGTGGTTAAAGGGCAAAAAGGAGACGGTCACTATGTCATTACTACACGATTTTGTTGAAAAGAAACACTGTATTTTTATTGAAGAAGCAAGTGATTGGCGTGATGCTATCAGGATTGGTTGCAAGCCTTTGCTGGCGGATGGCACGATCGATGAGCGATACCAAGAAAGAGTTATCCAGAATGTTGAGGAATTTGGTTTTTACATTGTTCTCATTCCTGGTGTAGCGATGCCGCATGCCCAGCAGGGCGCAGTCGGCGTGTTTAAAACTGAGATTGGATTCATGAAGGTTGAGAAACCTGTTGTTTTCGATAAAGACGACCCCGAAAAGTACGCCACTCTCTTTTTTACCCTTGCATCTGTCAACCCCACTGAACATCTTGCAAATATGAGTCAGTTGGCCGAGATGCTTGGGGATGATGATCTGCTTCAGGATTTGATGGACAACGTGCACAACGAAGAAGATTTGCTCCGCGTAGCGGAAAAGTACCCGCTAGGTTAATTTATTGAATTGTAGAAAACAAAAAGCCCTCTTTGAGGGCTTTTTGTTTATACCTATTATCTTCTGCCAGGGTTAATTAGCACCCATCATATTGAGAATGGTGTTGACGACCACCGCGCCAGATTGAGCACGGTCTTTGCTACCACCGAACCGACTTGCGGCGGAAATCGCTTGCATGATAGCTTGCATGTTAGACTGACCGCCTTGCTTGGCAGAAAAATATGCCAATGCAGCGCTTAGAAGATCTTTGGCATCGAAGCCACTGGATCCACCCTGGCTGGAACTCTGACCACCACCAAGAAGTGTTGAAAGCAGATCACCCATGCCACCGCCAGAACTCTGCGAAGAGGAAGTGCCGCCGCCGAGCCCACCGAGAAGTGTGCTCAGAAGGTCACCACCACCTGATTGGGCTTGTTGAGGCTGCTGTTGAGTCTGCGAACCGCCCATTCCACCGAGAAGCGTGCTGAGCAGATCGCCGCCAGCCTCCTGTTGAGGTTGTTGCGGGGCCTGGGAGCCGCCCATTCCGCCAAGAAGCGTGCTGAGCAGATCGCCGCCAGCCTCCTGTTGAGGTTGTTGCTGGGCCTGGGAGCCGCCCATTCCACCCAGCAGTGTGCTGAGCAGATCGCCGCCAGCCTCCTGTTGGGGTTGTTGCGGGGCTTGGGCTTGAGAACCGCCCAATCCACCAAGCAAGGTGCTAAGTAGATCGCCTCCACCCTGGGATTGTGGCTGATTGCTGGTTTGCTGCGGCATATTGCCGAGCAGAGAACCCACCAGATCATCCGGTTGGGTGGGAGCAGGCTGCTGGGTCTCGGGCTGGGGTTTCGTTTGTGAGCCTCCAGTAAGACCACCAAGTAGGGTTGAAAGGAAGTCACCCGAGCCGCCTTGAGCTGAAGGTTTGCTGCCCATCAGCGCGTTGATCAAAGTGCCGGCGGATTTCTGGTTAAATTCTTTTCCTTTGAATTGCTCAGCAGCTTCTTCGAGACCATCCGCGTAGAGCTTGGCTGAACCGCTGCTGGTGAAAGCTCGCAACTGTTTGCTGGCAAATGCCAACTGGTCAGAGGCAGATTCATCAGATTTGGATTCCACAGCTTTTTGGATCAAATTGAAAGTTTCCACCATGTGTGTGCCGTGGTTGCCGTTGTATTCATCCGCAGCATCGAGGTTGGCCTGATTCTCAGCAAGAGCTGCAGTAACCGTTTTAAAAACAGTGCCTAAATCAAAATTGTCTGCCATGGTGACCAATCTATTTTTTACTTCAGTTCTTCGGGCAGGGCTGGGATGCGAAGCACCTGGCCAGGCACGATGATGTTCATGTTATCGCCAATGATGTCCTTGTTGGCTTCGTAGATCAGCTTGTAGTAGGGAGGTAATGCTTTCCCGTAGAATTTAAGGGCGATGTGGCTCAGCGTGTCATCAGCTGTGACAGTGTGCTCACCGATCCAGGCAGCAGCTTCCGCGGCAGCCTTGCGGGCTTCGTATTCAGCCTTGCGGGCTTCAGATTCAGCTTTATAGCGCTCGGCTTGTTCTACGCGTTTGGCATTTTCTTCAGCAACTTCTTTGGCTTTGGCTTCGGCTTCAGCAGCGAGGCGGCGGGCTTCAAGCTCAGCCTTGCGGGCTTCAGCTTCAACTTTATAGCGTTCTGCATCCGCTACATGTTTTGCATTTTCCGCGGCTACTTCAGCTTCCCGTTTGGCTTCTTCAGCTGCCTTGCGAGCGGCTTCTTCCAATTCTTCTTTGGACTCTTTTTTTCCAAAGAGCTTCGCAAACAATCCTTTATCTTCTGCCATTTCTTTTCTCCTTAAATCTTGTGTTAGTGTACCCAGAGTGGGCTCTTTATCTAAAGCGCTTAGTAATTATCCTAAATTACTTGTGCTTGTGAGGGATATTATATCCTATTGAGTACAAATACGCATGAATCTGTCAAAGGTGAATGTTAATAAGTTAAGATACATCATAAAAAATTGACTTTCAACAGTCCGCGTGCTATACTTCACCGATAAATCCTGAGTAAACATAGGAAATAATGGCGAGATTACAAATACAAAACCTCTTTGTTGAAGTCGAGGGAAAGGAAATCCTCAGAGGCTTCAATTTGACTATGCAACAAGGCGAAATTCACGCTTTGATGGGACCAAACGGAACAGGAAAGTCGACCCTATCCTATGCGATTATGGGTCATCCACGCTATAAAGTAACAGGTGGGGACATCCTGTTGGATGGTGAAAGTATCCTGGGACTGTCGACTGATCAAAGGGCAAACAGGGGTCTCTTCCTGGCGTTTCAGTATCCTGTTTCCATAAGCGGTGTCACCCTGGCTAACTTTTTGCGTGTAGCTGTTAATTCGAAGGTTAAGTTTTCGGATCCGGATTCCAAAGGCATGTCACTGGTTGCTTTTCGGAAAGCGATGAAAAGCAAGATGGATTTCCTGGGAATGGATTACTCCTTTGCCGGGCGCTACTTGAACGAAGGCTTTTCCGGAGGAGAAAAGAAACGCGCCGAGATCCTACAGATGGCGATGCTTGAGCCCAAGTTCGGCATCCTCGACGAAACCGACAGCGGTCTTGATATTGACGCGGTCAGAATCGTATCTGAAGGGGTCAATTCGTTAGTGGGCGAGAATCTGGGTGTGCTCGTAATTACACACTATCAGCGCATGCTGAACTTCCTTAAACCGGATTTCGTCCATGTTATGTACAAGGGCAGGATCGTTGAAACAGGCCAGGCAGAACTCGCTTTGAGACTCGAAGAGAGTGGTTACGACTGGATCCGGGAGGTCTACGGGGAGTCGGAAAACGGCAATGACTGATGCGCCTGGCAATGACTTCCTGAACGAACTGGGCAGCGAGTACCATTACGGTTTTAATGACCCTGAGACGTCCTCCTTCAAAAGCCAAAAGGGCTTATCTGAAGAAGTGGTTCGGCAAATCTCAGCCTATAAATATGAGCCTGAGTGGATGCTGGATTTTCGCCTGAAGGCTTACAAGCATTACATTCAGCGCCCAATGCCCACCTGGGGTCCTGACCTGAGCGGTCTGGATCTGGACAACATTTACTACTACGTTCGACCAGCCGAGATTGATCAAAAATCCTGGGAAGACGTCCCGGACACGATCAAGACCACCTTTGATAAATTGGGCATTCCTGAAGCAGAGCAGAAATACCTTGCCGGCGTCGGCGCGCAGTATGACTCGGAAATGGTCTACCACAACGTCCAGGCAGCCCTTGAGCAGCAAGGCGTGATTTTTCTCAGCATCGAAAACGGACTGAAACAGTATCCGGAGTTGTTCCGCGAGCACTTCTCAACCGTCGTGCCGATCCAGGACAACAAATTCGCGGCACTCAACAGCGCGGTTTGGTCAGGCGGCTCCTTTGTGTATGTGCCCAAAGGCGTCAAAGTGGATCTGCCTCTGCAGGCTTACTTCCGCCTGAATAACGCCAATATGGGCCAGTTTGAGCGGACGCTGATCATAGCGGATGAAGGCGCGCAGGTGCATTACGTTGAAGGTTGCACCGCACCAACCTACTCTACAGAATCAATCCACAGCGGTGTGATCGAGATTGTCGTCAAAAAAAACGCCAGGGTGCGCTACACGACCATCCAAAACTGGTCTTCCAATGTCTATAACCTGGTGACTCAACGCGCTATGGTCTGGGAAAACGCCAACATGGAGTGGGTGGATGCCAACCTGGGCTCAAAGGTGACCATGAAATATCCGTCCTGTTATTTGCGCGGTGAAGGTGCTCATGGAGAAATGCTCTCTGTTGCATTTGCTGGCTCGGGGCAGGTCCAGGACGCCGGCTCGAAGATGGTGCACTTTGCGGACAATACCAGCAGTAAGATCACATCTAAATCAATTTCAAGAGCGAATGGACAATCCTCTTACCGTGGTCTGGTGAAGGTGGCTCGCGGGCTCAAGAATGTTAAATCAAACGTGGTTTGTGACGCCCTTCTTCTCGACCCTACGTCACGGTCGGATACTTATCCAACAATTGAAAGCGGGTCGAAGGACGTGACCATCGGGCATGAAGCTACCGTGAGCAAGATTGGCGAAGAGCAGCTCTTCTACCTCAATAGCCGTGGACTCAGCAACGAAGAAGCCACCACCATGGTGGTTTCGGGTTTCATCGAGCCTTTGGTGAAGGAACTGCCAATGGAATATGCCGTCGAAATGAACCGCTTGGTTCAATTGCAGATGGTTGGATCGGTAGGCTAAGCACATGCACGATCCCAAAGTTACATACCGTTCCGTATTTGGCATCGAGCAGAATCCGCCTCAATGGAAAACCGCATTCGAGCGAGCCAATGAAGGTCTTCCGAGAGAGCTTGTAAAAGCTCTGGAACCTGCCTGGCGGAGGGCATCAGAACTTCCAATGCCGCATGTCAAGCTAGAAAAATGGCGCTGGCTGGACTTTTCGGAAATCGGTCTTGCAGATGCTCAGGTTTGGACAGATCCAGTGTTTAACCTGGAAGTCGAGTTTATTTTTGATGAAAAAGAAACTCCCAAACAAGAGCAAGGTTCAGCACAAGGACTGCTGATCACCACATTTAGAGACGCCCTGCAGCATCATCCTGAGCTGATCGCGCGTTTACTGCAACGATTAAATCGTCATTCAACAGACAAGTTTCAAGCCTTAGCTGAAGCATTGGGAAGGGAAGGTCTGTTTGTGTTTGTGCCAAGGGGGGTAAAGTTGGAGGAGCTTGCTGTCGCAAACCTGCAAGGCGAGATAAAGCCGGGGATGAACGTATTACGTTCGCTGATCTGGCTGGAACCCGGCGCGGAGCTTAACCTTGTTTTAAATGTACAGAGTGAGTCAGCATCAACGACGCAAAACCTCTTCCACCTTGCAAAAACTGACATAATGCTAGAGGATGAAGCGCGATTTCACTTTACGGATGTCTCAATCTTTGAGCAGGAAGTGACCAATCTGTGTTACCACCAGGCGAGGCTTGGGCGAGGAGCGAAGTTGGATTGGATTTACGATGCCTGCGCGACCTCCATGGTCAAGCAGAGTGTGGAAGTGAACCTTGTAGGTGAAGGCGCAGAAGCTGAGGTTAGGGGTGTCTATTTTCCTGCGGAGGGGCAGAGAGTTAATGTGGACACAGTCCAGAACCACCTTGCGCCGCATACGCGAAGCAACCTGTTGTTCAGGGGGGCAGCCATTGGGGATGGTGAA
The DNA here is from genome assembly GCA_036825115.1 of Anaerolineaceae bacterium. GTDB lineage: Bacteria > Chloroflexota > Anaerolineae > Anaerolineales > Anaerolineaceae > Mesolinea. Next base: position 12,805 of record DAISYV010000023.1, on the reverse strand, counting down.
GCGATTTGGCGGGGAATGATCTACGTGGATCCTTCTGCGCAAAAATCAGATGGCTATCAGTCCAACCAGAACTTGATGTTGGGAGAACGCTCCGAGATTAAATCCATCCCGGGGCTTGAGATCTGCGCCGATGACGTTAGTTGCTCGCATGGGGCTACGGTTGGCAGGATTGATGAAACCGAACTTTTCTACCTGCAAGCCCGGGGAATACCACCTCTCGAAGCCGAACGGTTGATCGTGGAGGGGTTCTTTGCAGAGGTGATCGAGCAAATTCCCGATGAAAAGACAAGAAACAAATTAGGCGAACGCCTTTTAAAGAAGTTTGAAGCTAGTTAAAGAATGAAAAATACGAAGGAGCTGATTATGATGAAGAGCGGGAATTACATGCGACCTCCAGAAGAGGAAAAAGTGTATGAAGTTGGTGATCGCGTGGAAGTTAATTGCGATCATGAGGATAAAACGTGTCAGCGCATCAGGGGCTGGCTGAAGGGAACGGTGGTCCAGGTGGAAAATAAGCTGCTGGCAGTGCAGTTTAAGGAAAACATCTACCTGACCGATGGCTGGATGGTGCCGGATAAAATCCTCTGGTTTCCGTATGACTCCGCCAACGTGCGTCCGTACAAATCGCCACGTTCAAAGAAATCGGATATCAATGCCAAGGTGGCGAACCTGTAGTTAACAGGAAAGACCAAAATTCGAAAGTTAAGAAAAGAAAACAGGCTGACTTATGTCAGCCTGTTTTTGTCTGTAAGTTTTGTTATGCTTTGCCAAATTCACCGACAATTCGGATGATGTCAAAACCTTCCGCGAAGGGACGCTCAGCCAGGGCGCCGTGTCGGATGGCAGTGGCACGCATGATATCCGGAGAGAAATAATATCGGTTTGAATAGGTGGTGTACTTGTTCAGTGCCGCAATTTTGTTTTCCACAGCCTGCTCGGAGACTTCCGCCAGAAAATGAGGGAAGAAGCCGTAGCTGCTACGGAGCACGTCAAATCCCAAAACGGTGGTGCCTCGGAAAGCACGCGTGGCTTCCTGCGTGACGGTTTGGTGGTCCTGATGGATGTCCTGCGAAGTGTGTACAAACACGATCTCCGGTTGATACTGTCGGCGTAGTGCGAGCATCTTCTCAAGAATTTCCTGCCTGAAGTCTGGAAACCGGCGGGTTTCGAACTGACCGAGCTCAATTTGGTCGTCGTTTAACCCAAGTTGATGCATGCTATCGTAGTGTTCGCCAACAAGATGCAGAAGTTCAGGATTTTTTTGGTTATCGGAGAACGTCATGCAGTGAATAGCAGCCTTGCCAGCCATGTCGGAAATGAACGCGCCGCAACCGAGCTCAATATCATCCGGGTGAGCTCCCAGGAAAAGCAGCGAACGACCGTAAAAAGTCATGTTTTGCATTTTACCTACTTTGTGGCGATAAAGCCGCCAACCACTTTGGTCATCACGATGGTGCCGTCTATTTCAATTCGTTTTTTGGCAACCGCTTCAATCTGATTCATGACAACTTCGAACTCGTCGTGAGTCTGGAAAAGTGAGTTCCACAGGCGGCGATCTTCGGACATGGAAGCCCGGGTGTATATCATGAACGGTTCCGCCGATTCGAAGGTCAGCGGGTTTTCAAAGATGTGCTGCTCGGTCGCGCTGAAGAGCTTCTGCATGGTTCCATAAATCTCGGAAGCATAGCGCGAACTGCCCGGCATTGGGGGGATCGGTTTGCCGGTTGCCTCGCGAATGATGTCGTAGAAGACCTGCTTGTTAGTTGGCATGGGACCGGTGGAAAAGAGTCGACCGCCTGGTTTGAGCACGCGGTGCATTTCGCTCAGAGTGAAGGGAATGTCTTGCGCGTAGTAAATGGTGAAGCAGGCTGAGGCCAGGTCAAAATGATCCGAAGGCAGGTCGAATGGCTGATTGAAGTCAAGGTTTCTGAAATCAACAGCATTATCGATCGCTTTGTTTTTCTCACGGGCGTCATCGAGAAGCGATTCGGAAACATCTGTGCCGGTGATCTCGGCGTTTCCATTCAAGTGGTGAAAAAAGGAGAAGCACTGCTTGCCCGAACCACAGCCAACGTCCAGGATTTTGATCCCGGGTTGCAGGTTGAGCACTTCAAGCATCCATGCGTCAATATCTTTAGAACCGAAGCGACTGTGAATGTCAATGCGTTTCGCAAGGTCGTCGGTGGTTTCCTGAAAATCAATCTTCATAGTTTCCTCAATCTGGTGTCAAGTATTCGACTAAGTATACTTTGCGGATGGGTAAGATTCAAGCGAAGGCAAAACCCTGTCCGAGTGAACCTGCCGCTACTTAACCAGGCTGGCGAAGGCGACGGCAAAGTCTTCGATGGAAGCCTGGATGTCTTCAAAGGTAGCTGTGGAGCCCACAGATGGGGTGCCTGCGACAACTAAATACCAGCTCTGCTCACTACACTTTAGGATTCCCATATCGGAGACGATTGTTGGATTGAGCATGGTTCCTCGTTTATTGAGAAAAACGCATTCCGAGAATTGTCCTGTGAGCTTGCCCAGCAGGATCTGGTCATTCTCGGTATATTCGCCCATCAAAGTCAGCAAAAACTGCGTTTTTCCCTCGTTGAGTACCTTTCCCTCATACAGTAACCTTAAAGAGGTGAGCAGCTCATGGGCGGTGCTGGTACGTGGATCGTATTTCGTGTTGGTCAGACCCCAGGCATCCAGTTTCTTCCGCAGTTGGTTATCCCCGCGGGCAAAGTACTCCAGGGCATCAGCGGCGGATTCCTCGCTGCGAACGACCATGTCCTCGAGCAATCTATCAAAGTTAGTCCCGTTGATGCCGGTCGTTTTCAGGTCTTCGAGCGTGCAATCCTGGTCTTCAAGGATGCTCAAAACTGCCATGGCAGTTGGAATTTTGATCATCGAAGCCGGGTGGAAAGCAGAGTGAGGGTTGCGTTCAAACAAGATTTCGCCACTATTGGCATCCTGGATGACGATGTACCAATCTACACCAGCTATCAGCTCACTTTCAAGGCTCGAAAATTCCTTGCCAGTCCTTTGCATGGCAGTGGGCGAAGGCACAACTGAGGCGGTTTGGATTGCTGTTGTTTGGGTGGGCAGAATTGGTGTTGAAGTGGCTGCAAAATTCGGAGAAGGACTTGGTGAAGGGCTTGATTCCACTGGATTCGCCTGGCATGCGGCCAAAGACAAAGTAAGAAACAAGAGAATAATTGCAGTCGTAGAACGAAGCGACATCATAGGCGGTTTCATCCTCAACAAATACGCGGCAGCATCTCGCCGGCGAGCATCTCAAGCACCCGGGTGGTACCGAAAGGTGTTTTTAGCAAGACCTGCCCCCGGGATGATCCGAGAACCTGCCCGATCAAATGGGCTTGCTCACCATAACGGGTGCTCCGCATGATATGAAGGGCTTCTTCTGCCTGGTCTGCGGGCAGGATGAGGATCAGTTTTCCCTCGTTGGCGAGGTAAAGGGGATCCAACCCCAGCAGTTCGCAAGTTTTGCGAACAGGTTTATCGATGGGGATCGATTCTTCATCCAATTCGATGTTTACCCTGCTCTGGCGGGCGATTTCCACCAGTGTGGTTGCCAGCCCGCCGCGGGTGGGATCGCGCAGGACATGGACATCAAGATGGGCATCCAAAAGCGCTTTTACCATCTGGTTGAGTGGAGCAATATCCGAGCGCACCTGGCTGGAAAAACCCAGGTTGCCGCGTGCTTCCGCCACAGCGATGCCGTGATTGCCAAGCGGACCTGAAATGATGACCGCGTCGCCAGGCTTGGCTTGTTCTCCGCCAATTTGCAGCCGGCTGTCAGCCCAACCGAAGCCGGTGGTGCTGATGAACAGTTTGTCGGATTTCCCTTTTTCGGTTACTTTGGTGTCGGCCGCGATCAACTCTACGCCCGCTTCCAGGCAGGCGTTCGCAAAGGAGTCCACGATCAGTTCAAGCTCGTGAATGGAAAATCCTTCTTCCAGGATGAAGGTGGCTGTCAAATACCGCGGATCTGCGCCGAGCATGGCGACATCATTGACCGTGCCGCAAACTGCCAGGCGGCCGATGTCTCCACCCGCAAAAAAGAGGGGCGAAACAATATGCGCGTCAGTTGAAACCACCAGGCGTTTTCCAGGAAGAGCCTCTGGTATGTTTGCCGCGTCATTGGCAGTGTTGAGGATGGTGTTGGAAAGGCGGCTCTGGAAGACCTCGCGAATGAGATCGTGAGTCATTTGCCCACCACTGCCATGACCGAGGACAATCGCTCCGCGGTTTTTGATGGGCAGCGGGCAGTTGGAACCTTCGAGAATGGGAATCTCTGGTTGAGTCATGCGGACGTCCTGTGATAACGATAGTAAGCCGCGCAAGCCCCTTCAGAAGAAACCATCGGCGCGCCAAGGGGGTGGGAAGGGGTGCATTCATTGCCGAAAGCTGGGCAATCGAGCGGTTTGGCAACCCCACTGAGCACTTTGCCGGCGATGCAAAGCGGTGATTCACTCAGCGGTGTTTTCGCAAGTTCAAAGCGGGAAAGAGCATTGAAGCTGGCAAACTCCCGTCGCAAACCCAGCCCGGAAAGCGGGATGGTACCGATGCCGCGCCACTGGCGATCAACCGGTTCGAAAACCTGCGCGATCATCTCCTGGGCAACCAGGTTGCCTTCAAGCGTGACAAAGCGTGGGTAGGCGTTGCTGACTTCATGCTGCCCGGCTTCAAGCTGTTGGACGGTCATCAGAATGCCCATTGCAAGGTCGACCGGTTCAAAGCCCGTCACAACTATTGGGATTTGGTATTGCTCAGCGATGGGCAAGTATTCATGGTAACCCATCACCGCGCAGACGTGACCGGCAGCCAAAAAGCCCTGGACGCGGTTGGCAGGGTTCGAAAGGATGGCACGTATCGCCGGCGGCACCAACACATTAGCTGGCAGGATGGAAAAATTGTTAATTCCAGATTTACTGGCGGTCAGTATGGTGCTGGCAATGGTGGGGGCGGTGGTTTCGAAACCAATCGCAAAGAAAACCACCTGTTTGTTAGGGTTGGCTTTGGCGATCTTCAGGGAATCCAGCGGAGAATAGACCACGCGCACATCTGCCCCCTGGGAACGAGCGCCAAAAAGATCCGCCTGGTTGCCAGGCACACGCAACATGTCGCCGAAAGTCGTGAAGATCACGTTTGGATGGGATGCGATTTGAAGTCCTTGTTCGATTGCCTGGAGGGAGGTGACGCACACCGGGCAGCCCGGACCGTGGATCAGGGTGATTTCAGGAGGTAGCAGTTGATCCAGCCCAAATTGCATGATGGCATGCGTTTGACCTCCGCAAATCTCCATGATGTTCCAGGCTTGGGTCGTGACGCGGCGGATCTCAGCCATAATAGCTTTGGTCAGCGAGGCATCACGCAGGTTTGTGGGCGTTTCGGTCATTGGTTTTGGTCTTCTTCAGTCAGACGTTTGTTGAATTCCTGCAAATCGCGCAGAATCTTGAAGGTCTCTTCTGCTTCGCTGTCACTCAGGACGCTCAAAGCGAAGCCGGCATGCACCAAAACGTATTGCCCGAGCGTAACTTCAGGTGTGGTGGCGACGCAAACCACCTGTTCCACACCGTCAAAATCGACAGCAGCCATCAGAATGTTGTCCTGGTCGTAAATTTTGGTGACCTTACCGGGAATACCCAGACACATAGTTACTCCTTCAAATTTCCGCTGACAGCCAGCGCTACCAAGGCCTGACCCAGCGAGACGCCACCATCGTTGGTGGGCAGCTTATGCGGCCAGAAAACCTCAAATTCAGATGCTTTGAGGGCGGCGATGGTTTGCCTGATCAGGACCTTATTTTGCCACACTCCGCCGGATAATACCACCTGGTTCAAGCTGGTTTGAGACCGTATCTGTTCAGACACACGTACCGCCCATGCCGTCAGACCGTTATGGAAGCGGGCAGAAAAGCCTGATGGAGCAACGCCATGCTTGAGGTCCTCAACGATGGCGCGGATGACCGGAGAAACAAGGATTTGACCATTCTCAATCGCGAAATCATAACCGGATCGCTCTTCCGGGTCGGCGATGGTTTCAAGCGCGATCGCGTTTTGCGCTTCGTAGCTGATCTGCTGGTGCAGACCGACCAACGCCGCCACGCCATCAAATAGTCGCCCTAAACTGCTGGTTTTGGGGCTGTTGAAACCGGTGCGGATCTGGTTGGCAACCGCTGCTTGCTCATCCGGATCCAGAGATTGGTGGAAGGCAAAAGGAAAGCTTTCCGGGTCGATACCAGCCTGAAGGATCAGGCTGAGCGCCATGCGGGCAGGTTTTCGCACTGCCGCATCGCCGCCAGGCAAGGGCATATATTCGAGGTGATATGGACGCTCGAATTTTTCCCAATTGGCTAAAAGAACCTCTCCACCCCAGATAGCGCCATCGGTGCCGTAACCCGTACCGTCGAATGCCAGCCCAATCACGGGCTCGCGTTGATTGAGAGCATTCTCTGCCATGCAGGAAACTATGTGGGCATGGTGATGCTGGATTTCGACCAAAGGCAGGTTTTCCTCAGCTGCCCGCTGGCGGGCGTAGCGGCTGGCGAGGTAATTTGGGTGCATGTCGGCAGCCAATAACTGCGGTCGGATGCGGAATATCTTTTCGTAATGCCTGATGGCATCTTCAAACGCGCTTAGGGTTTCCTTGTTTTCAAGATCTCCGATGTGATGGCTGACGAAAGCATAGCGATCACGAATAAGGCAAAAGGTGTTTTTGAGCTCCGTACCGCAAGCCAGAGTTGGGATGGCAGTGGTGGGGATTTGCATTGGCAAGGGCGCATATCCGCGAGCCCGCCGCTGAATATGGGTAACGCCTTCTATCACTGAGACCACAGAGTCGTCGATGCGGATGTGGATCGGGCGGTCGTGCAGCAAAAAGCCATCTGCCAGGTCTGATAGACGTCTTTGGGCGTCAACGTTGGAATAGGCGATCGGTTCTTCGCTAAGGTTACCGCTGGTCATCACCAGCACTTTTGGGAAACCTTTGGAGGGTTCAAGCAGCAACAGATGCAGCGGGGTATAAGGCAGCATGAAACCCAGACGGTTTTGGTCAGGCGCAACCAGGCGCAACAATGCTCTGCCTGCTGGAGTGGTCTCGAGCAAAACGACTGGGGCCATAGGGAAGGTGAGTAGTTTTTCTTCCTCCGGGCTGACTCTGGCAAACTCTCTAATGGTTTCAAGGTCAAAAGCCATCAGGGCGAAGGGCTTGCCGCTGCGGCGCTTGCGCAGGCGCAGTTTTTCGATCGTTTCCGGGTTTTGGGCATCACAAGCCAGGTGGAAGCCGCCCAAGCCTTTTACAGCCAGAATTTTGCCCTCAGCCAGTGCTTTTCGGGTTGACTGGATGGCATCTTCCCGTTCTGACAACCTCTGCCCACCTTCCTCGTACCAGACTTGCGGACCGCAAACCGGGCAGGCAATCGGCTGGGCATGGAAGCGGCGGTTGGCGGGGTCTTGGTACTCTCCAGCGCAATCGGGGCAGAGCGCAAAACCTGCCATGCTGGTATTGGGGCGGTCATAAGGAATACCAGTCACGATCGAAAATCGTGGACCGCAATTGGTGCAGTTGATGAAGGGGTAACGGTAGCGGCGGTCCGATGGGTCAAAAAGCTCGCGGCGGCAATCCGGGCAGATGTTCAGATCGGGTGAAACCGGCAAAAAATCGAACGGATCATCTTCACTGTGACGAATTTGAAAATCAACATAAGCATGATCATCTGCGTCCTCAACAAAAAAACTGTCGATCATAGCGGGCGGCGGCGGATTTTGCTGCAGATCCTGGATAAAGGCCTGCACGATTTGTTCAGAGCCATGCAGTTCAATCTCCACACCGTGCGCGTTGTTCAGAACCCAACCCGTCAGAAGATGCTTCCGAGCCAGGTTGAACACGGTGGGTCTGAAGCCCACGCCCTGCACAATACCAGTGATGTGTAGCCGCTTGTTTACGATGGGCATAGATCCTTACTTTGCTGTGACTTTCCTGGTCAGCCAGGCAATCCAGGCATCGAAACCCCCACCGGTTTTTGCGCTTAAAGCAAAGGTCTGCAGACCCGGATTGAGCATTTCGACGCCCTGTTGAAAGTAGTCCATGCGAAACTCGATGTAGGGGCTCAGGTCAATCTTGTTGATGATCAGCACGTCCAACCCGCGGTAGATGTTGGGGTACTTGTAGGGCTTGTCATCCCCTTCAGGTATCGAGGCGATCAGGACGTTGGCATGCGTTCCGAGCCGAAAAGCAGCGGGGCAAATGAGGTTGCCAACGTTTTCGACAATGATCAGGTTCAGCTCTTCAAGGGGCAGCTCAACCAACGCCATTTCGATCATATTTGCATCGAGATGGCACTCGCCACCAGTGTTGATCTGAACTGTCGGGATGCCGGCAGCTGCAATTTTATCTGAGTCAATTGTGACCGGGGCGGTGTCGCCTTCGATCACACCAAGCTTAATTTCAGCAGGCAATCTCTTGATGGTCTCCAAAATGAAGCTGGTTTTTCCCGCTCCGGGTGAGGCCATCAGGTTGATCCCAAAGATGTGATGTTGGTCCAGGATGGCCTGGTTGTTTTGAGCCAGTCGATCGTTTGAATCCATGATCCGTTTAACAATTTCAACGCGTTGTTTCATCGCTGTTTGTTTCCTCTTTTACGATTTCGATATGATCGACCTGGAACTCTTCTCCGCTAAGAATGATGATGTTGATGCTGCCGCAGGACGGGCAGGGAGTGAGTTCTTCAATCAGTGAGTAAGTTGTCCCGCAATCGAGGCATTTCAAGGTTGCCACCACGCGGTTGAAATGCAATTTTGCGTTTTCGCAGATGGTTCCCTTGCTGACGAAGTCCCAATAAAATTGGACCGAATCATCAACGATCGACGATAAAGAGCCGATTGTAAGCGTGATATCGGTCACGGATTTGGCTTGATTCTTTTGCGCGGACTCCAGCACCATTTTCAAAATGCTCTCAGTTACAGGCAATTCATGCATGGTTGGATTATACCCTCCAAGCAATGGGTAAACTGCCAGTGAAATCTAAGTTTCAAGGTCAAAAACAGTTGACAGCGTTATAATAGCCAGCGAGGTCTCATGGAATCAAATGCCAATCAAAATTCAATCAGCCTGGTGATCCAGGCTGGAGGAAAATCAAGCAGGATGGGGGAAAATAAGGGGCTGATGCAATTCATGGGGGTCCCATTGATCCAAAGAGTGTTTGAACGGACCAAAGACATCGCCCGGGAAGTTCTGATCGTAAGTAACGACCCCGAAGAGCTTGCTTTTTTGGATGTCACCCTGGTGAGCGACAGTATTGTAGGAAAGGGCGCTATTGGAGGACTCTATACCGCCATGGATAAAGCCAGCAGCGAGTACGTGGCAGTGATCGCCTGTGATCTGCCCTTTGTGAGTGCTCCGATTTTGAGTGAGGGTGCGCGGCTTTTGGAGGAGACAGGTGCAGATGTGGCCATACCGCGGGTGGAAGGTGATTTTTTTGAGCCGCTGCACGCGGTCTATCGCCGGGAAACGTGTAAAAGAGCCATTTTGCAGGCAATCCAGGCAGACCAGCGGCGGTTAATCTCCTGGTTTCCTTCAGTTCGGGTGGTTGAAATGGATGAAATTTTATGCAAGCAATTGGATCCTGCCAGGCTGGCTTTTTTCAATATTAACAATAAGGAAGATTTCTTGCTGGCTGAGCAAATTGAGCTTGGGAAGGCAAATTAAAAAACAACCCCGCTGGTCATCAGCGGGGTTGTTGCACTAACAAACTATCAGTTGACTGCTTCAATCCTGACAGCAGTAACTTTGTACTCCGGAATTTTGGCAATCGGATCCAGAGCCGCTTTGGTAAGCGTGTTCACGTTCGCCTCAGGGAAGTGGAAGGTTCCGTAAATCAGACCTTCAGGTACACGGTCGGTCACCCAGGCTCGGGCAGTGATGGTGCCGCGGCGTGAGGTTAACTTGACGTGGTTGACTTCCTCGTCCAGTCCGAGTTGGGCAGCATCTTCATGCGAAACCTCAATCAGAGGTTCGCCGTAGATTTCCATCAATTCTTTCACACGACGGGTTTGCTCACCACTGTGCCAGTGGTAAATGACACGCCCGGTGGTCATCATCACCGGGTATTCCTCATCCGGCAATTCGGAGGGGTCCAGGTGAATGGCAGGTAGGAAGGTGGCTTTCCCGCGGGTAAATTTCCCGACGTGCAAAATCGGCGTGCCGGGATGGGTTGGATTGGGGCAAGGCCAGCAAAGGGTTTCGCCTGCGTTCAAACGCTCGTGCGAAATGCCGCCATAGCTGGGGGTCAGAGCAGCAATTTCCGCCATTACCTCGCCCGAATCAGCGTAATCCCAGGAGGCATAAGGAGCCGCATCGATCTGGCGACCGCCTTGAGCAATCACGCGTTTTGCGAGGTCGGCTGTTACTGCCCAATCGGGTCTGGACTCACCACGGGGGGTGATGGCCTGGCGAACCATTTGCACACGCCGTTCAGTGCTTGTGAAGGTGCCAGTTTTCTCAGCGAAAGTCACTCCAGGCAGGAGGACGTCGGCATATTTAGAGGTTTCGGTTGGGAAAATCTCTTGCAGAGCCAGGAAATCCAACTCTTCAAGGCAGTGCCTGATGTGGTTGGTATCAGGATCGGTCATCATCGGATTTTCACCGAGGATGTACAGCGCTTTGGTGGTGCCTTCAAGCACACCGGGGATGATCTCAGTGACGGTCTTGCCGACTTTGTTTGAAAGGCTGGTACCCCAGGCTGCTTCGAATTTTTGCTGTGAAGCCTCAGCTACCACGGCTTGATAACCTGGATAGACGTTGACGAGACAACCCATGTCGCAGGCTCCCTGGACGTTGTTCTGTCCGCGCAAGGGGTTTACACCGCCGCCTGGGATGCCAAAGTTGCCAAGCATCAGCTGCAAGTCTGCCAGCGAGAATACGTTGTGAACACCAACGGTGTGCTGGGTAATGCCCATTGCCCAAAATACAGCCATAGGCGCGTTGTGGACTATGATTTCAACTGCTTTGTAAAGTTTTTCAACAGGAA
>DAISYV010000023.1:0-1667 GCA_036825115.1 Anaerolineaceae bacterium | reverse complement strand
CAGTTTGACGCCCCGGTTCAAGACCGCCTGGCGCATTTTGGCACCGAAGACAGGATGCTGTTCGGTGGTGTTTGACCCAATCACAAACATAGAGTTAGCTGCGTCGTAAACATCCTGCATGGAGTTGGTCATAGCCCCGGAGCCAAGCGTGGTAGCCAGACCAGCCACCGTGCTGGCGTGGCAGAGACGGGCACAGTGGTCGACATTGTTAGTCCCAATCACCTGTCGGGCAAATTTGTTCATCAGATAGTTTTCTTCGTTGGTGCATTTCGCTGAAGATAAGACTCCAATACTGTCCGGACCGTAGGTGTTACGCGTTTCGGCGAGTTTCTTTGCCACAAGATCCAGAGCGGTATCCCAATCGGTCTCGACCCACGCACCACGATCGGATTTTGAAGGTCGTTGGGTCCCGTTCAGCAGGTACTCACGCACCAGAGGCTTGGTGAGGCGATCTTCGTGGTGAATGTACGAGAATCCAAAGCGCCCTTTAACGCACAGGTGCATTCCGTTGGCGGGTGCATGCGGGTTGGAGGTGACTTTCACAACCTTGTCATCGATGACATTGAGGTCAAACTGGCAACCAACACCACAGTAAGCGCAGGTTGTAGTCACTTTCTTTTCGGCAGGCTGAACACTGATGGTAGGTTTGAGCGACAAGGCTCCGGTGGGGCAGTAAGCAACGCAGGCTCCACAGGATTCACAACGCGCGTCAATCATATCTTCTTCCATGCCAGGGGAAACGTGGGCTTCAAAACCTCGTTCAGATACACCCCAGACAAACCTGCCTTGAATTTCGGAGCAGGCTCTGACACAGCGGGTGCACAAAATGCATTTGTTCAGGTCTACAAAAATGAAGGGATTCGGATCCGAGTCAACCTCATAGCGTGCCTTGGAAGCCATATATTTATGGGGATCAAGACCATAGAAGCGAGCCCATTTGTAGAGTTCGTTATCCGTGTCATCGGGTTTGTAACCCTGATCGTGATAAACACTCAGCAAAAGCTTAAGCACAGAGCGCCTTGAGGATGCCAACACCTCGTTTTCGGTTTCCACTTCCATGCCTTCGGAGACCGGCGTTGTACATGCCGTTGTCAGCCCTCTGGCACCTTTGACATTCACCAGGCACATTCGGCATGCACCCGTCGGAGAAAGGTCTTTGTGGTAACAAAGCGTTGGAATGGTTACGCCGGCATGTTCAGCGGCTTTGAGAATCGTCCAACTACGGTCGGCATCAATCTCTATCCCATTAATTTTAATTTTCGTCATAATTTTTCCTTTAAGTAGTGAGTCTCTGAGGTCTACTCTTTACTCATCTTTGCTTCAATCAGAAAATAAAGCTATTTGTTTTTTCTGAGGTAAATGAACCAGTAAGCCGCACCAATAAAGATGGCTCCACCAATGATATTTCCAATCGTGACTGGAATGAGGTTCTTTACAAAGAAATTTCCAAGAGTCAAATTGGCATACTCACCCGCGTTGCTCGTAAAAGTGGGATCAAACCATTTGATTAATAATCCCATCGGAACAAAGTACATATTCGCAACACTGTGTTCAAAACCTGCAGCGACAAATGCGCTGATAGGGAGAATAATAGCCGCAATTTTTCCTCCTACTGTTCTTGCAGCAAAGGTCATCCAAACTGCTAAATCGACCAGGAGATTGCACAT
>DAISYV010000022.1:21061-22482 GCA_036825115.1 Anaerolineaceae bacterium | reverse complement strand
GCTAACCCTCCCCTGAGCAGCGTACACGTCCCTCTATTTACAATAGGTCAACAGAGCCTTGAATTATTGGTTAATCATATCCGGGGCATAAAAAACCTGCCAATGCTTACCAAAATTCCCACCCATTTGATCATTCGCGAAACATGTGGATGCAACCCAAAAAGAAATTTAATTGCCAAAGAAGAGTTATCTCTAACTTCATTAACTGCGAATCAAACTGAAGATTGGCTCAGCCTTTGCCAGCCAATTTCACGTACCATCCTTAACCAAACTCAGAGCCTGGGAGAAATTGAATGTAACTCGCTCTGTCAATCGCTTATCCACGCTTTTCAAACCAGCGTCAATGGAAAAGATCCTGAAGAGTTTTTGAGAGTCTTTTTAGGAATTTTGGAACAAAGTCTAAGCAGAGAGGACCCGATCAGCATTTGGCAGGATGCTCTTGACATATTAAGTCACGAAGCAGACAGCAAGTTACGCAGTTCTGAGGATAGCGGTCTAATCCAAAAGATGTTTAATGAAGCACGAAAATTGGTTGTCGGCTTCATGCAGCGTCAATATCAGCAATATTTAGCCTATCAGATTTGGACTTCCAGTCGATTGAGTCTACTTTCAGCCAGCCTCACGACTGCACTCGGACAGAAAGAAATATTTAAGACACTGGAAAAACATTTGCCAGAAATGGGGATAAAGTTTGCAAAGATCGTCCTTTTCAACCAAACCAACAAGGACGAAGAGACAATAAGCACATTGTGGAATGTGCTTGATTTCAATCACGTTCCAATAAACTTTCCGAGTGGTGATTTTCCACCACGAGGAGTATTTGAAGAAGAAAATGCCACATCCATTTCTCTAATTCCCCTGGTTCACCAGTCCAGTCAATTGGGTTACGCTGTGTTCGGGGCTGATAAATTTGATTTATACGGGTCTATTGTTCAACAAGTCGCTGGAGCTCTGAATACTGCTCGCTTGCACTATCAAGCTGTAGAGGGGCGTCGTCTTGCGGAGGAAGCCAACCGCATGAAAAGCCGCTTCCTTTCAACGATCAGTCACGAGTTGCGCACACCAATAAATTTGATTGTGGGATTAAGTAGTATGTTGATCCGTCAGAATGACGAGGGTGATTCAAACATACCTGAGCCTGCTCGACAGGATATTGACAGAATTCATGCTTATGCCCAACACCTGGGTGGGCTAATTGGTGATGTGGTTGATCTTGCTGTTAGCGATGCCGGGCAACTGCGCTTGAATTATGAGGTAGTTGATTTGGCACCAATATTGCGTTTGACCTCCGAAACTGGCAGTTTGCTGGCGATGGAAAAAGAATTAACCTGGGACGCTCATTTTCCCGAGTCTGGCCCATTGGTTTGGGGAGACCAAACACGTCTCAGACAAGTGGTGCTAAATCTTATTAACAATGCCAT
>DAISYV010000022.1:7785-20961 GCA_036825115.1 Anaerolineaceae bacterium | reverse complement strand
GAGGAAGGTAAGGGCTCGACTTTTACCTTCACACTTCCAATCCTTCATCCTCATTCGGATTCCACAATAAAGCTGGAAAAGCTTCTTTCTGTAGAACCACGGGTCTTAATCTTAACTAATCATGAAGACAAAATTGACGCGCTATTCGAAAGTTTGGTCAAGCGTAATATTGAAGTCAAGATCGAATTGATCCAATACGTCAGCGATCTGGTTTCAGAAACAAGCAGTCCACTCCCTGAAACCATTATTTTAGATGTCAGCACTGATCCCGCACTTGGCTGGCAAGCTTTCCGGGATATAAAGGCCAACAAGGTTCTATCAGGAATCCCTGTCATGTTTTTCTCTACTTCTCAAGTTGATGAATCACTGCTTGAGTTAAATTATTTGACCAAACCGATTGAGATCTCAGAACTAACCAAAGCATTGGACCAACATTGGCTATTAGCAAATTCCGGGCGATCCATCTGCAATATTTTAGTTGTGGATGATGAGCCCGCAACGATGGACATGCACGCGCGAATAGTTCAGGAACATTCATCTTCCAACAGAGTGTTCAAAGCACGAAACGGAATAGAAGCCCTAAATCTGATGCAACGTGAGATCGTGGATCTTGTACTGCTCGATTTACAGATGCCTGAGATGGATGGTTTTGAGGTCCTGGAGGCAATGCAAACCAAAGAAACCACAAAGAAAATTCCCGTAATTGTCGTAACAGGCAAAGTTCTTACTGAGGCTGAAATAGAGCGCTTAAATCAGGGAGTTACAGCTGTATTGGCTAAAGGTGTCTTCAGTTCCGAGGAGACAATTGGGCACATCAATAGAGCTCTGGAACAAAAACGGCGCGTTAGCGTAGAAGCAAAGCGTCTGGTGCGATCGGCAATGGTGTATTTGCACGAGAATTATGCCCATTCAATTTCCCGCAGGGACATAGCAAAACATATCGGTGTTTCTGAAGATCATATGACTTTTTGTTTCCGCCAGGAATTGGGGATTACACCCATTTTGTACTTGCAGCGATATAGAATAAATCAGGCCAAACGCATGTTAGTGGAAACGAATCAAAGCATCACCTCAATTGCCTTTAATGTGGGATTCTCTGACAGCGGCTATTTTAGCCGCATCTTTCGACGTGAAACTGGCGTGTCGCCTGAGAAATTCAGGCATTCTCAATAATTTTTTCTCTACTTCTGTACATATTTCATCCCTCTTTCTCCAAAAAAACACGCTGAATTAGCTAAGTAACTAAGACATCGGATTTGTCCACTTTTTGCTCGCTTATGTCCAAGCGACTTCACTTATAAAGGGTCAAAATAGTTAAATAAAAAATGGTACCGGTTTCATCTACTTGGAGAGGAGGCGAGGTGGTGACTTTAAGAGAAATTGCGAAGTTAGCCGGAGTGTCACCGTCAACTGTTTCGAGAGTTATCAACAACCATCAAGGGGTACGATTGCAAACACGTGATCACGTTTTGCGAATAATTCAGGAACATGGATTTGAGCCTGATCCAGTGGCACGTTCGTTATCCTTACAACGTTTGCGAAAAAAATCATGAGAATTGACTGCTTTATAGAAAGGAGTAAAGAAACATTTCACCAATTAACCACAGATCAAAAGAGATCAGTATGTATATTCATAAATTTAACCAATAAAGGAGATTAGAAAATAAGAAAATCAAAGTTGTTTCCAATAGTTGCAATAATCATATTCACAATTTTGCTGAGTGCCTGTGGGGGTTCAGGTGACCAAAAGGCAGATGAAAATGTGACCTTGCGGGTACTGGTTCACCAGAATCCACCGATGGTGGCTTTCATGGAAACCTTCAACCAACAATTCACGGAAAGGCACCCCAACATTACTGTGGACATGTCGGTGGTTAATGCCAACGACCTCAGCACTGTTTCACAAACCCGACTTTCAGCCAATGACATTGATGTGCTGGATATCTTTGGTTTTGCCAATGGCGCCCAACCATATATGAAAATGGTTGAACCTCCCAACTGGCAGCAATTGATCGATGCAAATTTGCTGATGGATCTGACGGGTCAGGATTTCCTCGCAAATTATGATAACAATACCATTAATGATGCGGGTTCCTACAATGGCAAGGTCTACGCCATCAATCTGGGGCGTGTAATCTACAGCGGCATTTACTATAACAAACAGCTCTTTGAACAAAACAGCATTGCTATCCCCACCACGTGGCCTGAGCTTGTGGCGGCCTGTGAAGCTTTGGAAGCTGGAGGTACCCCATGCATGACCGCTGGTGGTGCAGATGGCTGGCCGATTTTTGTAGGTGCTTACGGTTTGCTTGGTGCTATGTATCCGGATCAGGCTGAATTAGTAAAGGGATTGTGGGAAGGCACGATTAAATGGAATGATGCAAAATCCCTTGAAATGTGGACAAAGATGCAGATTTACGCTCGCGATATGATGGAAGAAGGCGCGAGTGGTGTTGCGGGTGATGCTGCCCCTGGTCGGTTTGCTTCAGGTGCGGTGGCGATGTTCCCTGGAGGCAGCTGGTATGCTCCTTCTATCGAAGCTGCCCAGCCTGGATTCGAATGGGGTTACATTCCGTTCCCCGGTTCGGATAAAGCCGAGGATAACCAGTATTGGTTTGGCAAGTATGACCAGGGTTGGGCGATAGCTGCTAACACCCCCAATAAGGATGCCGCGTTGCTTTATCTAAAAGAGTTCTCCGACCCTGCCAACTATCAAGCATTTGTGGATGCGGTTGGCTTTATCCCCACTCAGCCTACCGCGAAACTCAATACGCAACTTGGAACGGAAATCGCTCCATTCCTCGCGAACTTCCAGGTGGGTTTTGAACAATACTGGATTGCTCCCAAGGGAGCTGGTCAGTTTGCAAATCCCTGGGCTTCCTACTTCCAGCCATTTGGCACGGACGATGATCCGCAGGTTTTGGCGGATAAAGTTCAAGCCGATCTGCAGGCTGGCTTGGACGCTGTAAAGTAACAGACTTTTCTTACTTGGGCTTTCTGCTCTAGCAGAAAGCCCAAGTTCACATTATTGAAAGGAACAGGTGCTGTTATGTACTATCAATTTGGCAGCAAAAAGACGAAGTGGCTCCCCTACTTGTTGCTTTTACCCGGGCTACTTTTTTACTTCATCATTTCGCTTGGACCTTCCATTGCAACAGCCTTTTATTCTTTGACAGATGCCACTGGAATTAAAGGTGCCACGGTCAATTGGGTTGGTCTTGCTAATTACCGTGAATTCCTCTTTATGGGGCGCGCCTCAGCAGACAACCTGGCAGCTCTGCAAAGAACCTTGATTTTCTGTTTTGCCGTGACCTTGATCCAATTCACACTGGGGCTCTTTATTGCCTTGTTGGTCAATCAGAAACTAAAAGGGACAAATTTATTCCGAACGATTTATTTCATGCCAGTTATTTTGGGTGCGGTAATCCAGGGCTTGATGTGGAGGCTATTTCTATATCCACTTGGAGGTCCGGCTTCAAAGCTGCTTGCCTTGTTTGGATTGAGTTCTGAATTTTTAGGAGGTCAGCCGAGCGAAGCCTTTGCCTGGGTTATTTTCATTCAAATATGGGCAAACATGGGAACAACCATGATGATTTTCATTGCGGGATTACAAACCATCCCAAGCGAAATGTACGAAGCCGCAACCATTGATGGCGCAAGTACCTGGCAGGTCTTCCGCAATATCACCTGGCCCTTGCTTACCCCAAGCGTCAATACCAACCTCTTGCTGAATATCATCGGCAGTTTACAGGCATGGCAGCTCTTCCTGGTGTTAGTTGGCTATCGCAATGGGACGCAGGTGTTGGGCTACCTGATCTACGCCACCGGCTTTGGGCAGACTTCAGGCAGTACTTCCAGCAGCTTCCGACAGGGTTATGCCGCTGCCGCGTCCATCATTCTGTTCTTGTTGGTTCTGGTCATCGGTATGTCAGTGCAATATATTCTACAACGCAGAGAACGGAGGATTTTAGGATGATTTCCGAAGCGAAAGTACACAAGAAAATCAGCTGGGGCAAAATAGGCTCCTATGCGGTCTTGATCATATTAGCGCTGCTTTACCTGGGACCGCTCTTCATGTTGGTCAATACCTCACTAAAAACAATGCCGTCATTCATGAAGGATGCCACTGGTTTAGCGACAGAATTTAAGTTAGGGAACTTCGTTGAAGCCTGGAACAAAGCCAGCTTTCCTAAATACTTGATCAATTCCGTCCTCTACACCGTCTCAGCAACCTTTATTTACATCATTACTGCTGTATTTATCGCTTTTCCCATTGCGCGAAAATACATCAAGTTTTCAGGGGTGTTTCTGACATTGTTTGTCATTGCCCTCTTTTTGCCGCCCGCGCTGATTCCGCAGTTCCAGTTGATCCTCAATATAGGTTTGTATAACAACCCGATAGGTTACATCATGCTGTTTATCGTTAACCCTATTGGGATCGTGATTTTGGTCAACTATATCAAGACTGTTCCCAGGGAGCTGGATGAAGCGGCTGCTTTAGATGGCTGTGGCTACTTCCGCTTTGTCTGGTCGATCGTCCTGCCGTTGATCCGCCCTGCACTTGCGACAGTTGTGGTCATGCATTCCATCGGAATTTGGAACGAAATCATTGCACCGACAATTTACCTGACGAATAAAGATTACTATCCCATCACACGCGGGTTGATTGTGTTCCAGGGTGTATATGGCAGCAACTGGCCTCTGCTTGCAGCTGCTGTGCTTCTCCTTACCCTGCCCATGCTGGTCTTGTTCCTCGTTCTACAGCGCTACATCGTCTCAGGGCTCACTGCTGGTGCGGTCAAGGGCTAATTATTCAATAAGGAAATTGGCATGAAACGCTTTTCTGTCCTCGTACTAATTACCATATCCATTAGCCTGGTTATTTGCACCACAGGCTGCAGCAAGGCTGTGCCAACTCCAGCTCCCACACCCACTCCAATCCCGCCAATCGAGGGCTGGAGTCTCGTCTGGCACGATGAATTCGATGCTGAGCAAATTGACCGCCAAAATTGGACTTTTGATATAGGCGGAGGTGGCTGGGGTAACGGGGAAATGCAATACTATACCGACAGGTCGGAAAACGCACGGTTGGAAAACGGCTTATTGGTGATTGAAGCGATTCAGGAAAAGTACAGCGGTTCCTATTACACCTCTGCCCGCCTGAAAAGCCAGGGATTGCAGGAATTTCAATATGGACGATTGGAAGCCCGCCTGAAAGTGCCGGAAGGAAAAGGGTTTTGGCCCGCTTTCTGGATGCTTGGCTCAAACTTTCTCCAGGTAGGTTGGCCGGAATGCGGCGAAATTGACATCATGGAGTACGTTGGGAAAGAGCCAGACCTGATCATGGGAACTCTGCACGGTCCAGGTTACTCAGGCGCCCTGGGTTTCAGCGGGTGGAATCGCCAGACATACAATATTGCTGATGATTTTCACACCTTCGCGATTGAGTGGGACCAGGATCAGATTACCTGGTTCTATGATGGCGAGGCATATCACACGATGAAACGCGAGGATGTTGGCAGCCGTCCGTGGGTGTTTGATCAGCCTTTCTTCTTCATCATCAACCTTGCGGTTGGCGGCACCCTGGGTGGTATGGTCAGCACAGATACTGTGTTTCCATCCCAATATCTGGTAGATTATGTTCGAGTATATGAAAAGCAGCCATGAAATACTCTTTTTTGACGATTTCACTGCGCCATATCTCAATCGAGATTTTTGGAATGTAGAAGTTACAGGCAAAATATATAACCTGGAAGAGCAAGCTTATGTGGACTCACCAGAGACCGTCTATGTCTCCCAAAAGGAATCAGACTGTGAAGGGGCTCTGGTTCTCCACGCTCATTGGAAACCTGGTTTTAGCACGCCGCAAGGCTCCGTCTTAGACTTTATATCCGGGCGGATTCATACCCATGGAAAAGTTACTTTTCAGTATGGGTGTGTTTCTGCCCGGATGAAGATGCCAACAATTGAGGGAGCCTGGCCAGCCTTTTGGACCCTGGGCGTTTCGAGGTCATGGCCTGCCTGTGGCGAAATTGATATTATGGAGGCTGTGGGTGAACCCGACTGGATCAGTGCGGCTGCTCATGGGAGCAATTTTTCCGGGGAAGCCGCTTTGGTGAACAAAAAATTTTTCCAGCACCCCCACACCATCGCTGAATGGCATGTGTACTCCGTAAAGTGTTCACCTGACAGCCTGACTTTCTTTGTGGATGACGCGCTGGTCTATCGAATTACCCGCCCCATGGTAGAATTTTTTGGACCTTGGGCTTTTGATACCGATAAATTCTTAATTCTCAACCTTGCGCTGGGCGGCACATATCCCTTCAAGACCAACGGAGTCCAACAACCCTATTATGGTCTTCCTGCTGCATCTGTGCGGGAAATCCAGGGCAATAAGGCTCGCTTTGTGATAGATTGGGTAAAAATAGCTCAGCTTGATGACGATGGAGAGTAAATTAAATGCATTCGATTAACCCACCCACCCAGATTGGAAGTACTTTGCTCACTCCCCCGCCGGCTGAATCCACCGGGGGTTTTGTTAACATGTCCGGCGAAACCTTTTATAAAATCCAAAATTATGATGCCATGCCGCCGTTTTTCATGAGCATCGTGAGTGGGGCTGATCACTGGTTATTCATTTCTTCAACGGGCGGGCTTAGCGCCGGACGGGTGAATGCTGAACACACCTTGTTCCCGTACTACACCGAAGATAAAATAACCGAAAATTCCGAAAACACAGGCGTGAAAACGATCTTGCGTGTTACTCGAGGTGACCAAACCTGGCTTTGGGAACCATTTTCGATGCGGCAGGATGGACATTATGAAGTTGAACGCAACCTGTACAAGAATATTCCTGGAACCACGCTGATCTTTGAAGAAACCAATCGATCCCTTGAGATGGTGTTCCGATATAGCTGGCGCACAGGCGACCGCTTCGGTTTTATCAAAACAGCCTGGCTGACCATAACTCAAGGCTCTAAAACTCCTTGCGATGTGGAAGTGCTGGACGGTTTTCAGAATGTTCTTCCGGCAAACATCAGCCCGGCAACCCAGAATACATTCAGCTCCCTGCTGGATGCCTATAAACGCAGCGAATTGGACGAGGAGACAAACCTGGGCCTGTATGGCCTTAACTCGCGATTGACAGATCTGGCTGAACCAAGCGAATCGCTGGTCGCAAACGTGGTTTTTCAGGTTGGGCTGGAGCCGCAACATGTGCTGCTTTCTTCCAAACAGGTCGCTGCCTTCCGTTTTGGTGGAAGCCTCTACACAGAGACAGAAATTCGGGGCGAACGCGGTGCGTATTTTGTTCACGCCAACCTGCATTTGGAAGCGGATCAAATTGCCCAATGGTACCTGGCAGCGGATGTTCACCAGGATCACACCGCTCTGGCACGTTTGCGCGAATTCCTGAAAACGCCTCTCGACGCGAAGCAACATGCCATTGAGCAGGATATTGAATTCAGCGCACTTGATTTACAAAACTATGTGACAGATGCTGATGGATTGCAGGTCTCGGAAAAGATCCCTGCCAGCACACACCATTTTGCGAATGTCCTTTTTAACGTCATGCGCGGTGGAATATTTTTCCAAAACTATTTGATCGAAAAATCTGATCTGCTGGATTATCTCTCCACCCACCAACATGATCTACCAACCACTCACGCCAATTTTTTTACCGCTCTGCCGGATAGATTTAGTCTTTCGGAAATGCGTTCTCGCGCTGCTGAATTGAGTGATCCCAGCCTGAGCCGTTTGCTGAACACCTATTTACCCCTCACATTCAGCCGCCGCCATGGCGATCCCAGCCGACCATGGAATGTGTTTTCCATCAACCTGAAAAATAAAGACGGCTCTCAACGCCTGGATTACGCGGGTAATTGGCGTGATATCTTCCAAAATTGGGAAGCTTTGGTGTACTCCTTCCCCGAATTCGTGGAATCCACCGTGGATACTTTCTTGTGTGCCACCACGGCGGATGGATACAACCCTTATCGAATTAGCCGTGCCGGCATTGACTGGGAAGTGCCCGAAGAAGGCAATCCCTGGGCGAATATTGGCTACTGGAGCGACCATCAAATCATCTATTTGCTCAAACTGATGGAAGCCAGTGAGCGTTTTCACCCCGGGGAGTTGCGCCAGCGGTTGAATATTCCAATTCTGAGCTATGCAAATGTGCCTTATCGCATCAAACCTTACCATGAACTGCAGAAAGACCCCTACAACACGATTGTGTTTGATTATGCACTCCATGAACGCATCGAAAAACTGACCCATCAAAAAGGCAGTGACGGGCGTCTTTTGTTTGCTGCAGACGGCAGCGTGGTGCATGCCTCTCTTGCTGAAAAGCTTCTCACGCTCTTGCTGGCCAAGCTGGTGAACTTCGTCCCTGAAGGCGGGATTTGGATGAACACCCAGCGTCCGGAATGGAACGACGCCAACAACGCCCTGGTGGGGTACGGTCTTTCAGTGGTTACTCTGGGTTATCTGCGGCGTTTCGTGGCGTTTTTCCGCCAACTGATCAACGATGAAGAGGGCGAGTTTTCCCTTCACAGCGAAGTTGCTGAATTACTCAACACGATTGG
This sequence comes from Anaerolineaceae bacterium, assembly GCA_036825115.1. Classification (GTDB taxonomy): domain Bacteria; phylum Chloroflexota; class Anaerolineae; order Anaerolineales; family Anaerolineaceae; genus Mesolinea. The sequence goes on along the minus strand of DAISYV010000022.1, from coordinate 12,376 downwards.
CGCAGTTCTTCAAAACTTCCAACCCAATTTGAGCGCCGAATTCACACCGGAACTGCGCCGGCAGATGATGGATGCGCTTGGTGAGGCTGGCAGCAGCTATCGCTCGGCGATCTATGACCAGGGATTCAGTGGAACTCACAACCAGATATCGGCTGACACATTGAAATCGTTCCTGGGCACAATTCAAGATTACCTGGAGCATAGTTTACGTGCCAATCGGCGTTCAGACGCGCTCTATCATTCTTATAATTTGTTGCGCCTTGAAGCGGGGAAAGCCCATGTGGACCGCCTGTATGAAATGCTTGAAGGGCAAGTATCAATCCTTTCTTCCGGTCTCTTGAGCGCTGAAGAATCGCTTTCTCTTTTGGAGAGTTTGCGTGGCAGCCCGCTATTCCTTGCAGATCAGCATACCTACATCCTCTATCCGGATCGGGTTTTACCTTCTTTCCTCAAAAAGAATACCTTGCAGCCTGAACAACTCAAGCATTTGCAGTTACCTGCCCGATTGGTAGCAGATCGGGATACGACGCTTTTCACCCAGGACATTCATGGATTGTTTCACTTTGGCAGCAGCCTGCGCAATATCAAGGATGTGCGTAAAGCTTTGGAAACCCTGCGAAACCAGCCGGGGTATGCAGATCTGGTTGAAAAGGAGAGCGAGGCTGTTCAACGATTGTTTGAAAACACCTTCCGGCATGCCGAGTTTACAGGACGCTCAGGCACATTCTTTGGTTACGAGGGCTTGGGGAGCGTCTACTGGCACATGGTTTCGAAGCTTCTGTTGGCTGTGCAGGAAACTGCGCTGCGCTTTAGCAGTGATCCTGCTGCGGGAAAGCTGTGCGATTTCTACCGGGATGTCCGTGCGGGGCTGGGGTACCAAAAAACTCCTGCTGAATATGGCGCCTTTCCCACCGATCCTTATTCACACACCCCCAGAGGACGCGGTGCGCGTCAGCCGGGGATGACCGGAATGGTAAAAGAGGAAATCCTGACCCGCCAGTTGGAAGTAGGCTTTCGCTTCGAAGCAGGGCGCCTGGTCTTTGACCCCTATCTGCTCGATTCATCCGAACTTCTCTCTTCACCGCGCAGTTTTGCCTATGTGGATGTGGCCGGCGAGGAGCAAACTCTGTCCCTGCCAGCTGGAACTCTGACATCCTTTGTCTGCCAGATTCCTGTTGTGGTTCGATTTGGCGATCGCGATGAAATTGAAATTCACAATGCGGATGGAACCTCGAGCAAAGTTAGCGGTCTTTGGTTGGATGAAGAAAACAGTCAGCACATTTTCTTACGGGATGGTGTGGTCAAACACCTTCTTGTGACTTTTTCAGGCAGGGTATAAAATCGGATTTTGTACCTGGTAGAAGTGTTCCATTAGGGCTGAGATTCCTAAAATTAGATTTATACACAAAAAGAGTCACTCTGCAAAGCTTTTCTGCAGAGTGACTTTACTACATTTGTCTTGAAGTCTTACTTTGTTTCAGGCTGTTTCCGTTGACACTCAGTGCACAATCCTTCGAAAACAATCCGGTGTCTGTTGATTATAAAACCTGTTTCCTTAGCCACTTTCTCGTCCAACTGATCGTCATAGGGCAAAGGAGCATCGCAGACCGCGCCGCATTCCTGGCAAATTAAATGGTAGTGCCTTTCCGCATGCCATTCAAATCGGTCCATGTGCGGCAGTTTTACCTGGAGTACCTCTCCCTGCTGAACCAAGACACTCAAATTGCGATACACTGTGCCCCGACTGATTTTGGGGTCAAGAGCCCGTACATCCAGGTAGATCTGGTCTGCAGATAGATGGTCGTGGCGCGCTTTTACCGCATCCAAAACCAATTGGCGCTGATGGGTGTTTCGCTGCTGTTTCATAAGTTTATCTCACACTTGGCCATCAAAGGCTTACATGGAACTGGACAGAGTAGCCTTGTTCAGCTCGTCATTATCCAGCTTGGATAGTTCTTGCACCTTGTCAAAGTCCAGTCCTGCGGCTTTGGTGAAGCGTTCGCCGTATTCAGGGTCAGCCAGGAAGCAATGCGCAGCATGGCGGTACTTGATGTTCTCGGTGACAGGAGCCATATCCGCCACTGTATTTTCGATCAGTATTTGCTTCTTGTCTTCTGTCATCACGCGCCACAAATCTCCACCAGCACGGAAGCAATCATCTGTTGGATCATCCTTGGGATCATAGTAGTACATCGCCCCTTCCAAATCCAAGGGGGGTTCCATGACTTCCGGTTGAGCAGTCCAAACACCATAGCTGTTTGGCGTATAGGCGGGTGTGCTGCCATAGTTACCATCCACGCGCATGGCGCCGTCGCGATGGTAGTCGTGGACCTCTGCTTTTGCGCGGTTCACGGGGATTTGGTTGTGATTGACGCCCAGGCGGTAACGGGCCGCATCGCCATAAGAAAACAGCCGGCCCTGCAGGAAACGGTCGGGGCTGAACCCGATGCCAGGCACAACGTGGGCAGGTGTAAAGGCGGCCTGTTCGACCTCAGCGAAGAAATTTTCAGGGTTGCGGTTTAGCTCCAAAACGCCAACTTCGATGAGTGGATATTCGGCATGACGCCAAATCTTGGTAATGTCAAATGGATTTTCGTAGTGATTTTTGGCCTGTTCTTCGGTCATTATTTGCACATACATGGTCCATTTGGGGAAGTCACCACGCTCAATGGCCTCGAAGAGATCCTTGCCGTGGTATTCACGGTCCATGCCATTGATCTTGGCAGCCTCTTCATTCGAGAGGTTTTTGATACCCTGCTGGGTCCTGAAATGGAATTTGCACCACACACGCTCATTTTTCGCGTTATAGAACGAGAAGGTGTGCTCTCCATAGAAATGCATATTGCGGAATGAAGCAGGGATGCCGCGATCGCTCATGACGACGGTAACCTGGTGGAAGCATTCAGGCAGCAGTGTCCAGTAATCCCAGTTGTTTTGAGCAGAACGGCGACCGGTGTGGGGATCACGCTTGACGGCGCGATTGAGGTCGGAGAAGTTGTGTACATCGCGGATAAAGAAGGTGGGGGTGTTGTTGCCAACCAGGTCCCAGTTGCCCTCTTCGGTGTAAAACTTAACTGCAACGCCGCGAATATCGCGTTCGCAGTCGGCCGCGCCTCGTTCCCCTGCAACGGTCGAGAAGCGGAGGAATAGTTCGGTCTCTGTGCCGGGCTGAAGAACCTTTGCCTTGGTGTATTGGGAGATATCATGGGTTACGGTGAGTTTGCCATAAGCGCCCCATCCTTTGGCGTGCATACGGCGCTCAGGGATAACTTCGCGGTTGAAGTGGGCCATTTTTTCCATCAGCCAGACATCCTGCATTACAACAGGGCCACGAGGACCTGCAGTAAGGGAATTTTCGTTGTCGGGAATTGGGGCACCTACTTCGTTTGTGAGTTTTTTGTGTTCGTCCATTTTGTTTCTACCTTTCGATTTTTTTATGAATTTGATTTTTTTATTTTTTTCATAGATTCTTGTATTTATATTGACAGGAACATCATAAGCATCCATGAATAAGCACATATTTTTGGCAGCATGAACATGCCAATCTTTGGGTTTTTATTGACCCACAACACAACCGGCAAATAGAACGCAAAGCTGAGAATAATGGCAAGCCACATTGAAGCAAGTCCGGGGACCGGATTTCTGTTGACGAAAAACAACCCAGCCACCAGCAAGCCTTGCAGGAAAAAGGGGATATTGCGCAGAATTCCCCATGCCACTGGCGGAAAACGATCCCTCCAGCGGTTTTGAGGAAGCAAGCACAGGATTATTCGTACTGCCGTTAATGCGTATAGCAGAAGAGACCAGGCGTTGATGTCTTTTGGGAAATAAATAAGCACTCCAACCTGCCAAAGCAGCAAATAAAACAAAGATATGGTGATGGAGGTGATCTGTTTCCCGGAGCCGAGCGCGTTCCGCAATTTTTCTTCTTCGCCAGTTCTGATCACAAGCAGGCGCGGAACCAGGTGAAAAGCATCGCCAGCTACCAGGATCAAAGCTGCTGCGCCGGCTAGCAGTCGGGCAGGATTTCCTGAGGTAGTCGAAAGCAGCACAATGCCAATGGTTAGCGCGAGGACAAGGTATGATGAGTCGAATATTGTTTCAAAGGTTCCAAAAACGCGCTTCATTCGGTTTCATCCCCCTTGTTGACTTTCGCTTTCGCAATCGAGAGAATGTGAAGGGTCACACTAACTCCCACAACAGATAGGAGAGCGATAATCCATAATTTATGGGTAATCACCATCGAGACTAGCAGCGTTCCCCAAAGCCAGATCAAACTGTTTCTAACCGTTTTTGGGGAGAGCCCGCTTCTCTGCTCATAGTTTTCGATATGTTCCCGAAAAATCGGGATTTTCAAGATCTGAGCCTTAATGCGAGGGGTTGATGAGAAGCAAGCGACTGAAACCAACACAAAGGGGGTGGTCGGCCATACTGGAAGCAGTACACCAATCGCTCCCAGGCCTAAAAAAACAAACCCTAATGCTGTAAGTAAAAGTGTTTTCAGCTGCAATTCATCTCCATCATTAAAATAATATTAGGACTTATTACTATTATAAGTTATAAACAGCTATCTGTGGGAAGGAAATTTTTG
>DAISYV010000022.1:0-7685 GCA_036825115.1 Anaerolineaceae bacterium | reverse complement strand
TGTTTTAGGTAATCAGGAAATTTTTGGAAAAACCTTTTCCACTATCTCGCTGTACTCCTGCCAGGCGGGATAGTGATCCAATTCTGTGGTTGCGTCGGCGATGGCGCGATAGTACCACGCTTGCATCCTGGGGTCTTTCTGGTTAAAACGTTCCCAAAGTCTGTCCCCAATTGCCAGGTGGTCCATGTACATGGACCGGATATTGGAGAGTTTGTCCGCAAGCGTAACCATCTTTACGGCAAGATCCTTCTCAGCCTTCAGAGCTTTTACAGTTTCCTGCTTGCGAATAAGCCAGGTGTCTGATGCGGGAAGATCTTCCCGTTTATTTTCGGTCTCTGATTTAACCAGATCAGCCACGCGCTCGCCAAACTTATCCGCGAGCTCATTCATGGAGATGTGGGCATCTTCCAGGGTGTCATGCAGGACCGTCGCGGCGATGACCTCGGTGTCATCCGTCATGCTCGCCACGATGGCGGCAGCCTCCAGGGGGTGCAGGATGTAAGGCGTGTTGGTTCCCTTTCGGAACTGTCCGCTGTGAGCTCGAGCGGCAAAAATGATTGCCTCATCTAATAGAGTCAAATTTCCTCCTTTTCGTGTGTGTTACATAAACGTTTGATAGTTAGGACTGTTTTTCAGGCCGGCTCAGCCATGCCTCCAGGATGAACCCATACACCACGCCTGCAATGAAACTAATATGATCCTGGAAACCGGTGGAGCTGTAGTAGGCAAAGGAAACCAATAGCCCTAAAATTGCCCCACGCAGCAAGGATTTATTCCTGCTGGTCGTATCCCAGGGTGCTCCCACAGCCAGACCAATGATGACGCGGTTGAACCACAGAGCGAAAATCGAAGTTGCAGAGGCTGTTCCCCCCGAACGCAGATATGCCCCAACCACACAAATGATACCCAGTAAAGCCCCTCCAATAAGCGCCAGTTTCAATCTTTTAGTCATAATTCACCTCTCTGTACCTGTCCGGTCTACCAAATCAATGGATAATTACTTGTGCTTAAATAGTATCACTGTATTCAACAACAGGACAAATAAAGTCTGGCGTCTTGCGTTTTTCTGACCACAGGCGTCAAGACATACAATTAAAGATTTGCTATAAGCAGAGTGTTTGGGTTTAAGAGAATTCAGAGATTAACAGACATCCCCATCCAGGCAGGGGTGACCAGGATTTCAGGGTTGAGTTCCCGGCATTTTGCGTACACCTGCGAGAAGTGGCTGGAATCCCAAAAATCGTCAGGCTTGCGTGCCAGTTCGTGCATGTGGGTGACAACGAGCCGGCTTGGCGCAGGTTCCGTGAAAAAGCGGCAAAAATCTTCAAGCAGGGGAGGCGTTTCATAGAGGGCACACTTTTTTCCAAGCCAAAGGTGCGCAAAGATGCCATCCAGGCTGCCGTGTTTGGTCAGTCCTTGGGCTGGGAATAAGCGGGTGTCGCCCGGGAAGGCCCACCTTTTGCCGGAAAATTCTGCCAGGTAGCCCATTTCAGGCACTCCGTGTCCGTCCCTGAAGTGCAGCCCTTCGAATGGTATCAACACCAGATCCTTGATCTGTATTGGAACGCCCTGATGCGGAACGATGATCTTGGCTGACCTGCCTTTGAAGATTGGAAGGAATTCATCCAGCAGGAAATCCGGTACGACCCATGTAACTGGCAGATCTACAAGGTGAGAGAGCAGATCAGGGTCAAGGTGGTCAGCATGCCTGTGGGTCAGAACCACCGCCTCCAGGGGAGCCAGGTCGATAGCAAAATTCATTGGGTTAGGCAGGGAAAGGCGTGAAAAGAGGGAGAGGGGATCCAAAGCCCAATGGACACCGGCGGTATGGAAGAGATAATTTGCGCTGTAAGTCAACCATGCGGCATCTGTTTCAGTCTTCTGCCACTGTGCGACAATTTGCTCCCAGATGGCAGGGTAGCCCTCCACAGCGGTTTGAGTCAGAAGGGCTATCCTGGCTTGTTGGTCTTCAAAACTGGATCTAAGCGTAGTATTTTGCAATGAAGTCTTCCACCTCTGCGATGGTTCGATCGAAAACGCCTAACTTTTCAACTTTCATGCTGGTGACAGCCGCGGCGTATTTGCCTGCTTCACGAGGTGGAAGGGAGAGACGCGCGCTGACATATGAGCCCAGGCAGGTATCTCCTCTGCCGCTGCGTCCATCCATGCTTTTGGAGTGGAATTCGTAGTGGTGATTCTGACCATTCGCGTTTACCAGGACGCCGGTTGCGTGAGTAAGCAGGATTTCTTTGGCACCTTGCTGCACATAAAAGGCAGCCGCTTTCTCGATGTCGGTTTCGCCGGTGAGGTATTTGGCTTCCATGGCGTCGGATTTCAAGATATCCAGGTCCGAAAGAACCTCAGCTATTTCATCCCATGGTTCATATACCAACTCCTGCCCGCGCAGTACTCTCACAAAACCCTGAACATCCGCAGCCAGCAACAGCCCTTCACGCCGGCGCATGGCATGGAAAAAGGCAGGTTCCACTTCCCCGCGGATGCTTGGGCTAACCGCGATGGCCCGTGCCGTGAGCCCGTCCATGTGTTCGGGGTGGATAGTTCCAGCGGTATGGGTCACGTAGAGATCGCGTTTATCCACATCCAGTGTTTTGTATTCCAGCGTCATCAACGTTGAAAACGGGCTATAGATAGGGTAGCAGTCGATTCCATCCGCGCGCAGCATTTGCACCACGTGGTCGTCTTCCTTTGCCAGCCGGGTCACTACCGCGCCTCGTAGCCCAAGCGCCTTGCCAGCATGGGCGGCATAATTCATGCCTCCGCCATCCACCTGGCGAGTCCCTGCGGGCGTGATGATGGTATCCTTAGTGTAGTTTCCGGCAAAAATTACATCATAATGTTTTTCAGTTTTTTCCATTTCCTTCTCCAGAAAAAGATAAATTCGTGCTAATGTGCAAACATTCAGCTTAAGTCATGTGCAACAGCTCTGACTGACGTCTTCTCGATCAGAAAAGCGCTAACACTGCAGGCAGCGCGTTCTGAAAGAGCCAATAAAAAAGCCCCCCAACGAGCATGGTCGCAGGAATGGTGATGACCCAGGCAATCATGATCTCGCCAGCCACGCCCCAACGCACTTTGCTCATGCGTTCGGCCGCGCCAACCCCCATGATGGAAGAACTTACCACCTGGGTCGTGCTGACGGGGCTTCCGAGCAGGGAAGCAGCAATAATGACTATCGCGGATGTGATCTGAGAGGAAAAGCCATGCACCGGGCGAATTTTGTAAAACTTTGAGCCAAGCGTCTTGATCAGCTGCCAGCCGCCAAGCGCGGTTCCGATGGCAATTGCAGCGGCGCATGCCAGAACCACCCAGTTTGGCACATGGAAGGTGGACTGAAAGCCGGTGATAACCAAACCGAGGGTGATGATGCCCATGGTTTTCTGGGCGTCATTGGTGCCATGGCTTAGAGCCAGTCCTAAAGAGGTGATCACCTGCAGTTTCTTGAAGACGCCGTTAATTTTTGGGCTTGCTTTCCAGGAAAGTAGATAGACGATATTGGCAATGATCACACCTGCCACGAAACCAATCACCGGCGAGGCGAACAAGCCGATCAGGATCTTGGTGATGCCTTTGATGAGCAAAACCTTGAAACCAGCTTTAACCACAACGGCGCCGATCAGACCGCCGATGATGGCATGCGAGGAGCTGCTGGGAATTCCCAACTTCCACGTCAGCAAATTCCAGAATATGGCGCTAAAGCAGGCTGCCAGCAGCACCATCATGTTGATGTGTTCAGCGGCGACAATGTCGTTGCCAATGGTGGTTGCGACTGCCACTCCAAAGATGAAAGGACCCACAAAGTTCGCCAGCGCAGTAATCAGCAAGGCTATCTGAGGGCGGATGGCGCGCGAGGAGATCATGGTGGCGACGATGTTGCTTGAGTCGTGGACACCATTGAGGAAATCAAAAATCAAGGCTAAGATGATGAGAAAAATAAGTGAAGCTTCCATGATTCTCAGCGTTAAGAAGTCTTGACCACAATGTCAGCCAGAACGTTAGCAGCCTCGTCGCTCCTATCGGCAGCGTTGCTCAAATGGCGATAAACTTCGCGCATCTTCATCGCCTTGACTACGCCTTTCAGGTCTTCGGTATCCTTGAACATATTCGCCAGGGCTTCCCGGTAGACATGCTCAATCTTGTTTTCAACCTTTTTTGCGCGATTGGCATGTTCGGCGGTCACGCTCGGGTGGTCCTGTAAGCACTCCACTGCTTTGAGCATTTCGAAGGTGGATTCCTTGAGCAATGTACAAATCTGCACCATATATTCAGTGGGTTTAACCTTGAAAATGACAATCTCAGTCATGGTGCTGTAGGCGTAGTCAAGAATATCGTCGATTGCCCTGGAGAGCGCGTAGATATCTTCCCGGTCAAAAGGCGTGATAAAGGTGCGATTTAGTTCATCTATAAGCAGTCGACGTGCTTCATCGGCTTCTTTTTCCTTTGCTGTCAATTGATCCGCGATTTTTGTATCTGGATTGATCATGTACGCGAGCAGCAGATCGACCCCTTCCAGGGTCAGATTTGTTTGTTCCATGATTCTCTGCAGGAAAATATTCCGGCGTTTCTTAAAAATTTTTAACATGATGTAATCCTCCGTTCAGAGTAAATGCTAGAAATGCAACCAGTTTGTTCCAATAATTTCAGACCGGCCAAAAAATCTTCATAAGGAGTTGCATTGTTGATCTCCAGCGTGCGGATGGCGTGGGCGGGCAAGTAGGGAGCCAGCCAGGCAAAGTCCACGTCTCCGGTTCCTGGCATTTGGTGATCCACGATGCCCTGGACGTCGTGCAAATGGACCCCAACCATCCGGAGAGAAAAAGCCTCCAGCCATTGTTTGAAAGACATCAGCCCAAGTTGGTCGTGCACCTGGATGTGACCAACATCCAACTGCCAGCCCACCCAGGGCTGCTGGAATTCCTTGAGAAGTATGTCCATCTCTTCGAAAATGGGGAGCTCGTAGTGGTGAAGGCGATTTTCTAAACCAAGGAAAAGACCCGCGTCCCTTGAGTAGTCTACTATCTCGGTCAGACTGCAAATCAGCGCTTCGAGGTGGGGTTTTCCGCGTTCCAAACGATCTAATATTAAAGCCTGTCGCAGGGTTTCGTATTCCAGGGTTCCCTTGAGACCGGCGCGATACATTTCCCTCAACCGCTCATCCATTGAGTGGTTGCCATCTACCCGACCGGGATGGATCACCACCAGCCTGGAGCCCAGGCGATAGGCCAGCTCGATGGTGCGTTTGAGGGTGTCCACACCGACATGCCGTTTCTCTTCCACCAAAGAAGTAACCTGTAAATCCCCCAGTTCGAGCTGTTTGTTTGGGATCACAGCCGGGCAGGGGTCGTGAACTGACCCAACGTGGTAGCGATCGAGGTCAAAAGTCTCCAGTTCTTCAGGAGTAATTTGATGGTTCAGTTCAAAACGCGCGAAGCCCAATTCCCGTCCCTTGCGGCAAAAGTCATTGGCCGTGTCGGTCGATCGCGACCACCACATGGTTGACAGAGCGGCGTCATAGAGTGTGTCAATAGCTTCTTGTGAAGAACAATTAAATTCCATAATAGTTTGTCTTTAAACCTTCTTTACACAGCTGTGGTTAACCAATATTTCGAGACCACGCGCTATTTGTTCTATAGTGCAATCTGGTGAAACCTCGAGCGTACGCAAAACCCCATCCGTCATGTACTGAGATAAGCTCGAAAAGTCGACTTCTCCCATACCCGGGGCTAAATGGTCCTGCAGCCCGTTCACGTCGTGCAGATGCGCGCCAATCAGACGGCGGTGGAAACGGCGAAGCCACTCACCTTTGCCAACCATGCCGAGCACTTCCAGGTTGTGGGCGTGTCCGGCATCATACTGGAAGCCAAACCAGGGTTCGTCACACAGTTGAAGCAGGGTTTCCATTTCGTCTGGTAAGGGCAAGTCGTGATAGCGATTGCGATTTTCAAGGGCGATGGCAAGGCCTGATCCCCTGGCGAAGGAAATCACTTCTTCCAGGCTGCGGATGACCCGCTCAAAGTGAGGCAGCGCGTTTTGGTTTCGATCGGCGATGTACTCCTGTTGGAGTTGACTGAATTCCGCAGTTCCTGACTTCCCCTCAAGATACATCTCCCGAAGCCTTTTGTCTTTAGAATGGTCGCAATGAACTGCGCCGCAGTGCACGACCACTGAGCGTGAGCCAAGACGCACCGCCAGATCGATGGAGCGTTTGAGATTGTCGACTGCTTTTACGCGTTGGGTTTCATCCAGGCTGGAAAGGGCAACATCCTGTCTCTTCAACTCGGTGTAACCAAACTCAGAAGGGCAGGGGTCGTGGATTGTGGCGACGTAATACTTGTTTCGATCCCATTCCTGGTATAAGCGAGGAGTGATCTTGTTGCTAAATTCGAAGCCAACAAAACCCAGTTTGCGGGCTAAGGGAAAAGTCTCAGCAAAAGGCATCTCCTGGTCAGCACTCCACATCGTGGAAAGAGAAATGTCGTAAAGCTGTTCAGGTTGGGCGGGTTCGAACTCTTGTGTGCCTGCCTCAGGAACACCATGAAAGATATCCAACAGTTCGCCAAGACGACCGATGCGAAATTGAGGCTTGGTTTCTGTGATGTTTTCCGCCTGGAAATCGTCATCGGGGTCATATTCATCGGTTTGGTAACCGATCATGTTGAGGATGACGACCGAACCAAACCCGGCTTGCTTGGCTCCGATCAGATCGCGGGAAAGGTTATCGCCAACGTAGGCGCAATTTTGCGGCAAGACGCCCATTCCGCGGGTGGCTTGCAGGAACATGGATGGATGCGGTTTTCGGCTGCCAACCACACAGGACAAAATCACCGGGTGAAAATAATCAGTCAGACCATTTTCTGCCAGCATGGCGTGAGCTTCGAGGGATGACGTCGTGTTACTAACGATGGAGAGCTTATAGCCCCGTTCGGCAAGCGTTTTGATGGTGCAGACTGCGTCTGGAAAGATCTGGTTATTGCGGGATGCCCTCCACATCTGATTGAGAGTAATCGCGTTTTGCCAGATAAATTCCCGCGGAAAGTCGGGCAGGAAGAAACGCGTCCAAAGTTCCTTCTCAGGCAGCTCGAGGAGCGTCTTCTTACACCATTTGCGATATTCTTTTTCGCGTTTTCGCAGCAGAATTAGAAACTCACCAGGCTCGCCCTCCACACCTAAAAAGGATTGTAGATTGCGGATGTAATCCAGGTTGCTCTCCCGGTTTTTTACGGTCGCGCGGAGGGTTCCACCAACGTCAAAGCAAATTGCTTGAATTTGATCGGTCATAATTGGGTCCTGTCTGTTTTCTATCAGCCCTGTAAGCAGGACACCTTTGGGATTTCTCGTATGTCGTTGATGTACGCGTCTGCCTGGGTGCCGGCGTCGTAATTGAGCGCGATGGTCTTCATGCCAATCTCGCGCGCGCCATCAATCTCGGCCTTTTTGTGACCAACAAAGACCGCGTCACAAGGCTTCACACCCACCTGGTTCAACGCGCGCAGGTACATTTCGGGATCGGGCTTGCGAGCGCCTACTTCTTTTGAGCTGATCACAGTATCCCAAACTCTTCCGAATCCGTACTGATCAAACCAATTTAGCTTAATTGAAAGCGTCATTGCCGTGTCTGTGATGATTCCGAGGATGTAGCCCTTTTCTTTTAGTTCCCGGATGGTTTC
>DAISYV010000021.1:0-22566 GCA_036825115.1 Anaerolineaceae bacterium | reverse complement strand
GTGGACGTTATCGTCGACGATACCCCCGAGGCTGTTACGATCTCCTGTTTTGACTCTGTCCGGCGTGAAATCGCCCGCCGCACCCTGACACGGCTTGTGACGGACGGTCGCATCCACCCGGCATACATCGAGAAAATCCTTGAAGAAGAACGCAAAGCAATGGACGAGGATATCTTCAAAGCTGGCAGCGAAGCGGTCTATGAAGCCGGCGTGCACGGCTTGCACCCTGAAATTGTCAAGAAACTGGGGCGTTTGAAATACCGCACATCATACGGCCAGAATCAACTTGCCCACGCAGTGGAGACTTCCAAGATCGCCAGTGTTCTGGCGGCTGAGCTCGGCGCCAACGTGGATGTGGCCAAGGTTGGCGCACTCCTGCACGACCTCGGCAAAGCCATGGACCATAACACCGAAGGCACGCACGCCCAGATCGGCGCGGAATTTGCCAAACGCCACGGCGTTAGCGCGGCTGTCTGCAACACCATCGCCGCCCACCACCACGAAGTGGACCAGGTCTCGATCGAAGCCATTTTGGTGGAAGCCGCAGACGCGATCTCCGGCGCGCGCCCTGGTGCCCGCCGTGAGGACCTCGAGCAGTACATCAAGCGCCTGAAAGCCCTTGAAAACATAGCCAACTCCCACAAGGGTGTTGAGCAGAGCTACGCCATCCAGGCTGGTCGGGAAGTGCGCATCATCGTCAAGCCTGAAGAGATTGACGACCTCGAGGCCCACCGCATCGCCAAGGATATCGCCACCGAGATCGAGGAGACCATGCAGTACCCTGGTCAGATCCAGGTAACCGTCATCCGCGAAACCCGCTCGGTCAGTTACGCGAAGTAAAGCAACGAACTAAGAGGGTCCACAGAATAATGGACCCTTTTTTGTTATTATTACTTACAGTAATCAAAAAAAGTTTGACATGGTAACATAATAGGAACAAATATGTTTTTAATTTGCTATCATAATGATTAAGAATCCATTGGTCCAACCGGTCGTAAAGTGGGTTGGCGGTAAAAGACAATTACTGCACAACCTGGTTCCTCTATTTCCAGCAGGAATTAGATCATATTGTGAACCTTTTTTTGGAGGCGGGGCAGTTCTTTTTAATTTGCAACCAGAGCAGGCACAGATAAACGATATCAATCAAGATCTCATGAATATGTACACTGTTATACGAGATAATGTTGAGGAACTGCTTGTCTTGTTGTCCCAATATAGAAATGAGCCGGATTTTTTTTATTTTATACGGGATTGGGATCGAGACAAAGAGAAGTATGACAAATTAGACAATATCGATAAGGCAGCCCGACTTATATATTTGAATAAAACTTGTTACAACGGTTTATTTCGAGTGAACAACGCTGGTGAGTTTAATACGCCTTATGGCTATTATAAAAACCCCAACATTGTGAATGCGGCCGTGCTAAGGGCTGTTCATGAATATTTAAATTTAGCTGAGGTAATGATGACCAGTGTTGATTATGGTGAGATACTGAGTTCGGTTTCTCCTTCAACTTTTGTCTATCTCGATCCACCTTACGATCCAGTGTCGAATACAGCAAGTTTTACTGGCTACAGTAAAACTGGTTTCAGTAAAGATGAGCAAATCCGGCTAAGAGACCAATGTGATGAACTTGACAGAAGGGGGGTTAAATTTGTCCTGTCAAACTCAGCCACTCCATTCATCTTAAAGTTGTATTCGGATTATAAGATCTCAAGAGTTTTCGCTAAACGAATTATTAACTCCGTTGCAAGTAAACGCGGAGATATCGAAGAGGTGATAATAAGAAATTATGAGTAGCAAAAAAAAATCTCGAAACGAAACAGCCTGGGAAATCCTATTCGAACGGTATCAGATATTAGATAGTATCAAATCAAAAGGGCAATTCATCATAACCGCAGATCAGGTTCGAAAAGAAAGAGAACCTAGGTTAATGGCTAAGGCAGACACATCGGAGAAACTCCCGGCAATTTTCAGAGATAACAATCTAGCCATATTACCTATTACCAGAAACAGCTACATCATTGCCAGTTTTAATGCTTATAAAGAAATTAAGCCGTTAACTGGACCTATAAAACATGTTTTTCTCCCAAATTTTATTAAAAGCATTGAACCAAATCACATAACTACAGAATCTGTTGCAGTTAACACTGCCCTGGTTACAAAAATCTTTACGGATTTCTTGGATGAGGACTGTTCTTACGCTACTGTTTCTGGCAGAATGGGTTCAGGAAATTTCAAATTCAAGATTAAGAATAAAACATCAACCAAATACTATAAGATAGAAGTCGATAATTCTCAGATAGAAATTGACTTGGCAATTGAGGGGACTAAAAGTTTAGCGTTGATTGAAGCTAAACTCCAAACTTCGTCTGACTTTATAGTTAGACAAGTATATTATCCGTTCCGCACTTGGACAACGAAACTAGATAAAAATGTCCGGAATGTTTTTTTTGTATACTCCAATGGTATTTTTAATTTGTATGAGTACAAATTTGGAGATGTAAATGACTATGGTTCCCTCTACCTAGCTAAAGGCATGAGATACTCAATTGAGGACACTCGAATTACTCTTCAAGATATCGATAAAAATATAAGATCCCTGGTTCATGTACCTGAACCATCAGTCCCATTTCCACAAGCCGACAAATTTGACCGTGTCATTGACCTTTGTTTCATTCTGCTTCAGCGTGAATTAGATCTTGAAGAAATTACTGAGGAATATGATTTTGATATAAGACAAGCAAGTTATTATTCGTCGGCAGCAATGTATCTTGGCTTAATTGAGAAAATTGAAAATCCAAATTTACCAAAATTTATGTTAACGGATATTGGAAGACGAATATTTAACTTGGATTATAAGGCTCGGCAACTTGCTTTGGTTAAACTTATCCTTCAACATAAGGTTTTTCATGATGTATATTTACGAACTTTGTTTAACAATAGCCTCATAAATCTAGATTTAATAGTTGAAATCATGAAATCCAACAATCTTTACAAAATTGAAAGTGATGCAACTTATAGAAGGAGAGCCCAAACTGTTCGGAGTTGGATTGGTTGGATACTAGGCAGGTTAGATTCATGAAAAATGAAAATGATGATAAGTGGGAACCTGATGAATTTGTTTTAGAGACAAACACAATCTGGAGTTTTCCAACCAGAGGCTCATGGGCAACACATGATTCCAAGTACAGAGGTAATTGGTCACCATATATACCGCGAAATGTTATCCTACGATACTCGGAGGAAGGTGATCTTGTTCTAGACCAATTCGTTGGAAGTGGAACAACGCTAATCGAAGCGAGACTATTAAATCGAGAGTGCATCGGATTAGATGTTAATCCCGATTCCATTAAGATATCCCTCAACAAGCTAAGATTGCCATCTCGATTTTCGAGTAATGTTTCCGTGTCAGTTGGGGATGCACGAAATTTACAGGATATATATGCAGATTCAATTGATCTGATCTGTACACACCCACCATATGCAAATGCGATCCAATACAGCAGCGACATTAAGAACGATCTATCCAGACTCACCCATCAAGAATTTAACATTGAGATGGGAAAAGTCGCAGCCGAATGTTTTAGAGTCTTAAAAAAGGGTAAGTTTTGTGCTATCTTGATTGGAGATATTCGTAAACAAGGCTCCAATATCCCAATAGGATTCCAAACATTAAATACATTTCTAGACGCAGGTTTTGGGCTAAAAGAAATAGTCATAAAAGTACAACACAACTGTAAATCAACTGGCATATGGATTCAGCGAAGCAAAAAATATAATTTTTTACTTTTGGCGCACGAGTATCTATTTATTTTTAAAAAGTAAAACGATCTCAGCCCTACCCTTTAACCTTATACTACTCGCTCTGATGTACTTAAACAAAGCTGCTTAAAAAATCAAGTCGATTCTTTTGTTGTTGCGTGTGCATCAAAAATACAAATCCCGGCGGTCGTAGGCAAAGTATGCCGCGAACAAGAACAGCACTACTGCTAAGCCCGTCAGCGCCAGGGCGTAAAGCTCAAACCTGCCGCTGCTGAAAAACTCGCTGGCATTGAACCAACCGAAGGGTGTCAGGTACTTAAGCCAGCTCAGTTTTTCATGCATCCCAGCAAAAATACTGATAAAGTAGAGCCCCAAGATCAGCCCGACCGCCATCGACCCCACCCTGCGCGGAGTTTTTGAGGCACACGCCAGCAGGACACCCAGGCTCAGGAACACCAGTTCAATCATGAACATTGCCAGCATTTCGAGCCGCAGGAAATCAAACAGGGATTTTCCGGGATCGTAGTTGCGCGAGGCTGCGACAGAAATGAGCCAGGCGAAGAGGACAAACAAGGCGCAGTTGGTCAGGGCAGCCAGCAATTTGGCAGTGACAATCTGCCTGCGGGGGACCGGAAGCACCAGCGTAAATTCCACCGTGCGGTCGCGTTCCTCCTTCGCGATTGCCTCGCTGCCCCAAAGCGCAGCCGCCATCGCACCCATCAAGGCAAAAAAGACAAACATGGCGCCAAAGAAGCCTTCCAGCGTGGTCAGGTTGAAGGCACGCATGCTCAACGCTTCCATAAGTTGCGGAGGCATACTGTCCAAAATCGCCAGGCTTTCAGGGCTGCTCTCAAAAGCGGAAAACTTGACAACTGCCACGACAATCAAAAGAGCAATCACCACCGTCCAAATCAGCAGCGACTTAATTCCGGATTTCAATTCTCGAAAATACATTCTCATATCCTGCTCCTAAGACGGCGAGGCAATGTCGCGTTTTTGATAAAGCCAGTAAGAAACGCCGATAGCCACGATGACGATCACCACATCCAGGATGACCAGGCGCGTATCGTATTGCAGATCGCGAATGATTTTCCCTGGGTCAAAATGCTTGAAAGGGCTCAGATATTCGAGCTTCACATCCCCAAGGATGCCGCTGAAAGCACTAATCACGTAAGTGCCAAAAGCCAGCCCAAGGCTCCAGGGTGTCACGCTGTGCATTCGCCGGACCATCTGCGAAATCACTAAACCCAAACTGAAAAATATCAACTGGAAAATCAGGCCGCTTCCAAGCAAAAGCATGATTCCGCGCGATTCATATTGCGCCTCGCCTTTAAACAGGACGATGCTTGCCAGGCTGACGACCCAAAATATGATTTGCGTCACCAACAAACTCGTCAGGGTTGCCAAAAGCTTGCTGGTGAGGATAATCGGACGGCTCAGCGGTCTGGTCAGCAGAAAATCCGCGGTCAGCTCATCCTCTTCCACCGATACCAGGCTCAGACCATAATTTGCTGCCTGAATGGCCAGGCAGAGTTGGCAAAAGACAAAGCAAAAGCCAAAATAGCCTTCCAGAGTGGCAAGGTTAAGGGCGTTTAAACCAAATGCCGCCTTAAGTTCAGGCGGGAAGTTTTCGAGCACCTGGTTCATAGCAGCCATGTCCGCCGAAAAACTGGGAAAGAGCGCCATGAACATCAATAGCAATCCAGCCAGTGATCCAGCCCAAATTGCGACAGAAGACCAGCGTTGCCGTACTTCGTAACGAAAGATCGCTTTGTTCATCGGCTGCCTACTCGTAGTAGTGCATGAAGATCTCTTCGAGCGTGGGCTCTTCAATGCTCAAATCTTCAATCTCTAAGCCGCTCATACGCTGCAGGACCTGGTTGATATCGCCTGAGTAGAAGAACTGGGTCCATTCACCTTCCTGGTGCAAGTTGCTGACGCCTGGCATTTCAAAATCGGCCGACTCATTCTTTCCCAAAACCCGGATCTTCTTGTAATTGTTCTTTTGGAGGGTGCGGATATCGGAGACTTCCACCATCCTGCCTTCGCGGATAATGCCCACCCGGTCGCAAAGCCGCTGCACCTCGCCCAGAAAGTGGGAGGAGAAAAAGATCGTGACGCCTTTTTTGTTCTCCTCGCGGACCAGGTCAAAGAATTTGCGCTGCATCAGGGGGTCCAGCCCGCTGGTAGGCTCATCCAAAAAGAGCAGGGTTGGGTTATGCAGCAGCCCCTGCACGATGCCGACCTTCTTTTTGTTGCCATAGGAGAGATCGCGAATCTTGCGGTTCATCTCCAGTTCCATCACATCTGCCAAATAGCTAATGCGCTGCTTGTGGTCTCCAGGATAGAAGCTGGCGGAGTAATGCAGCAGCTCACCAACACGCATATGATCGTAATAAAAAACCTCTGATGGCAAGTAGCCAACCTGGCTGCGGATCTCGGGACCTTTTTTGGTGACATCCTTGCCAAAGATGGCTGCCTGCCCGCTGCTAGGGTGGATCAGGGATAGCAGCAGGCGGATGGTGGTGGATTTACCGGCACCATTGGGTCCGATGAAGCCAAAGATCTCACCTTCCCGGACAGAGAAACTAAGGTTCTCGATGCCGCGGGACTTGCCGTAATACTTGGTTAGTTCATTAACCTGGATGATATCCATTAAAACTCCTTGGAATGCGAATGAAAACGAATGGAATAAGTTGTATCACTAATTTACCTTTTTGGAGCCATGTCTTGCACGCGATTTGACTTGCATTAACCCCTTACGAAGGGATTGTTTGCCTTTTCGAACTTCACCGTGGTTGCCGGTCCGTGCCCCGGCAAGAGGGTTGTCTCATCCGGCAGGGTGTAGATCTGCTCGCGGATATTTTTGAGCAGCAAGGCGTGGCTTGAACCCTCAAAATCGGTTCTGCCAATGCTGCCCCGGAAGATGGCATCGCCCACGACAGCCATCTCCAATTCGGGGATGTAGAAAAGCAGCGAGGCAGGGTGATGTCCTGAGACGTCGCGCACTTCCACCAGTTTGCGGCTGCCACCAGGCACCACATCCAGCCACATACCATGGGCTAGCGGAATGTCCAGCCTTGGCACGGGGTCAACCTGCACGCCCATTTTTATGCCCTCTGGATGGTTTTCAGCCCAGGTAAAGCCGTCCGGGTGCATGGCAATCGGCAGAGGGGGCGCAAACGCTTCGCTCACTTGTTTTGCACCTGCCGTATGGTCGTAATGTCCATGCGTGAGCCAGATCTGCCTGAGCTCCCAACCCTGCTCGCTTGCCAGGCGCAGTTGGGTTTGGGGCTCAAAGCTCGGGTCGATCAGTACGGTGTCGCCGCTGTCGTCATCCACCAGGAAGTAGACGTTGTTCTGAAGTGGTCCCAGGACGGCCAGATGAATGGAAAGTGACATCGCTTCCCTTCCTACCCTTTCCGCGCCACAGCCAGGAACTCTTCCAGGCGCATGACCTCGCGGGGCAGGTCGGTCAGACTACGCAAGCCATTCCCTTCCACCACGACGTCATCTTCAATGCGCACACCGTACTTACCGGGCAGGTAGATGCCCGGTTCGATGGTGAAAACCATGCCTGGCTCAAGGATCAGAGGATTGCCATGGAACACATAAGGCGCTTCATGCGCTTCCATCCCCAGCCCATGCCCCGTGCGGTGGGTGAAGTATGCGCCATATCCGCCTTGCGTGATGACATCCCTTGCCAGCTTGTCCACCTCGCCTGCCGGCATGCCGGCTTTGCCGCCCAGGCGGGCTGCCGCGTTTGCCTTTTCCACCAGGTCGGCGATCTGCTTCATCTCATCGTTGGGTTCACCACAGAAGAAGGTGCGGGTGATATCCGAGAAGTAGCCAGCGAAGCTGGCGCCCCAGTCGATCAGCAGCATCTCACCTTCCTGCAAAACGCGATCGGTAGGGCTGGCGTGAGGATTGGCGCTGTTGGGACCAGTTGAGACGATCGGCGCAAAGGGCAGCTCCGCTTCCGAGCCTGCCCGGAAGAGCTGCACCATCAATTCCGCCGAGATCTGCAGCTCGCTCTGCCCCGGCTTCACGGTTTCAAGCGTCTTAAGCAAAGCATTCTGAGCGATGATGGCTGCCTGGCGCATGGCTTTTAGCTCCTCATCGCCCTTGCGCATGCGCAACCCGGCCAGGGCGGCGCTTCCATCCACAAATTCAGCTTTTGGCAGAGCCTCGCGCAGCAAATCCAACTCCAGAAAGCGCAGCCGGGTCGGCTCAACGCCTACGCGCAGCGAATTAGTGGAGATAGCGGACAATGCCTGCTGATAGATCCCCTGCCAGCTTGCCGGGTCGTCACCAAAAGTGATGATCTCAGCGTTAAAAGGCAGGTCGGCCACTTTTGCGCGCTCGAGTTCCGGCAAGAGCACTTTCACCTGCCCGCTCTTGCCAACCAAAACGACCACCGGACGTTCCATCAGGTGAAAACTCAGTCCGGTCAGATACTGCAAGCTCGGACCGGGGTTAAGCGCCACCCAATCCAGCCCTCGTTGTGCCAATTGGACTGCCAAAGCTTCGATTCGTTTATCCATGTCAACCTCTTGCTGATTAGTCATCCATTGAAGGTATTTTACCCGGCTTGGACAGAGCGGTAATTGTTTTCGTGCTTGTACATTTACTTTCTCGTCCCGCGGTTCCCCACTATAATCGGGGCATGTTGAAAACGCGCAAGGTTTCGCTTAGTTTTTATTGCTTGTGTCTCGGGCGGGGTAGCTGACCGCTTGCGTTTTTGACATCCTGGAACCAGTCAAGAGCAGCGGCACTCCCCCGCGAATGGTGTGAGAAGGCTGCTGTTTTCATTTAAGGTTTCAGAGATCGAGGAGAATCATCATGACAATTTATCAAAATATTACCCAGCTTACTGGAAAAACACCCCTGGTGCGGCTTTCGCGCCTCAACCCCAACCCTGAAGTCGAAGTCCTGGCCAAATTGGAGTATTTCAACCCGACCCACAGTGTCAAGGACCGTATCGCCGTCAGCATGGTGGACGACGCCGAAAAACGCGGCCTCTTGCATAAGGACAGCATCCTGCTGGAAGCCACCAGCGGCAACACCGGCATCGGACTGGCAAACGTGGCTGCGGCGCGTGGTTACGGCAGCACGATCATCATGCCCGAGTCTGCCAGCCTTGAACGCAGACTGCTGATGCGCGCGCTTGGAGCAAACCTGATCCTGACCCCCGCATCCGGGGGCATGGCTGCCGCGATGGAAAAAGCGCAGTCTTTGCTGGCGTCAGACAGCCGCTATTGGTGGGCAGACCAATTCAACAATCCTGCCAATCCGCAAATTCACCAACTCACCACTGGTCCCGAAATCTGGCAGGACACCGACGGCAAGGTGGATGTACTTGTGGCAGGCGTCGGTACCGGAGGCACGATCACCGGCGCCGGTCTCTACCTGCGGGAGCAAAACCCGGCTCTGAAAATCGTGGCGGTCGAACCAGCCTTCTCGCCTGTGCTCTCCGGCGGCGGCAAGGGCGCGCACCCGATCCAGGGCATCGGCGCGGGTTTCATCCCTTCGGTGCTCAAAACTTCCCTGCTGGATGAGATCATCCAGGTAAGCGGTGAGGCTGCCTTCAGCACAGCTCGCGAACTGGCAGTGATCGAAGGTATCCCTGGCGGGATTTCCTCCGGCGCGGCAGTATGGGCTGCCCTGCAACTGGCTGCCCGACCCGAATCAAAGGGCAAGCGCATGGTGGTGATTGTGCCGAGTTTCAGCGAGCGCTACCTCAGCACGGACTTATTCGCGGACATCAGGAGGGAGCAAAATGGAAGCAAGTGAACGTATGCCCTGCGAGGGCATGCCAGCAAGACAAAATCCGAACTTATTCAGCCTGATGGCGGAGGATGTTCGTGCAGCCGTTGAACGCGACCCAGCCGCGGTGAACGCCTTCGTGGTCCTCACCAGTTATCCCGGGATACATGCCATTTGGGCGCACCGCCTGGAACATTGGCTCTGGCAGCATGGCTTCAAATGGCTGGCTCGGGCTGGCTCGCAGCTAACCCGCTTTTTCACCGGGATTGAGATCCACCCGGGTGCCAGCCTGGGTCGGCGAGTGTTTATAGACCATGGCATGGGCATTGTGATCGGGGAGACAGCGGTGGTAGGCGACGAGGTTACGCTTTATCATGGGGTCACCCTCGGCGGCACCAGCCTCGAGAAGGTCAAACGCCACCCCACCCTGCAAAACTGCGTGGTGGTGGGGGCAGGCGCGAAGATCCTGGGTGATATCACCATTGGAAGTCACAGCCGCATCGGTGCCAACGCGGTCGTGGTCAAGGACGTTCCTCCGCAGTCTGTGGTGGTTGGGGTCCCCGGGCAGGTGATTCGCCGCAAGCGGCTGGTGGACGAACACCAAACCGACCTCTCCCACACCGAGATGCCCGACGCCGTTGTGAGCAACTTGAAGGAGATAATGAATCGACTTGCGGAAGTGGAATCCCGGCTTGAGATCCACAGCGACCAGCTTAGCCAATTACAGCTGCAACCTGACGGGGTTTGGGAGTATTCCGATGGTCCGGATTACATCATCTAAAACATAACAAATCAGGCGGGCTAAACGCCCGCCTGACTAATTTCGATAGGATTACTTTTTTGAAGTCCGTTTGTGGATCAGGATCTCGCGATAGACCGCCGCGAGCACGATCAGCGCCAGCACTCCGCCAAGGATTGCGATGCCGTCAACGTTCACCACTGGCGATGGCAGCAGCTCTGCAGCTGTTGGAGTTGGCTGGGGAGTCCCAGTGACATAAGTCGCGGTCAATGTCAGATCAGGTTGTATCTTGATTGGATCAACAAAGACGACTAATGCCAGCAAACTGATCACCAACAAACCAAGCACAATCAGAACGATCGACAAACTGCTGGATTTCATTGATCCCTGTTGCACACTCATTTGACACTCTCCACAGCCTGTTTGGCGGTTTCGACCACATCAGCATTATCCCGCAGGATCAGCAAGGTTGCATTCCGCAAAATCGGTCCGAGGTTGTTCATGACCTCTTCAGTAGGATACAGAACCGCGCCACTGGACATCTTTTCCAAGGCGGGTTTCAAAGCGGTCTCCTCCCAACTGCCAAGCGCGGAAGGTCGGGCTGGAATTTCCTTGAGGGCTTCACTCCACTCTGCCAAAAACTGGGTCTCGGAGAGGTGTGAAATCAACGCCAGTGCCAGTTCCTGCCTTTGAGGCTCCTGGCTGCCCAAAGCCCACACCCAGGCATCAGTCAGGGTTATATCCGGCGAGGTAAATGCGGGATCTGGTGCATCAGGCGTGGTTTCCCTTCCCTGCAGCACAACATTCACCGGCAGGAAGGCGGTAGAAAAACTTTGAATGCTGAATGCGTCCCAAACCTGTTCTGAATTCTGCATTGGGACTGACAATTCGCTGAAATGAAGGGTGTTCAGACCATCTTTCAGGGTCTGCAAGGCTTCCGTAAGTGGCGCTTCCTGCAAGATTGTCTCGCCCTGCTCATTTTGCACCTGCCCGCCCAGGCTCAGATAGAGCAGCAACAAGAAGGTTCCCCTGGGATCATCCGCCGCAAATCCGAATATACCGAAATTCAACTTGGTATCAGTCCACTCATTGCTCGGAACCAGCTGGCTGAAACTTTGGTATACCAAACCCATCGGCACGCCCTTGAAGGGCACCGCCATGACTTCACCCTGGATCACACCGGCATCTCTGCCAAAGTTATACCAATCCAGATCACTCATCATGGTGGTTAGTCCCTCATGCTCGAACACCACTCCATCCTGAACAGCCCTGAGGAGGTGATCCCGCGAGAGAGCCACTACATCCGGCGAGGAGGCTGGTGCAGCCGCGTGGGTGGTGCGCAGCGCGTCCAACAGCCCTCCACCACCTGAGACGGCTTTGATGCGGACATCAATTTCGATGCTGTTGAGGTAAGCAAATTCGTTCAGACGGTCTCTGAGTATGGTTGCCGCGGCTGTTTCAGCGTTGGGGTCCAAATCGGGAGGCAGCCAAAGGATCAGCTTTTCAAGAGGGGGTGCTGGCGTGGGTGTCTGTTCTGCAACGATCTCAGGGGATTCTCCAGTAATATCTGTGGGCTGTGGAACATCACTCGGTTCAGGAATGGCGGTGCTGGATTGTTGCCAGGGAAGCTCCCAGGTATCAGGCAGCAAGTCACAGCCAGCCAGCCCCAATAGGCTGCTGAGAAGCAGCACCACCAGCAATATCTTGATCTTTTTCACGCTATCAGCCATCAATGCAATTGTAAAGCATCTTGCCCGGGAGGTTATCCCAGGCTTACAGGCTTGCCAAGCAGCCCTACTAACAGCTTCACCGAGTTCTCCACATCGTCCCGATCGACCATTTCAGAGGGGCTGTGGATATAGCGGCAGGGGATCGAAAGACAACCTGCCGGCACGCCGGCACGGGTGCGTTGCATAGCCGCGCCATCAGTGCCGCCTGCTTCAAGCACTTCCATCTGGTAGGGTAGTTTTTGAGCCTTAGCTTCATTGACCATCCACTTAACCACGCGTGGATCGGCGATAAAGGAGGAATCCCTGACCTTGATCGCGGGTCCGTTGCCGAGCGCGACTTCCATCTTGACGCCCAGGGGGGTATCGCCCGTACGGGTGACGTCCACCGCCAGCCCGACTTCCGGGTCCACACCATAAGCCGCGGTGATCGCGCCGCGAATGCCAACCTCTTCCTGAACGCTGAAGACGAAATAGAGCTCGTTTTTGCCTGGCTGGACCTCTTTCAGGGCTTCCATCGCGATTGCCGCAGCCACCCGATCATCCATCGATTTCGCAACCAGCCGTTTTCCCAGGTCCAGGAATGGACGCTCAAAACCACAAACATCGCCCACGCCAATCTGGCTGTCCGCTTTGGACGTTGCGCCGGTGTCAATGAACAACTTCGCCAGTTCGGGGTGTTCGTCTTTTTCCAAACGCTCCATGCCAATTACACCGCGGGTGCCGTTCATGAAGAGCACTCTGCCGCCCAGGCAGGTGAGGGGGCTAATGCCGCCGATCGGCATAAATCGCGCAAAGCCGTTGTCATCCACATGCGTGACCATCAAACCGATTTCGTCAATATGTGCCGAAACCATGATCCGCTTGCCGCCTTCTTTCAAAGTACCTTTACGGGCAATCAGGTTTCCAAGCGCGTCCGTATAGATCTCGTCAGCGTGCCCCTCAATTTCCGCTTTGATCTTTTCGCGGATCACGTGTTCCGAACCGGAAGGGCCTGGTGTCTCGACCAAGGTTTGTAGAATTGTCCATAATGAATTGTTTTTCTTTGCCATTACTTTTTCTCCTGACGATTTAGGATGCTTCTATCAAGGCGTTTTAGAGCCGTGTGGATTAGCTTCAAGGTATTGAGTTCATCATCAACGCGGATCAAACCCGCTGCTGAATGGAGATAGCGTTGGGGCACAGACACCGAGACGCTCGGCACTCCCGCGCGGGTTTTGTGTATCTCTCCGGCGTCAGTTCCGCCCAGCCCTGGCTGTCGGAACTGCCAGGGGATCTTCTCCGCTTCAGCCGATTCGACCAGCCATTTGATCAGCCTCTGATCTCCGATGGTGCCGCGGTCCATGATGTAAATCGCAGGTCCATCCCCCAATTTGGTATTGTGGCTGGTGTTTGCCAAGCCATCATAATGGGGCAAATCGTTGGCGGGGGTTGAATCCATGGCGATGCCAATTTCCGGATCAAAGGCAAAGGCAGCAATTTTTGCGCCACGCAGGCCAAGTTCTTCCTGCACGGTGAATGCTGCCAGCAGGTCGACATTCTCAGGGGTGTGTTTGACCAGTTGGATCAGGTTAAAAACGCCCAACCTGTCATCCAGCGCTTTAGAGCGAATACTCGGACCCAACACTGCCAGCTTTGTCGCGAAGGTTCCGCGGTCGCCGATTTTAACCTTGGAGTCCCCTCCAGGTCCGATATCGATGCGCAGCTGATCTACTTTTAGCACTTGCTTGCGTTCTTCCGGCGTGGTCAGATGGATTGCTTTAGCGCCGATCACACCCGGGATGTGATCCCGACCGATGGTAACCGGCTTACCTGCCAATTGGCGCGGGTCAACCCCTCCGATGACTTTGAATTCATAAACGCCATCCCCCTCATCTTTGATGATCATGAAGCCAACTTCGTCCATGTGGGCGGCGATCATGACCCTGACGCGGTTCGCGCCGGTGCCCTCACGCCGAACCAACACGTTGCCCATCGCGTCCACGGTTGTGAAGTCAGCGAAATCGCGCAACTCTTCCAGAACGATCGCTCGTACTTCCTGCTCATCACCTGAGACGCTGACAGCGTTGCAAAGTTTGGTGAGCAGATCTAATTCTTTTTTACCCAGGCGGGGATTAAACTTGGTGGAAACATCACTTTTTGCCATTTTGGTTTACTCCCAGATCACAGTTTTCATGAAATCGAGCGGAAGGCCGGCGATAAACTCAGCCATCAACCTTCCAGCTCGTCGGACATCTTTCAACGAGACAACCTCAACCGGGGTGTGCATATAACGCAGCGCAATGCCCAGCTCAACCACGGGGATGCCGGCTTCCGCCACCTGGATATCCCAGGCATCGGTGCCCGAACCGGTTGGCGCGAGTTCCTTCGCCACGTTGATCTCGAATTCCTCCGCAGTCGCCAACATGGCTTTGTGCAAAGCCGGGTGGTTGCAGGAGCCCCAGGTGAGGGGGGTTACCTTGCCCATATCAAAATTCTCCGTGCCGGCGCTGCCTGGTGCCTTCGCGAAGGTAACGTCAATCACGATCGCGAAATCCGGTTTGATCGCGACAGCATCCGTCATCGAGCCAATTCCACCGACCTCTTCCTGCGAGGTTGCCACGGCGATCACATCCCAAAGGTGCTTGCGCTTGGAAAGCATTTCGAGCGCTACCGTGACTGCCGCCACAGAGGCGCGGTTATCGAGGGTGTGTCCGCTGATGCACTCACTGCAAAGTTCCATTGGCTCCGTCGCAAAGGAAATCACATCTCCAACGCGGACGAGTTTCTTAACCTCGTTTGGCAACAATCCGGTGTCAACCAGCAAATATTTCTGCGGCAAGGGTCCGGATTTCCCGTCCTTTGGCAGCAGAGCTGCCGGCGGCATGACCACCATCCCCGGCAGGTCCCGTGGGACATCTGCGTTAGTTGCATGCACGGTCACCATCTGTCCAGGCAGGATGCGCGGATCGACCCCGCCAACCTGCATGAAGCGCAAAAAGCCCTCATCGATGCCGGTCACCATCAGACCAATCGCATCCATGTGCGCCGCGATCATCACGCTGGGTCGGGGTTCTGTGCCTTCTCCATGACGAATCGCCACCAGGCTGCCAAGATTGTTGACGCGTATTTCGTCAGCCAGCGGTTGCCAGGCATTCCGGATGATCTCGCGGATTGAGTCCTCATAACCGCTTGGACCCCCGGCAGAGATCATTTCTTTCAAGTGTTGTTTCAGATCAAGTTTCATAAGCCTCTCTCATGGTTCAGGCGTAGGTTCAACCAAAGTCTCGGTTGGTGTTTCAGTAGGTGTATTCGTCGGTTCAGGTACAGGGGTATCGGTTGGTAGCGGTGTTTCCGTGGGGGTGGCAGTAACAGTCGGAGTCCAGGTGGGAGTGCCAGTTGCGGTCGGTGGCAGAGTATTGGTGGCGGTGGGAGTGATGCTGGCAGTACGGGTGAGGTACGGCGTGAGAGTCACACTGGGAATAAATGTAGCCGTGCTGGTGAGTGTTGGCGTGGCAGTCGGCTGCAGTGGACCGCGGTTGAGACGCAAAAGGATAACCCCCAGCAGGTAACAAGGAATCGTGATCAGTATGATCAATGTCAGCGTGTATCGCGTGCGTGTGCGATTAGAGATTTCGTCCACCAGAGCTCCGTCTGCAGTTCATCTTATCACCAGCCACATCACCCGGCAACTTAGTCAATTATAGCCCAGCCCTTTGACTCTCAACCTATTTAAACCAAATCGAATATTTTCCCCGGATTCAGGATATTGTTGGGGTCCAGGGCTCGCTTGAGCGTGCGCATCAATTCCAGCTCGTGTGGGTCAACGACTTCTTGAAAGTAGGCTTTGCGTTTGATGCCAATGCCATGTTCACCGCTCAGCTTGCCGCCAAGAGACATTACCACCGCGTACAAACGGCGCACGACCTGATCTTCCACGGCGTACCACTGATCCAGCGGCATTTCAGGCGGTTTGATCAAGGTGGTGTGCAGGTTGCCGTCGCCAGCATGCCCATAGGAAGGCATCGAAAGGTCAAACTCAGCCGCGAGTTTGGCAATTTCCTCAGTCAGCGCCGGAATCTGCGCAATCGGCACGACGATGTCTTCCAGGCTTTGGTGGGGCAAATAGACCTTGAAGGCTTCGGCGATGTTGCGCCGCACCGCCCAAACCCGTTCCTGGGTGGTGTAGTTATCTGCCACGTAGACTTCGATCGCCTTGTGCTCCATGCACAGGTCGCCGATCATTTCGGCTTCGCCATCCACTTGGTCCAGGGTGGTGCCATCGACTTCGATCAGCAGCATCGAACCGCAGCTCTCATAGTCGAGGTGTTCGTTCAGATACTTGCAGGAGGTTTCCACCGCAAGGCGGTCCATAAATTCGATGGAAGTGGGGACGATGCCTAATTTGCTGACGATCATCGGCACGATCTCAATCGCGCTTTGCACGTCCGGGAACAGCACCAGCAGGTCGGTCTTGGCCTTCGGCAGGGGCGTGAGCTTGATGGTCGCGCTGGTTACAATCCCCAGTGTGCCTTCGGAGCCGATATAAAGACGTTTTAGGTCGTAGCCTGAGACGTCCTTGACGATCTTTCCGCCAATTTTGATGATATCGCCAGCTGGTGTGACCACCTCCATGCCGGTGATGTAGCGCTCTGTCACGCCATACTTGATGGCTTTGCCGCCGCCGGCATTTTCGGCGATGTTGCCACCGATCTGGCAGGACTCAAGGCTCATCGGATAGCCGGCGAAGAACAGGCCGTCATCCGCCACGGTGGCGTTAATTTCGTTGGTGACGATGCCCGCCTGCACCTCGATCATCATGTTTTGCAGGTCAACATCCAGCACCTTGTTCATTTTTTCGAAAGCCATGACAATCCCGCCATGCAGTGGAATAGCCCCGCCGGAAAGCCCAGAGCCAGCTCCCCGCGGTGTGACCGGGATGAGATGCACGTTCGCCAGCTTCATGATTTCTGCCACCTGCTGCGTACTGGTGGGGGTCACAATTACTTCCGGCATCCCCGAAAACTGGTCCTTGGGGGTCTCGTCGTGGGAATAAGCCTCGAGCTTTTCCTCGTCCAAAATGACGTTCGAAGGTCCAACGATCTGCGCGAGTTTGGCAACAATTTCAGGCGTTAGGGGGTTGTAGGTGGTCATGACTTTCTCTCCTCAAGCCGGGAAATCAGTTCAGGCAGAACCTGGAAGGCATCCCCGACAATTCCAAAATCCGCTACCTGGAAGATAGCCGCGTTGGGGTCCGTGTTGACAGCCACGATCGTTTCGGCGGTTTTCATGCCCGCCAGATGCTGAATGGCGCCGGAGATGCCCAGAGCGATATAGAGCTTGGGCAGCACGGTTTTGCCGCTTAAGCCAACCTGCTGCGGGTACCTCGCCCAACCGCGGTCGACCGCGTCGCGCGAGGCGCCGACCTTGCCATTTAACAACTTTGCCAGCTTATGCAGGAGCTCAAAGTTGTCGGCCTTTTTCATGCCCCTGCCACCCGACACGATCACGTCGCTGTCCTGCAAGTTGCTTTCGTCGGTGGCCTCCGCCTCGAAGGATAGCAGCTTCACCCTGTTGTCCACAAGTTCGGGCTTTAGCGCCACCTGCTGGATCTGCCCGATGCGGGAAGTGTCTGCCGGCAGCGGTTGTGTGGACCGCGGTCTGAGCGTCGCCATCTGAGGGCGGTGGTTGGGGGTCTTGATGGTGGCAAGGATATTGCCGCCGATCGCCGGGCGGGTCTGCAGCAGGTCCCCTGTGTTGAGGTCAATCTGCAGGTCAGTGCAGTCTGCCGTCAGGCCGGTGTGCAGGCGCATGGCCACATGCGGCATCAGGGTGCGTCCGTTATTGGTAGCCGCCGCCAGGATGATATTGGGTTTCAACTGATTTACCAGGTCGATCAGAACATTGCTGTAAGTCTCAACAATGAAGGCATCCAGGGCAGGGTCCTGCACGCTGATCACCAGGTCCGCGCCGTGCTGGATCAGGGTTGTTAGTTCTGCTTCGCTGACATTTGCCCCAATCAAGATCGAAACCAATTGCTCGCCGCAGGCATCCGCCAGGCTTCTGCCCCTGGATAACAACTCATACGAAACCGACTTCAGCTTGCCGTTGGCTGCTTCCGCGATGGTCCATACGTTCGTATTTTTCTCGCTCATATCAATTTTCTCTCTTCCAGAAAAGCGATCAGGGCATTCACAGCCGCACTCACATCTTTATCTTCTTTGATTGTCACCATCTGTCCATTGCGGGTCACCTTCGGCGACTTGGTGGAAACCACCCTGGTGGGCGAGCCTTTCAGCCCGAGGTATTCCAACTTCAAGCCAAGGTCCGCTGCAGTCAGCACGGGGATTTCAACGGTTTTTGCCTTCTTCTTGCCACGCAGGGTGGGCAGGCGCGGATAACTGATTTCTTTCACCACCGTCAACAGGCAGGGTAAGGGCAGTTGCAAGGTTTCGATGCCCTCTTCCACCGACCGCTCGACCGTGATGGTTTTACGTTCCAGGTCGAGCTCGTTGACTTTGCGCACATAGGTAGCCAGGGGAATGTCGAGCCCTGAGGCGATATTCGGACCGACCTGACCTGTGTCGCCGTCCGTGGCGCGTTCACCCGCAAGGATCAGGTCAAAGTCACCGATGCGTTTGACGGCATTGATCAGCGCGTAGGCGGTTGCCCAGGTATCCGCCCCTGCAAAGGCCCGGTCTGAAAGAATGTAACCGTCGTCACAGCCCATCGCAATTGCTTCCTTTAAGGCTTTGACGGCGTTAAGCGGTCCCATCGTAAGGACGGTTACGGTGGCGCCGAACTGTTCTTTGAGCATCAGAGCGGTTTCGATGGAATAGAGATCCAGCGGGTTCACAATGCTGACCACCCCATCCCGCACCATCGTGCCCGTTTCGGGATCCATCTTGACGTTGCCCGTCTCGGGCACTTGTTTGATAGGAACAATTATTCTCAACATGGATACACTCCTCGGAAAGCTCGTCGCACAATCTGGCAGTTATTTTACTTCATGAGAATCGATAAATCGTGCGATCGTATACCTGAACTATGATGATGAAGTTCTGACCTGATGAATTGATTGAAAAAGCTTCAGGTATAAAAAATGACTTCACTTTTGTGTTTTTTAACCTTTACCCGGATTTATTCCCTGACAAATTTAGTTGTGATTGACATGGAAGTAATCCTTGTTATAATTTTCACATAATTCCGGGGTTTAATTCGAAACCCCCTTATCATAAAACAGGAGATTATTATGAAAAAAAGAGTATTGCTTGTCATCAGTATCATCGTCATCCTGATGGGCGTTATGGCGCTCATCCCCAGCATTAATATGGGCACTGAAGATGCCTGGCATGCCGCTGTTAAGATCGTAGTCGGTTTGGTTGGTTTGTGGGTTTCCCTGCAGAAGACCGGCAAGACCAAGACTGCACTGTTGGTTATCGGCATCCTGCTGGCAGCCATGGGTGTTCTAGCCCTGATCCCAAGTATTTCATTGGGTGATGAACCTTGGTGGCATGCTGTTATAAAGATTGTAATCGGTCTGGTTGCCATTTACCTCGGCGCGACCAACCTCAAGGACTAATAAGACAGCATCCAAACCAGCAAAATTTTTTGTGCTGGTCCTTATCGTTTGACAAAAACAGCAGCGTAAAGCTGCTGTTTTCTTTTCCAATTATTCATCAGTCACCTAAACCCAGAGCGATATACTTGAAAAACCAGACACGGTTTTAACGTATTAGGCTTCACTTTTTGTCAACCAGAGCATAAGGGAGGGCTCTTGTGGTCTTGCTGATCAAGATTCTTGAATTCGATTCGGATGACAAATCATGCCTCGTAGGTGAGGAGATTCCATGTAGGTCGGAATGAGACCTCCAGCAAAGGATCTGGTGGATTTACTAATTAAGATTCTTCACTTCGTTCAGAATGACAGACAGCTGTCGCGGGCTCACTCCGACAAAAACACCCCTCAAGCTCAACGACAGTACACAAAATTTGTCATCCTGAGCGCCAGCGAAGGATCTGGTGGATTTATTGAGTAAGATTCTTCACTTCGTTCAGAATGACAGACAGCTGTCGCGGGCTCACTCCGACAAAAACACCCCTCAAGCTCAACGACAGTACACAAAATTTGTCATCCTGAGCGCCAGCGAAGGATCTGGTGGATTTATTGAGTAAGATTCTTCACCTCGTTCAGAATGATTGACACACCTCACGATGAAGTCGGTGTGTCACCTCCACAGAGAGCTGATGGTAGAATCAAAAAAGGACATTCGAGGATAGAGAACATGAAAACTGCCATTTGGTGGATCAGGCGCGACCTGCGCTTAAGTGATAATCAGGCTCTAACAGAGGCACTTCGGCGGGCTGAGGTGGTTGTGCCAGTGTTTATCCTGGATCCAAAATTGCTGGCTTCGGAGTATACGGGTCAAGCACGTTTGGCATTCCTTTTCGACGGTCTGAGAGAGTTGGACAGAAGCCTGAAGCAGTGCGGCAGCGGGCTCATCCTGCGGCGGGGTGATCCGCTTGAGGTATTGGCGGATTTGGTTCAAGACACGAATGCCGAAGGTATCTTTGCTGAAGAAGACTACTCCCCTTATGCCCGTCAACGCGATAAGAATGTTGCGCTTTTCCTACCCTTAAAGCTTCTACCCGGGGTCACGGTATTCCACCCGAAAATGCTGCTCAAAGCCGACAATACCCCCTATACCGTCTTCACCCCCTTCAGCCGCAAGTGGCGCAGCCTGCCAGCCAGCGGCAGCACCATCCCTGCCCCGGAGCATCTCGCTGCCATTCCCACCCTTGCCAGCCTTGAGGTACCAGAGCATCCATCCCACCCAGCTGAGAGTTTGTTCAAGGCGGGCGAGCAGGAGGCAGAACGCAAGCTTTCTGGCTTTAGCGACAGGGCGATTTTTGACTATTCCGAGATGCGCAACCGCATGGACATGGAAGGCACTTCGCGGCTTTCCCCATACCTGCGCTTGGGAATGCTCTCCGCACGCCAGGCAGTTTGGGCGGCACAGGAAGCTTCGCAGTCAGCAAGCACCACATCCGCCCAAAAAGGCGCAGAAACCTGGCTCAATGAGCTCATTTGGCGCGAATTTTACGCTGCCATTCTTTTTCACTTCCCGTACGTGCGCCAACAGGCATTTAGATCTGAACTGCGGAACATCCCCTGGCGCAATGATCCGAGTGGTCTGGCTGCCTGGAAAGCCGGGCTCACAGGCTACCCGGTGGTGGATGCCGCCATGCGCCAGCTGAATGCCACCGGCTGGATGCACAACCGCGCCCGCATGATCGCCGCGTCCTTCCTGACCAAGGACTTACTGATCAACTGGCAGGAGGGCGAACGCTATTTCATGCAACAGCTGTTGGATGGCGACCCAGCCTCCAACAACGGCGGCTGGCAGTGGACCGCCGGCACGGGCACGGATGCGGCGCCGTATTTCAGGGTCTTTAACCCCATTTTGCAGGGGCTCAAGTTTGATCCCCAGGGCGATTACGTGCGCCGCTGGGTGCCGGAACTGGCTCTTGTGCCCACAAAACACATCCACACCCCGTGGGAAATGCCCGATGACCTTCAAAAACAGGTTAACTGTCGGATCGACAGTGACTATCCGGGTCCAATCGTTGACCACAGCCTGGCACGTGAGCGCGTTTTGATCGCCTACCGCAGTGGGTCCGCGCAAGCTCGCTGACCTTGCAACAATCACAAGAGAAACTGACAGGTGCCACCATGACTTTTCCAACAGTAAACGGATCAAATTTGCAAAGGGCTAAACTAACCCTCCCCCAGGATTTTGAGGGCGATTACAACCTGCTTTTTATCGCCTTCCAGCAATGGCATCAGGATGAAGTGAACACCTGGATCCCGCTGGCTGAGTCCTGCGAAGCCCAATTCCCGGGACTGGTTTACTACGAATTGCCCACCATTCGCTCCTTGAACGCCTTTTCCAGGTTTTTCATCAACGAGGGCATGCGGGCAGGCATCCCCAACCCAAAATCGCGCGAACGCACGATCACACTTTACCTTGAGAAGGATGATTTCCGGACTGCTTTGGGTTTGGAAGACGAGGAGCACATTTTCGCCCTGCTGATCGACCACCAGGGCAATGAACTCTGGCGCGCGAGGGGTCCCCACAGCCAGGTTTATGAAGCGGGGCTGCTCGAGGTGCTTGGTGGTCTTTCGGAATAAGCAGGCAGGGTCATAAAAGGTTCGAAAGTATTTATGTTATTCACAAGGAAAATATTACATCAACCTTCTCATAACACGCGAGGCTATGCAGGTCTCATCCAATTTTGCCATAATCGGCTATAATTAAGAGGCAATCTCATTATTGAACGGAGGTACATCATGGCAACTAAAGATAAAGCTGGAAAAGAAGAACGTAAGAAACCCAAATTGTCCATCAAAGAAAAGCGCAAAGTGAAAGAAGAGAAGAAGAAAACCACTTCTGTCACCAATACCGGCGCTTAATCCTATCCAAATTAGCCGAAAGCCAGCCTTCTTCAGGCTGGCTTTTTTCTATTTGACCAAAATTGGTACTGAGCCAGCAGATGGTATCCACTCCAGTCACCGAGCTGGACGGCGA
>DAISYV010000020.1:0-23676 GCA_036825115.1 Anaerolineaceae bacterium | reverse complement strand
TATCACCCTGACTTGACCCCGAGTCTTCTGTCTCATATGTATTGAACCCATTCAACGCATTGACGCACCGGATTTTGCATGATATTATTTCTTCCTTGACGCCCCCATCGTCTAGTGGCCCAGGACGCGGCCCTCTCAAGGCCAAAACCAGGATTCGAATTCCTGTGGGGGCACTTTTTATTTAACCGGAGTTTCCGTGAACCAAGTTGAACACCAATATAGCATTGCCTACCCGCGTTTTCAGGTCAGACGCGCACTCCTGCGTTTTTTGACCCGAGGGTTGCTGCGCTTATTGACCCGCACAAAAATTGAAGGGCTCGAGAACATCCCCCGGGAAGGTCCAGTTATCCTGGCTGGGAATCACGTTGCTGTGCTTGAGGCAGTCCTGATGACCGTCATGCCAAAGCGGCTGGTGGAGCCTATTGGTGCGGGCGACATGCCCTTTGAAGAAATTTTCGACAAGATTGTGGCCTACTATGGATATATTCCTATTAACAGGGGCAACCTTGATCGTAAGGGCATGAACCAGGCGCTTGATGTTCTCAGGCAGGGTGGTGTAGCAGGCATTTTCCCGGAGGGCGGGGTGTGGGCACCGGGCAAGATGCACCCTCAGATTGGTGTGGCGTTGCTCAGTCAGCGCACTGGCGCGCAGGTAGTACCAATTGGATTCAGCGGAATGCAGGGATCCCTGAAGTACGCGCTGCAGTTGAAGCGCCCAAAACTCCTGATGAAAATTGGCGAAGCTATCCCAGCCTTGGAGTCGCCAGACAGGGGCGTTGACAAAGACCATTTGTTGGCTTACTCACAGCAGGTGCTTGACGCGATCTATGACTTGATCTTACAGGAAGAAAAGGATCTTCTGCCCCTTGAGCAATGTCATAAGCTCTCATTGGAAATTGAGGGTGAGGGCACTCAGAACATGCCCTGGGGGCCAGCATTCGCGCACTTTTTGCACTCGCCGATGTTGCTGGATAGCTTTACGATTAATCTCAAGTTGCCGATTTGGGCTTTGTATGGGCAGAAAGAAACAGTGAATACAACCGCCATGCAAGCGGCTTTGACCATGCTGGCGGATTATCTCAAGATCAACCCGGCTTTTTTTACGTACCGCTTTGGAATGCAAGAGGGAAATCAGGTGACGGTAGCGATTCATGATCTGCAATCCTTGCTGGAGCAGGCAAAAAATTCGGGCAAGCTTGTTCGGATTAACACCAGTGAAGTTGTTGCTTACAAAGATGGACGGGTCGAAACGAGCGAAAAGCATTTCGTAATCGAGCCGGGTAAGCAGCCAGGCTAAGTGGCGGAAGGCTGAATGTCGCGGACATTCAGCTGCATTGTGCTGCGCCCGTTGAATTCATTGATCTCAAAGGTATAAGCAATATCCACGTAATCAGGCAGATTTTCCAGAAGGGCGCCCTGCCGGAATGCAATGGCGTCCAGTTGAGTGCCGCCCGCGCCAAGCACGAGTTTGAGGTGTTCACCCTTGCCGACCGTGTTTGCGCGCAACACGCGCACATTTCTGCTACAAAACAGCGCGCTCGGGTTGGAAGCGCCGGTGGGTTCCAACTGCTCGACTGCCTCGAGGATACCCGGAAAGTGATCAGCCTGAAGTTTTTCAAGCGCAATTTCGTAATCGATGTGAAGCGCGGGGGTCAAATCCAACCCCTTGAAAGATTCACGGGCGATACCAATAATTCGATCCAGAAAGGCTTGCGCGTTATCGGCACGCACAGTCAGACCAGCAGCCAGCGGGTGCCCGCCATGCCTCACCAGCAGATCAGCACACTGGTTCAGGGCGTGGTTGATATCGAATTCGGGGATGGACCGGCAGGAGGCCTTGATAAGCTCTCCCTCCACCGAACCAATGATGGCAGGTTTGTAGTAAGCTTCGGTCAGGCGACCGGCAGCCAAACCCACCACACCCGCATTGTAATCAGGCGAGGCGGAGAAAAGAACCGGGATGTCCGGGTCTTGCTCGGCGATGTGAAGCATGGTCGATTCAATAATCTGATTGGTTATTTCTTTACGGCTGGCGTTGAGCGAGTCGAGCTGTTGCGCCAGCCAGCCAGCCTCAAAAATGTCCTGGCTGGTGAGCAGGCGGAAGGCATCCAGAGCGCTCTCCATGCGACCGGCAGCGTTCAGGCGTGGACCAATAGCAAAGCCAAGATGCCCGGCATTGAATTTGGCAGGATTGATGGAAGCCACCTGCGCCAGGGAAAACAAACCCTGCCGCTGCGGCTGGCGCATCAACGCAAGCCCGCGTTTGACCAGGGAGCGATTTTCACCGGTCAGCGGAGCCACATCCACCACGGTGCCAATAGCTACCAGATCGAGCCACTGGTTGGGGTCAATGGCGGGATTAGGGTGAGCCTGGAGCCAGGCTTCTGCCAACTTGTACGCCAAACCAACACCCGCGAGTTCTTTGTACGGGTAAGGGTCGGCTGACTGGTGGGGATTAATAACCGCGTCAGCTCGCAGACGAAGTTCATCGGGTTGATGGTGGTCGGTAACGATCACGCGCATGCCCAGTTCTTTTGCCCGCTGCACTTCCTGCAAGGAGCGGATGCCGCAATCGACGGTTATGAGAAGCTGCGTGCCTTCGGTTGCCAGCATTTCGACGGCATCCAGGTTGAGCCCGTATCCCTCATCAAAGCGATTAGGAATATAGACCCGCGGTTCGTGACCAAGCTGGCTGAAGAATTCAAATAGCAATGAAGATGCGGTAACACCATCGGTGTCGTAGTCGCCATAAATGGTGATGTTTTCGCCTGCCTGCAAAGCTTGTTCGATTACCCCAACTGCTTCCCGCATGCCGAGCATCATGAAGGGATCGGTTGAAGTGGGAGAGTCGGTTCCCAGGTAAGCTCGGGCAACCTCAGCGGTAGTGATGCCGCGATTGAAGAGCAATTGCCGCAAAAAGGGCGGATAATCTTTGAGGGCTTGCTTGATGTCGTTTGGGATAAGTGGTGAGATAATCCAACGTTTTTTTGGGGCAGAGCGTTTGGTTTCAGTCATTTGTTAATTGTACCTTGTGTTTTATGGGTATCTTCGAAGAAAGGAATGGCAACATGGCAATCCGAATGGTTTGTCCGTCCTAAAATTTGCATGCAACAATTTGTGCAGGAGACCTGAACCAGACGCTAAGGGGTGGTACTGGGACGAGTAGTAGCCGTTTGTGAGGGTGTCGCAGTCAATAAAGGTGTCCGTGTTGGCATTGGCGTAGAAGTTGGACTGGGCGTGAAGGTTAGGGTTCGTGAAGGAGTAGGCGTAAGGGTGGGCGTACGCGTGGGGGGATTACCCAGAACACGGAAATGACCGCTGGTGATCCAATTTTCGCCAATAAAGAACTGTAATTGATAGCTTCCTGGCAGCCATTCATCGGGTGGGAGTTTGAGCAAAGCCGCGCCATAGCCGCCACTGCCCCCTTGCCAGGTGCCGCTGTTGTAATGGACGATCTCGCCTTCCCGCACCCAAATCTCCGTCCACTGCACGCCAGGATCCATCATGTTGTAACTGTATGTGCCATAAATTGTCTCAAGCGGATTTTCAAATTCAATAGCAGGTTCGACGGCTTGTAAATCTTCGTCAATTTCAGTTGAAAACCGGATCAGGCTGAAGGTGAAATCGGATTTTTGGGCGACCATCGACTCAAACGCGGTTGCTATCTGTTCTGGTATAAATGGTGTGCCAGTCACAGATGGCGTGCTGGTAAGCGTGGGAGTGAGGGTGATGGTGGGGGTAAGCGTGACCGTGGGGGTGAGCGTTATGGTGGGCGTCAGCGAGGGGGTGAGAGTGGGCGGAAAGTAGCGGTAAGCGAAGCCTTCCCCCCAACGAAGGTTGGCGTAAGCGAAAGCGAGCAGTAACAAGACAGCCAACAGCAGACGCGCGCCAAGTTCATATTGTTGGCGTTTCTTGAAGAAGAATGGCAGCTTTTTTCCAGTCCGGAAGGCATTGCGCGCGCGAAAAGCCAGCCAAATAGCTGCACTGGCTGCCATGATGCTGATCACAAAAATCGTGGAACGAATATCTACGTTCATTTTTTGGATTATAGCAGGGATTATAGGCTTGATTAATTTGACAGACCTGTTTCAAGTAGAATTAAATCTGAACCTGTTCCATGGAATCAAGGTTTACCGATTTGAAGTTTGAAAGGATCTGAGATGCAAGATGTAATTGAGACTTATATTGCCGAGGCTCCATTGGAAATCCAGCATCTCCTGCGTCGCGTGAGAAAACTTGTGCTCGAAGTCGATCCGGAACTGACTCAAACCCTTAGCTACCAAATGCCGACCTTCAAGAAGTACGGTAAGGCGGTTCTCCATTTTGCGGCTCAGAAGAATCATCTCGGTATTTACCCAACCCCGTCTGCAATCGAGCATTTCGCATCAAGGCTGGAGGGTTACAAAACCAGCAAGGGCGCAATCCAAATTCCTTATACTCAGCCACTGGATGAAACCCTAATACAGGATATGGTGCGCTTCAACCTGGCAGAATTGGAAAATCGATGATCCTTGAAAATACAGGGATTTTTGTTCGTATTACGGTTTAACTAATTCTTCGCTGTACGGCTCGGCAAAGAGGGCGGGAGTGCCGCCAGTGTGCCAGAAAAGGACCTTCTCATCAGCTTTGAAAAATCCCTGGCTGATGAGATCAAGCAACCCGGCGGCAGCACGGCCAGTGTAGACCGGGTCGAGCAGGATGGCTTCATGTCGGGCAAAAAGCAGGATGGCTTCCTTTTCCGCGGGCGTCATCACGCCGTAGCCAGCAGGACAGTACGCATCATTTACCAGGATATCATCAGGCTGGAAGTTGGTCTCAATTTGCAGCAACTTTGCGCCAGCATTAGCAATTTCAGAAATGGTGTCACGGAACTCCCGGGCAGGTTTATCGACGCTGATACCCAAAATTTTTGCATGGCTGCCTGTTTCGCGCGCGCCAAGCAGCATGCCTGCCTGTGTGCCGCCTGATGAAGTTGCGAAAACAATCCAATCCGGATTCAGACCTTGCTCGCGCAGCTCGATCATTGCCTGGCGATAGCCCATGGCACCCAAAGCATTTGAGCCGCCGTAAGGGATGAGGTAAGGATTGCGGTTATCTGCTTCAGCCAGCCTTGTAACTTCCGCCAGCTCCTGGTCCCGCTGATCCTTGGGTACAAAAATGACTTCTGCGCCACTCATCAGATCCA
Organism: Anaerolineaceae bacterium; assembly: GCA_036825115.1. GTDB lineage: Bacteria > Chloroflexota > Anaerolineae > Anaerolineales > Anaerolineaceae > Mesolinea. The sequence goes on along the minus strand of DAISYV010000020.1, from coordinate 18,491 downwards.
GCAACAAGTTGCCTTGCGGCTGTTCAGGCTTTTCACCCGCCAGCACCAAAATGCAGCCCAGCCCAAGCCTGGCTGCCGCTGCTGCCACTTGGCGGCAGTGATTGGACTGAACCGCGCCAGTGCTGATGAGAGTCCGGCAGCCTTTCGCGAGGGCGTCGGCCACAAAATATTCCAACTTGCGGGTCTTATTACCACCAAAGCCAAGCCCCGTCAGGTCATCCCGTTTGATAAAAAGCTGTGGACCAGCCAACATCCTTGAAAGATGGGGCATCTTCTTAATCGGGGTGGGAAGTTGGGCAAGCTGTATTCGCTTAATCATTCAGGCTCCTTTTGTTGGCTTTTAGTCCGCGCCGGCGCAGCAGATTGAGGAGTTTGGGCAGGGTTTCGGTATAACGGCGGTAGAGCCAGGGTCGGGTGGTGTAATCCCAGGCTCCCAGGGTGCGGGTGACAGTCCCATTGAAACCTTCTTTGAAACGGAAGACACCCCACATCGAATCACTCTCATCAAAGACCTCAGGCGCGCCCCACATATCGTAGGTGTGGCAGCCAAGTTGCTTTGCCAATCGCATGGCTTCCCATTGCAGCAGGTGGTTGGGCATCAGATCCCGCGAGTTCTCGGTAGACATGCCGAACATGTAGCGTGCCGTGCGATTAAAATGAAACAGGATCAACGCGGCAATGGGCTCGTTTTCAACTTCCGCGATCAAGATTTTCGCCATTCCGGCTTCAATGAATTCACGCCAGGTTTTCAGGTAGTAATCTTCGTGACGGATCACAAAACCGTCCCGTACAGCTGTTTCAGCGTACATTTTGTAGAGTATGGACAGCTCGGCAAGCTCTCCATGCCTCACCTGCACGCCCTTGCGGGCTGCCAGGCGGATGTTGTAACGTGTTTTCTGCTTCATCGCAGCCAGGAGGTCGTCTTCGCTCTTTTCCAAATCAAGCAAAACAGAATTGCGGAACTGGATCTGATCCTGGGAATACTGCCAGCCACGCTGTTCTAATTCTGCTTGGAGCGCGATTCCCTGCGCAGAGGGAACCTCATCATCCGTGCCCGGGATACCGGTACCAAGTAGTACGTCCGGGTCGATCTTGATGAAGATCGCTTTCTCCTGGCTGCAGATGTCCTGCAAAGCATTAAGTATTCTGGAAACTGCGTACGGGTCATCCCAATGCAAGACAGGTCCTTTGGGAGCATAAAGCACGCTGAATTTCACTCCCATGAAGGATATCTGTCGGCGCAAGATCAGCGCAAGCCCTTCAGGTGCCTGAGGATCACTGCCCTCCCGGAAGTACAAAGGGCTCCAGCCGTTCTGTTTCTTGGCTTCAGCCCATTGTGATGTCTGCAGGATATGCGCGTCCGGGAATTGCAGCAGTAGCTGGTTCCATTGCGGGATTCGGTCTTCTTCCAGCCTGATCATGCTCAGTCCGCCATTCTTCCAGCCCGGATCTTCTGGTAAGCTCGGTACAAAAGCGGCTTGTAGACCCGAACAAAGGCTGGCGCGGAGCGAACCACCTCACCTCCAAAGCCACGTTTGAAGCGGTACACTCCCCAAAGTCCGTCACTGCGCTGCAGGAATTGCTCCTCGAGCTCTTCTTCGCTGGCATCCGGGATGCCCCACAAGTCGTAAACACCGGCACCGCGGGCTTTAGACCAGCGCATTGCTTCCCATTGGAGCAGGTAGGTGGGCATCAGGTTACGGCTGGTGTCATCCGACGCGCCATAAAAATACCATGACCGCTCGCCTGAAAGAAAGAGCATCAGATATGCCAGGGGTTTCTCTTCATGAAACGCGCCAAGCAAAACGCAGGCTCCGGATGGGAAGAAGATGTCATAAGCCTTCTGGTAATAGGAAATGTCGTGTACTGCGAAACCGTCGCGCGCGCCAGTGGTCTGCATCAGCTGATAAAAGCCCTGAATGTCGTCCGTTTCCTTGACTACCACGCCCTTTTTCTCCGCCAGGCGAATGTTGTAACGCGTCTTTTGCTTCATGCTCGCCAAAAGCTCATCCTCATCAGCCTTTAGATCCACCAGGATGGTGCGGCGGGGCTGGATGGTGTGTGGTTCCACCTCGAAGCCTTGCATCTGTTCCGCAATTTCCGCGGTGAGATCGCTCTCCGCCAGGTCGGGTTCTACTTGCAGGAAGACCGCCCGCCGGCGCTTGCAGGCAGCATCAATTTGTCCCCAAAGGGAAGCCCAGTCCTGACCGTCGGGGCCTTTTGGTAAGTAAGCGAGGCTAAAGCCCAACGGCAACCGGCGAAAGAGCACTTGTGCCTGGGCTGTGGGGCTGCGAAAAACCTCAAAATCCCATCCAAATTCAGCCTTAAATTGTCCCCAGAGAGGGCTCTGGAGCAAATGGGGCGTAAGAAATGATGGGCGATTGGTATCGTTCATGAATTAGCGCCCTTTGAACCCCAAAACGGAGCCAACGGTGCGCAGCAGAATGACAATGTCCATCCAGATGGATGCATGCTCGATGTAATACAAATCGTACTGCAGTTTGGTGGCGGTCTCTTCGATGGTCTCTGCATAAACTTGGTGGATTTGGGCCCATCCGGTGATTCCGGGCTTAACCAGCATGCGTGCGCGGTAGAAGGGTACTTCCCTCTGGAAAACCCGAACCAGTTCAACACGCTCTGACCGCGGTCCTACAAAGCTCATTTCCCCACCTAAAACGTTGATAATCTGAGGCAGTTCATCCAGGTGGGCTTTACGCAACAATCTGCCAATGCGTGTGATGCGAGGGTCATTGCTGGCAGTGACAAGTGCCTCTTTTTCCATATCCGATTTGGATTTCATGGTGCGGAATTTGTAGATTAGGTAAGGTCTTCCGCCTCTACCCAATCGTTTTTGCGTGAAGATTATCGGACGACCAGAATCGATGAGTATGATCAATGCAAGCACAGGGGAGAGAATTGCCAGGGCAATCAGACCGATTAGACCGAGCCCCAGGTCCATCAAACGCTTGGCAATCCGGTAAAAACCACTGGTAGGCGTGCGGTCCAGGAAGGCGCGAATTACCCAATCCGATTCGAGCAGGTCGATCGGTACGCGTCCTGAGAGGCTTTCGTAAGTCTCTGTCATGGTAGTCAGGTTGACTCCATCTTCCTGGGCAGTCAGGATACTTTGAAACATGCCATGATTCATTTCGTTGGAAATCGCGAGAATGATGTCAGTAATACCCTGATTTGAGATGATCTCAGCCATGCTTTCGTGATTTCCGAGGATCGGAAAGCCCTGGATGTTGGTGTTAAGCTTGGCTGGGTCATCATCGATCATGCCAATCAACTTGAAGGGTGGAGGGTCAAGCTCGGAGATTACATTCACCAAAGCAGTCCCTGCTTTGCCCGCGCCAACAATCAGAACGCGTTGTTGCCTTGAGACGGAGGTGAAGGTGCGAATGTAGATCAGGCGCCAGAGCAGCGTCAGCAGAGTCGCGGCAACGGTGAAAACCGCAACTCCCAGGCGGGGCAAAGAATTAGGCTCGACCGCAAAGTAGATAACCAGGTATACGATTACCGAACCCAGAAAAACGAAGCCGATACCGCGTAAAGTCTGACGCAAATTCGCAGATTTACGCGTATCGTAAGTGTCAACTAACAGAATGATCCAAATCAAGGGTAATAAATAGAACCACATCGGAGCACGATACTTCAGAAACTCCACAGAAAATCGATACCAGCTATCGCCAGATGCCCACACGTAAAGTGAAATCACGAGGGCTATTGAAGCTGCCAAAAAGTCACCCAAAATTAAAATGAAGCGTAGCTCTGAGGGCTTAAGGCGAAACTTGGTATTGTGGGTTCCAGCAGTATTCTTTGTCATATCTTCTTTTGGGCACCAAACGCGCCGGCGAAAAATCCAGCGCCCCAGGAAAAATGCATGGTAATGATGGCGAGTGGTACGCCAATCATCATGAGTATATCTCTTTTCTTGATAGCCATGTGAATGCCAACAGCGAGAAGGATCAGAAGATACAGTCCTAACACGGCGGTAAAGAGATAGAGGGAAGGCTTCCAAAAAATCCCGACCAGTAGTGTGAGCGCCAGCCCCAAAAGAAACGCCGGCGGCAAGGCCTGGCGCCAACGCAGGGTTTCCGGGTAGCGTTTCAGCATCTGCACTTTCCAAAAGCCATACCCGTAATACTGCTTTGCAAGCGCGCGCAGGGTGGAACGGGCAAAGTAAGTGCAGCGGATCTTCGGATCGAGCCAGATTTTACCGCCCGATTGCAGGATGCGCGTGTTGAGCTCGTAGTCTTCGTTTGCCAGCAGTGTTTCGTCGAAGAGCCCAATTTGCTCGAAAAGCTCCCTTTTGTAAGACCCATAGGGGACTGTATCCACATAGGCTGCTTTGTCTGTGAAACGGTAGTGGGCATCCCCAACTGCCAGTGGATTGCTGGCTGCCGCGGCAATGGAACGCGCGATCCACGAATCCTTTCCTGGCTGGATATTCCACACGCCTCCGACGTTCTGGGCGATGTCTCTCTCAAGCGCATCAACGCAGAGAGCCACATAATCCGGGTTGGGGATCGAATGCGCATCCATCCGCACGATGAGTTCACCGATGGAGCCCTTTATTGCCGCATTTAAACCGGCTGGTATGATCCGCTGAGGATTATCCACTACCAGAACCTCAAGATCAGGGTGGGAGGTCTTGAAAGCGGCAATTTCTGCCCGCGTACGATCCTCCGAGAAGCCATCTGCGATTACCACCTGCAAACGATCGCGCGGGTACGTTTGACCGTAAATTGCATCCAAAACGAGGTGGATAGTTTTCTCCTCATTCCGGCAGGGAATGATCACGGAAACGCTTGGGGGCATATTCTTTCTATGTACCTGGTTCTGTTTTACTGGCAGTCACTTGTCTGCTAAAGCGGCAGAACCGCGATCGCTTCCACCTCGACGATACCGCCCTTGGGCAGGGCAGCCACTTGTATGGCTGAGCGGGCTGGAAAATCGGAGGTGAAGAATTCAGCATAAACAGCGTTCATTTCGGCAAATTGAGCCATATCAGTCAGAAAAACGGTTGTCTTAACCACCTGTTCAAGGCTGGAGCCGGCACTTGCGAGGACAGACCTCAGATTGGTAAGGGCAGTACGCGTTTGGGCTTGAATACCGCCTTCCACGATTAAGCCGCTGGCTGCGTCAATTCCGAGCTGACCGCTGACGAAAACAAGGTTATCTGTGGCAATAGCTACCGAATAGGGTCCGATCGCCTTGGGGGCATCTGAGCAAGTTACGACTTCCCGTTTGCTGCAACAACTCATAAATTACCTCTTTCCTGGATGTAGTGTGGGTATTATAACATTTAGAAGATCTGCAAGCCCTTAGGTCGGCTTGTTGAACTATTAAGTAACTCCTCTTCCTGGCGACTCTTTATGCCTGCCAGTCTCCCACGCCTTTCCAGCAGTGATCAAGATGCTCTGCCAGGACGGCTTTGAGTTTGTACTTGACAGTCTGCCTGGCAGCCATCATCAGTGGTAAGCCGCCGATCTGGTTCAGCTTTCTGCCGATCTGTTTGGCATCCCGGTGGTGGCATTGGATGTCAAACGGTCCTCCAGGAGTTAACGAAAGAAAGTCATCCAGGCGGCCAATCTTAACCAATTCATTAATCATCTGTTTGACCTCAGCCTTGCTTTGTGGGTTCAGGGCGCGAATCTCAGGTTCTCCAAAAATGCGATTAAAAAGACTCATCATGACTCCTTCCTACCCGTTTATTATACGGGATTACAAAAAAATAAGACCGGAGCTGCACTCCGGTCAAAATTTTAATAGTGAATGATGGTATCGCGGACCTTGCCCCATTTCAGGGCGTCGGCAATACCTTGCTCAATTGGGAGCTCGGCTTTCCAACCAAGCAGCCGGGCGGCTTTGTCGGCGTTGGCGTAGGAGCCTGCCACATCGCCGGGCCGGGGTGGCTGCAGAGAAACCGGCAGCTTCTGCCCGTAAACGTCCTCGAATGCCACCACAAACTCCTTCACCGTCACACCCAGACCAGTACCGAGGTTAATGACTGTGTAGGCGGCGTCTTCCTCGCTGCCTTGCTCGATCACGCTGTCAAAACGCTCCACAGCCCTAATGTGAGCCTGGGCGAGATCCCAGACGTGGATGTAATCGCGGATGCCAGAACCATCGCGGGTTGGCCAGTCGATTCCTGTCAGGTTGAAAACAGGTTCACGTCCGAGAGCGACTTCCACCAGCTTGCCAATCAAATGGCTAGGGTAGCGGATATGCAACCCTGTGCGCATTTTGGGGTCAGCCCCGATGGGGTTAAAGTAGCGCAGGGCGATTGCGTTCAGATCATAAGCGTTGCAGAAGTCCTTTAGCACCATTTCCATCATGTACTTGGTGCGGGAGTAGGGGCTGAGAGGGCGCAGAGGTGATTCTTCGGTAACCATGAAACCGGGGACGACATCATAAACAGCGGCTGAAGAACTGAAGACAACCTGCTTCCGTCCCAACTCAGCCAGGAGTTTGAAAAATTCCATCGATTTGACGACGTTTTCTTTGTAGTACTCGTACGGCTTTGCGACCGATTCTGGCACCACGATCAACGCGGCGCAGTGGATGGTCGCCTCGATATCCGGATGATCGCTGAAAATCTTGCGCACCATCGCCCGGTCGGCAATGTCGGCTTCATAGAAAATGCGGTCTTTTGTAAATTCCCTTCGACCTGTTACCAGGGAGTCCAGCAATACAGGTGTGTGTCCGCGGTCGAGCAATGCCGAAGCGATCGTACTGCCGATATAGCCTGCTCCCCCGGAAATCAACACTTTCATATTAACTCCTTACTGCAGTTCTTGATCTTTGATGTAAGTCATTGGCTTTTCAGCGGTAACTTCCCTGACGCTCAGCAGGATTACCATACCAATCACCAGGAATGCAATTATAGACCCGATCCCCCAGTATTGGCCGGCTTTTTCGGCAGCCAGCTCAGCCATACCCTGGTTGATGTAGTAGATATTCATGCGATAGGATAGGGTGCCAAACACCAGGGGACCAATGAAGGTTGATGTGCGCCCCGCCACCGAAAGAAAACCGTAAAACTCGGTGGTTTTGCCCGCAGGTGCCAGTTGGCTGACCATGGTGCGGCTGACTGCCTGTGCACCGGAAAGCGAGAAGCCTGCGAAGGCGCCAACGATAAAGAAGCCCAGGTCATTTTTTACAAAGAAGAGAGCGACCAAGGAGGAAATCAGGATGATCAATGATATGAGGATCGACCGTTTGCTGGATTTTTCATCCGAAAGTTTGCCGAAGGTGAGGGCACCCACAGCACCGGTAATGTGGATGATGATCACGAAAATGATGAGTTCCACCTGCTCAAGCCCAAAAAGCGTGCCACCGATGATGGCTGCGAAGTCCATTAGCATCATGATACCGTCGTTATAGATCAGGAAGGCGAACATGTAACGCAGGAAGACCTTGTAATGACGGATGTCCTTGAAAGTTTCGGCAAGATGCTTAAATGAAACCGAGAGTAAGGTCTCACCATTTGGGATAGGGATAACCGGGGTGGTTTCATGGACACGAAAGTACATTGGCAGAGATGAGAGGGCATAGACAGCGGCGGTAATCAGGAAAGTGTAGGGAATAAAATCGTTTCCAATGATCTGCATCGGCACCACTGCTATCAAAAGTGTGGCAACACCGCCAAGCATACCGATTGCCCAACCTTTACCGCTGATGTACCCGATAGTCTCGGGGGTTGAAACGTCCACCAGCAGGGCATCATAAAAGACCTGGGCTCCGCGGTAGCCGATTTCTGCCATGATGAAAAACACCATCGCCATGACCACATCCCCTTTGCCAACAAAAAAGAGCAGAGCAGTGAAGATGACTGAAATTCCCGTAAAAATAAACAGGAAGAGCTTCTTGGAGCGGGAGGAGTCGGCGATGGCTCCGAGAATGGGCGAAATGACTGCGACCAGGATGGCGGCGATTCCAAGAGATATACCCCATAGTCGGGTACCTTCAGCCCCACCTACTACTACGTCTTTAAAGTAAGCCGAGAATACGGCTAGCAGGATGACAGCAGCGTAAGCAGAGTTGCCAAAGTCATAAAAATACCAGGCGTGACGCGCGTCGCGGGCAGCCTTGGTTTGGTCCAGCAAGTTCTTGGGTGAGGTTTCCATGTAGTAGCACCTTTTCTAGTTAGATGGTTGTAAAACGATTTATTGTATCAAACCTGGTGGAAATGGGGAAAATGCCAAAGTAAAGAAAAACAGCTCCCTCAATCGAGGGAGCTGTTGACCGGTGAGAAAGCGCTTAGTCTTCCAAACTTGACAGGCGAGCCAAATTCTTCTTGTAAGTGATCGACTTCATCACTTCCGCGGCGATGGATGGGATCAGTACCAGTGGCAAGATCTCGGCCCAATCGGCCAAGCCTAAAGCAGTTGTGTCAAACACGGTTTGTAAGAATGGTACATAGATTACCAGAAGGATCAACACAACTGAAACCAGAACGGCAATATTCATGTTCTTGTTTGTGAAGATGCCGATCTTAGTCAGAGGGAAGTATTCCGATCGCGCTGTAAACGCACGGAAGAGCTCAGAAAGCGAAAGGGTTATAAAAGCGAAGGTCTCGGAAAGAACACGGGCTTCTTCCGGAGCTCCCTTAAACGCACCGCCACCAAGAAGGAAAGCGCCAAGAGTCGCGGCTGTAATTGCGATGGTTTGGACGATGATGCCCTTCAGCATGAACTTGTTGATAATCGGCTCGTCAGATGGTCTGGGCGGATGCTGCATGATATCCGGGTCGCCTTTTTCGGTGCCGAGTGCCAGCGCGGGCGCGCCATCCGTGACCAGGTTGAGCCACAACAGCTGAATGGGGGCCAGCGGTGTGTTCCAGTTAAATACGATAGCAAGGAAGATGATCATGATCTCGGCAATATTGCAGGAAACCAGGTAGTAAACGAATTTGCGGATATTACTGTAAATGATGCGACCTTGCTCCACAGCTGAGACGATCGAGGCATAGTTGTCATCCGTGAGCACCATGTCGGCAGTTTCTTTGGCAACGTCGGTGCCGGTGATACCCATGGCAACGCCGATATCAGCGCGTTTGATGGCAGGCGCGTCATTGACGCCATCACCGGTCATCGCGACCACTTCGCCGTTATCGCGCAGGGCATCCACGATCTTCATCTTATGCTCAGGGCTGACGCGCGCGTAGACATCTGTAACCTTGACGATCTCACGCATCTCTTCTTCGCTGGCGTGTTCAATATCCGCGCCAGTCAGCACCTGGTGCCCCTTACGCAGCAAGCCGATATCTTCGGCGATGGCTTTTGCTGTATTGGGGTAGTCACCCGTGATCATGACCGAGCGAATGCCGGCAGTTTGAGCTTCCTTGAGAGCCGGCTTGACTTCGGGTCGTGAGGGGTCGATCATACCAATCAGCCCGACGAAGATCAGATCTTTTTCAAGCACTTCAGCCGAAATTTCATCGGGCATCTCGGGCACCGGGCGATAAGCCACACCCAGCACGCGCAGTGCCTTGCCGGTCATCTGGTCGTTGGCATCCAGAATTTCCTGGCGCAGTTCCGGGGTGAGGGGAACAGGCGTGTTGTCCATGCCGGATCTGAAACTGCACAGGTCGAGCACCACATCCGGCGCTCCTTTGACAGCGATGGTGTACCAATTAGTCTTTTCGTTGGTCACATACGGGGAAATGTCGCCGTGACCAGGATTGACGATATTGTGAATGGTGACCATGCGCTTGCGGGCAGAATCGAAGGGGATTTCCTGCTTGCGAGGATAATTCTGGTTGACCACGTTCGCTGCAGCACCAGCTTTGAGAGCAGCCACGAGGATGGAGCCTTCGGTGGGGTCGCCAACCATGCGGTAGGTGGTCTTGCCTTCGCTTTCGCCAACCGCTTCAAGCTGAGCGTCGTTGTTAATGGTACCAACCCATAGGGCGGTCCTGGCTGCGGGAAGCTGCTTGAGGTCAGTTATGATTTCCCCGTTAACAGAGAAATCGCCGACCGGTTCATAGCCGGTGCCGCTGATGTCCACAAACTGACCATCCACCCAAAGTTTGGTGACGGTCATCTGGTTTTGGGTAAGGGTGCCGGTCTTGTCGGTGCAGATGGTGGTGACAGAACCGAGGGTCTCCACGGATGCCAGCCTGCGGATGAGCGCGTGACGGTTGACCATTTCGCGCATACCGCCAGCCAGGCTGATGGTGACTACCGCGGGCAGACCTTCAGGCACGGCAGCGATTGCCAGGGAGACAGCCACCATGAAGAGAGCTACGATCTCACGCTTGAAGGATTCTGAGCTCAGGTCGAATAGTCCGGCTCTAAATAGGTTAAAAACACCAATTACGAAAACCAGGACACAGACGATTAAGGCTGCGATACCGAGGGTTTTGCCGAGCTGCTCAAGACGTTTCTGCAAGGGGGTCTGTTCTTCTTCCACCGATTGAAGCATGGTGGCGATCAGACCGAGTTGGGTGTGCATGCCGGTGGCGATGACCACGCCCTTGCCGCGTCCGTATGTGACGGTGGTGCCGAGGAAGGCGGTATTTCCGCGGTCTCCCAGGGGAATATCCGCCTGCAGGTTGGATTCGGCGTCTTTCTTGGCAGGAACGGACTCTCCGGTGAGGGAGGCTTCGTCGATGCTAAGGTTGATCGCTTCCATCAGGCGCACATCGGCAGGGATAAAATTGCCTGCTTCAATGAAAACGATATCGCCTGGCACCAGGTCGCGCGCCGGTACCAACTGGCGGTGACCATCGCGCAGCACCTGGGCTTCTGGGGCAGCCATTTTCTTGAGGGCAGCGAGTGAAGCTTCAGCGCGGGATTCCTGCACGACACCCATGATGGCGTTGAGGACAACGATGAGCAGAATGGCTCCGGCTTCCACCCAGTCTTCCAGGACTGCGGAAATAACAGCAGCGCCGATCAGGAGCCAGATCACAAAACTGTTGATCTGTTCCCACAGTTTTTGCCAGATTGTGCGTCCGGCTTTTTCGACGAGTTCGTTATGGCCGTACTCTTCCAGGCGCTCGGCGGCTTCCGCAGTGCTAAGCCCGGTCTCGATGGGAACTTCGAGATTGCTTAATACCTCTTCGGGTTCAAGCGCGTGCCAGGATAATGTTAAAATGTCTTTGGTCATACCTACTCCATAAGATTTGATTTTTTCTGTTTAAAATTTACGTCAGCCCTATATTATATGCTAAAAGAAGACGCATCACCGAGTCGTGAGGAGGAAATTTGAGTATTCACGTTGAGCAGGTTACAACGTGTGTTAAAATCCAAGCATGTCTTGGAACCTCCTGGGTCACGAAACGGCTATCCAGTTTCTGCAAATTCATTCCCAACCTGAGAAAATTCGTCACGCCTATTTGATCACAGGCGCTGAGGGTGTGGGGCGCGAAACGTTAGCCCTTGCGTTCGTGAAAGCCCTGAATTGCCTCAATCCGCCATCAAAGGGCGACTTTTGCGGGCAATGCCATCCCTGCCGGCAAATTGAGGCGCAAGCCTTTCCTGACCTGGCAATCCTGCGCGTAGCTGAAGGAGCCAGAGAGCTCAAGATTGAGCAGGTGCGCGCCATGCAGCAGTCATTAGCACTTGCGCCATATCAGTCCAAATATCGCGTTGTCCTGATCCCCGACTTTCAGCGGGCGACGACAGGAGCTTCAAACGCGCTCCTCAAATCCCTCGAGGAGCCGCCATCGCGCGCGATTCTCATCCTGACGGCTGACGCGCGTGAGAGTTTGCTGGAGACGATCGCCTCCCGCTGCGAAGTTGTGCGGCTGCGTCCAATGCGCATCGATGACCTGGCAAAAGAGCTGCAGGTGAAGCACGAGCTGAGTGAGATTGAATCGCGCAAGCTGGCACAGCTTGCTGGCGGGCGTGTGGGCACCGCGCTGCACTATCTGCGTGATGAAGACTTGCTGGATAAGTACCACAACGCCCTTGATCAGCTTGAAGAATTGCTTGGGATGAATCTCCGCAGCAGACTCAAATACGTGGAGAAGTTACAACGGTCAAAAGGGCAGGTTCGGGAGAATTACAGCTTCTTGATCGCGACCTGGCTGACGTTCTGGCGCGATATCCTGATTTGCAGCGAGGCAAGCGAAGTGCCCCTCGTCAACCTGGAGAAAGAAGAACTAATCCGGCAAACCGCTGCTGGCTTGAGCTTGCAGAAAGCAGCTGGCATTCTGAAACATCACGAAGAAGCGCTGACCATGTTGGATCAGTACGTCAATCCACGCCTGATCCTCGAAAATTTGCTGCTTAATTTACCCCGCCTGGAGTCCTGACCTTGAACGACGATTCGAATTTGAAGTCTGAGGATTCTCAGCTTGACCAAATGCCACTGCCGGGCGAGCCATCCAACGAGCTTGCTGACCAAACGCCGACTCCTCTAAAAAAGAAATTGCTTGAACTGATGCTGGTGAGTCTGAAGATCGGCAGCACCAGCTTTGGCGCGCCCACCGCGCATATCGCCATGATGGAAGACGAGTATGTTCGCAAGCGCAAGTGGGTCACTCCTGAGCACTTTTTGGATCTGTTGGCAGCCGCCAATCTCATCCCTGGTCCGAATGCCAGTGAGACCTGCTACCATGTGGGGTATGTTCGTGCCGGTTATCCGGGATTGCTGGTGGCAGGTTTCAGTTTTATCCTGCCCGCCTTTATTGCCAGTATGATCCTTTCCTGGGTCTACGTCCGCTTTGGCAGCCTGCCCGAACTTGAAGGTCTGTTCTATTTCTTAAACCCGCTCGTACTCAGCATCGTGCTGGTGACCACCTGGCGAATCGGCAAGAGCAGCCTGATCGGATGGGAGCAATTTGTGCTCTTCGGCCTGGCTCTGGTTGGCAAACTGGTGGATCTGAACGAAGTCCTGATCATGCTTGGCTGTGGAGCTTTGGCGGTGCTATTGCATTATGGCATTAAACAAAAGTTAAAAACGCCACCTAACCTACTTTTGTCTTTCGCGCCCTTGCCTTTCATGGTGATGGGATTGAAGTTGATGTTTGAGACAATCAGCGAACGCGCCTGGCAAATCTTTTGGTACTTTCTGCGCACTGGCTCGGTGCTTTTTGGTTCGTCGCTGGTCTTGTTTGCCTTGATTGAGGAAGATGTGGTCAACCGATTTGGCTGGCTCACCACGCAGCAACTCACCGACGCCATCGCTGTGGGGCAGATCACTCCCGGACCCGTGCTTTCCTCGAGCACGTTTGTGGGTTTTCTTGCCGGGGGATTCTGGGGTGGGGTGGCTTCCACGGTGGGAGTTTTCCTGCCTTCATTTATCATTGTGGCGATCACCGCACCATTGGTGAAGAAGATGCGCGAAAACGCGATCACCAGCGCCTTCCTGAAGGGCGTGAACGCGGCAGTGGTGGCGCTGATCTTGATGGTATGCGTTGGCCTGGCGCGCAATGCTCTGGTGGACGTCGGGACCGGCGTAATTTTATTGGCAGGATTTCTTGCCATGCTGCTTCTGAAAGCTCCCCCATACATGCTGGTTTTGGCGGGTTTGGCAATGGGTTTGATAAAGGCTTTGGTCAAGTAGGAAACGGTCCCTGCCCTGGTAGCGAAGCGGATAGGGTGCGCCGTTCCGTTTTGGTGTAGCGGATTTTTGCAGTAGGGAACGGCCTTGTGCCGTTCCGCTTGACCATGTTGCGGAAGGGGTCAAGCCCCTTCCCTACGAAAGATGGTTTATTGGCAATGTAGTTTCGTTGTGGAGAGCGGTCTTGTACTGTTCGGCCCATTCTTTCGAATCTATTTATAAAAATACTCATCTTCATTCCACCGATCAACATTTTCTTCTATGTAGTTCCAATGTGTTTGTAAATCCTTCTCATTTCGAATAATGTGATCGTGAAAAGACTTTTGCCAGATTCTAATCCCAGGCATTTCATTCCTGACTGCTCTGTCTGAAAGTGACTTGAAAGCGCCGACAAAATCAGAAAGACTCTTCGAAATGTCACGATCAGTATTCTTCTTCATTGTAAGAAAATGAAGATGGTTAGGTAGAAGCGATAAATGGATCAAGGCAAATTCAGGAAATCGGTCTGGTAGTTGGAAGAAATTTTCCTCAACGAGTTCACCAATCCTTGATGGGGAGAAAACATTGCTGTCACCAATTCTTAAAATATCTCCGAATATGCATTTATGTTCATGACTACAAATTGTGACAAAGTAAACAGCTTCCAGGGAGTAATCAACTCCTCTCATTCGTGGAAGTTTACGAATTGGTTTCTCCATGAGTTAATTGTATCAGTGGAGAAATTTTTAGTTTGCCGTAGGGAACGGCCTTGCGCCGTTCCGGTTTGCCTTTTTGCGGAAGGGGGCAAGCCCCTTCCCTACGAAAGATGATTTTCCGCAATAGTGAAGCCCCTTCCCTACTCTTGTGCCCCTTTGGTACAATCATCAATCTATGAATGACTTACTCGATCTTCTCAATCCGCAACAGCAGCAAGCTGTGGCTGCCTCAGCCGGACCGACCCTTGTTTTAGCTGGGCCTGGCTCTGGCAAAACGCGCGTGCTCACTTACCGCATCGCCTATCTGATTGGAGCACTGAACGTGCCTGCCTATCGGATTCTGGCGGTGACCTTCACCAACAAAGCTGCCCGCCAGATGGAAGATCGGGTGCAGAAGTTGATCGGCGACCAGGCAAATGGCTTGTGGCTGGGCACTTTCCATGCCGTCTGCGGCAGGATCCTGCGGCGGGAAGCGGACCTGCTCCCCGTGAACCAGAATTTCGTCATCTTTGACGCGGACGATCAACTTGCCCTGATGAAGGAAATCGTGCGGGAAAGCAATCTCGACGAGAAGCTCTACCGCCCGGCATCCCTGCTGGATGCCATCTCACGTGCCAAGAACGATCTGATCGACGCGGATAACTACCCGGTCAAAAACTTCCGCGATGAACAGGTGCGGCGGTTTTTCATTCAATATCAGCAACGCCTGGTCAAGAATAACGCCATGGATTTCGACGATATGTTGGTCTACACCAACCAGATCCTTGAAGACCATCCGGTCGTGAGGGAAACCTACGGGCACAAGTTCGAACACATCCTCGTGGATGAATTCCAGGATACTAACCTGGCGCAGTATGCCATTTTGCGCTTGTTGGCTCAGAAACACCGCAACCTCTACGTCGTGGGTGATGAAGACCAGAGCATCTACCGCTGGCGCGGCGCGGATTACCGCAATATTTTGCGCTTCCAGCAGGACTTCAAAGACGCCAAAACCATCCTGCTCGAGCAAAACTACCGCTCCACCCAAACCATCCTGGATGGTGCCATGGCAGTGATTGACCACAACCGCAACCGCACAGCCAAGAAACTCTTCACAGACGCGAAAAAGGGCGAGAAGATCAACCTCCTGATTGCCCAGGATGACCGCGAGGAGGCTGAGATAGTCGTCAGCGCGATTGAAAAAGCCATCACCCACCAGAAGATCAGCCCGGGCGCCTTTGCCATCATGTACCGCACCAACGCCCAATCCCGTCTGCTGGAAGAAGCTTTCAGGCGGGTGGGTTTGAGTTACCGCCTGGTGGGGGCGCAGCGCTTCTACGGCCGCCGCGAGGTCAAGGACATCATCGCCTTCATGCGCCTGATCTACAACCCCCTGGATGAAATCAGCCTGCGCAGGGTGATCAATCTGCCGCCGCGAGGCATTGGCGATAAGACCATTGAGAAAATAGTTGCGCTTGCCGCCCAGGAGAACTTGAGCGTGGGTGAGATCCTGATTGGTTTGGCGCAGGGCAATTCGGCCTGGCAGGAAGCGCTTGGCAGAGAAGCGATCCGTCTTTCAAGCTTTGGAAGTATGCTGCAGGGCTGGCGCGAATGCGCGGAAAAGAACCAGATCACGGTCTTGTTTGACCGTATCCTGGAGGATATTGGTTACCAGGCACACATCCAGGACCAGAGCGAAGAAGGGCTGGACCGTTGGGAGAACGTGATGGAACTGCGAGCGGTGGTGCTCGAGTATGAAGAGCAAGGCTTGCAGACCTTTTTGGAATCTATGGCGCTGGTAGCCGACCAGGACACCCTGCCCGAAAACGTTGATGCCCCCACCATGCTGACGCTGCATGCCGCCAAGGGCTTGGAATTCGACCAGGTGTTCATCACCGGACTGGATGAGATGCTCCTGCCGCACAGCCGCTCGCGTGATGACGAGGAAGACCTGGCAGAGGAACGCCGCCTGCTTTACGTGGGCATCACGCGGGCTCGAAAGCGCCTGACCCTGACGCGCGCTCGACGCCGCCGCAGCCCCTATGGCAGTTACGAAGAGACCATTCCCTGCCGTTTTCTGGATGACATCCCCTCTGAACTCCTGCAGGGCAGCCCGCGCGATTTGCCCGGACGCTTCAGTTACGGACGCGAAAGCGGATATTCCAGGTGGGAGACACCCTCGTGGATTCGCAGCGCGCCGCCGCTCAGGGAAGCGCCTATCACGCGCTACAAGGCGGGTATGCAGGTGAAACATGCCACCTACGGGCGTGGCGTTGTCAAAACCAGCAAGTTGGAGCACGGTGATGAAACCGTGGAGGTGTACTTTGAGGGCTTTGGTCTCAAAGCACTCGTTGCTTCTCTGGCGAAACTTGAGATCCTGTAACTTTTTTGGTAGGGCGGAGTGACCTTCTCATGATTGTGCCGGTCTCCCGACCGAGCACGCGCAATTGACCGAAGGTCTCCGATACTCCCGTTACAAAACCGGCTTCGAAGGTTCAAAACCGCTATAATGGACATTAGAGGAATTTGCTATGGAAACTATTTACACCTGGTACGGACACGCGACACATGGCTTAAAAATTGGCGAGAGTCAATTGGTGATTGACCCTTACTTCAGCGGGAATCCTGCTGCCACGCTCAAGCCGGAACAGGTCAGCGCAGACTACATCCTCATCACCCACGGTCATGGCGATCATATCGGTGACACCGTATACATTGCCAAGAGAACTGACGCTTTGTGCATCAGCAATGCCGAGATCAGCACCTGGCTGCGCAACAAAGGCGTCAAAACCCACGCCCAGCACATTGGCGGGGGGTACCACTACCCCTTTGGTTACCTCAAACTGACCCCAGCGCTGCACGGCTCTGCCCTGCCCGATGGCAGCTATGGCGGCAACCCGGCAGGCTTCCTGTTGACCACGCTTGATGAAAAGCGGATCTATATTGCTGGCGACACCGGCTTGTTCGGCGACATGCGACTGATTGGCGATGAAGGCATCGATTTGGCGGTTCTTCCGATCGGCGATAACTACACCATGGGTCCGGATGACGCGCTTAGAGCGGTTAAACTGCTGCGCCCCAAGCTGGTGGTGCCGGTGCATTACAACACCTGGGAATTGATCGCGCAGGATCCGCAGGCTTGGAAAGAGCGCGTTGAAGCTGAGGCTGACGCGAAAGTGATTGTTTTAAAACCAGGCGAGAGCCTGATTCTGTGAGGGTAAGATGTTTAAAAAGGTAGATCCCGAATTAAAAAAACGCGTGCCACCGGGGCAACACCTGACCGACCGGTTCCCAGTCCTGCATTATGGCCCCGTGCCTAAACTGAATCTTGAAAATTGGACCTTCAGAGTCTGGGGTGAGGTTGAAAAACCCCTGCTGCTCACGTGGGAGGAGTTTAACGCCCTACCGCGTACCAGGCTGCACATGGACATCCACTGCGTGACCACCTGGAGCAAGCTCGATACGCATTGGGAAGGTGTCAGCTTAAAAACCCTGCGTGAAATGGGTTTGGTGTTGCCAAAACCCGGCGCGCGTTTTGTCATTCAGCATGCCGAATTTGGCTATACCGCCAACCTGCCGCTCGAGGTGATGGATTCGGACAACTTTCTCCTGGCAACCCATTACGAAGGGCAGCCGATCAGCCTGGAACACGGCGCGCCTTTGCGCGGCATCTGTGGGACGATCCCGGGACGGGAAGACCTGAAGGATGTGTACTTCTGGAAGGGCGCCAAGTGGCTGCGCGGGCTGGAATTCTCGACAACAGACGTGCCGGGGTTCTGGGAGCGGGCGGGCTACCACAACGAAGGCGATATCTGGCTTGAACAACGCCACGCCAGGGGTTATTGATATTTCAGCTGCGACTCGGTTGTAGGGCGGGATTGAGGGCACCGTTTGCGATTTGGTGAACAAAATTTTAGTGCCCTCAATCCGCCGACGGTAAGTATCAGGTGACAATGCTTATCGGTGTAACGGCGAATTGGAAGCACACAAAGGCTCTTTGTGATAATGTACACAGTGCTTCCAATTTCGCCCTACGAGGAACCATCTAACCCTGATTTATCCAATATCAGCACAAAAAACAGGACGCGAGTCCTGTTTTTTTGTAGTCTTGGAATCCAGCTATATCTTGCGTGTTCGCCAGAGGTAAAAGCCCAAACCGAGCCCTGCCAGCAGCACAACTCCGCCGACGATCGCAAGCACCGGCGAGCGACGCGCTGAATCAGGCTCGACCACGCCGGCAGAGGGAGCGGACTCCTGCGCCCCAAAATCGATCGTGGCATCCTCTCCGGCTTTGACTTC
>DAISYV010000019.1:0-25461 GCA_036825115.1 Anaerolineaceae bacterium | reverse complement strand
AGTTCAGTGAGGAGTTAAAGATGACCCCATTACCTAAAAGAAAACTGTCTTCCGGCCGCCGGGACCGCCGCCGCTCGCATGACGCTCTTAAAGCTCGCAACGGTGTTGCCTGCCCAAATTGCGGCGAGCCTCGCTTGCCCCATCGCGTGTGCCCAAAGTGCGGTTTCTATCAGGGTAGAGAAGTTCTCACCATTGATACCGAATAATCACGATTTTCCTGCAACAGTTAGGCCAGGTAACCCTGGCCTTTTTTGTTATTTCCGATAAGCTTCAAAAAAAGTGAGGAGCTGCCTTGGGAGCATTCCGTCGATGAGAATGCCATCTTCCAAATGTTGAATTTCCGTCACGTGCCCCTTTTCGTGCATCATCGAAACCAGCCTGCCTTCCCCGTAAGGCAACTTGACCTTCACATGTACAAACGTTTGGTAACTACCCACAGCAACTGCATCAGATAATTCGCTTAGCCCTTCGCCGCTCAAAGCACTTATGAAGACTGAGTTTGGTTCAGCAATTTTTTTCAGATCTTCGATCTCATCTGGATTTAACAAGTCAATCTTGTTATAGACCGTCAAGATCGGGATCTCAGCTGCGCCAATTTCTTCCAAGGTTTCCAGCACGGTTAGTCTTTGGGATTGCGCGTTCTTGTGCGAAGCATCCACCATGTGGATTAGCAGATCCGCCTCCACAATTTCTTCCAGGGTTGCCCGAAAAGCTGCCACCAGGTCGGTAGGTAGTTTCTGGATAAAACCGACTGTATCAGTCAACAAGATAGTTTCGCCAGACGGCAACTCGAGCTGCCTCGTTGTTGGGTCGAGCGTGGCAAAAAGTTGATCCGCGACGTAGATATCCGCACTTGTCAGTTTATTCAGCAATGTGGACTTGCCAGCATTGGTATACCCGACCAGCGCCACGACCGGAATGTTGGACTTTTTTCGCTGCTGACGATGCCTGTTGCGATGCTCACGCACCTTATCCAGTTCGTCCTCGAGCTTGACAATCTTCCTCTTGATCTCTCGCCGGTCAACTTCAAGCTGGGTTTCGCCGGGTCCGCGCAAGCCCACACCACCCACTCCGCCGGTTCTGCCTGAAGCGCCGCCTGTTTGCCTCGCAAGGTGCGTCCAAGCGCCTGTAAGACGCGGCAGGCGGTAGCGATACTGCGCTAGTTCCACCTGCAGCATACCTTCCCGGGTGTTGGCGTGCTGCGCGAAGATGTCCAGGATCAAGGCTGTGCGGTCAATGACGCGCTTATCATTCCCCAATTCCTTTTCGAGCTCACGCTGATGGCGTGGCGAAAGTTCTTCGTCGAATAGGATGATTTTCGCGTCCAACTCGTCCGCCAACATCTTGATCTCATCAAGTTTGCCGCTTCCGACAAAAGTGCGCGAGTTTGGTGATGACAGGTTTTGGGTGACCTCACCCACAACTGCAAGCCCTGCAGTTTCCGCAAGCAATTCCAGTTCCCGAAGGGAATCATCGAGGGTAAACCTGGGATCGACCTCAGATCTAATCTGCACCCCTACCATCAGGGCAGGTTCAGGTGCAGCTTCTGTGACAATTTGTTCGTTCGTTGCGTTATTATCGTTGTTTCTCAACCCAATCCTTAATTCTTCGCATGGCTTCAGCAATTCGGTCCGTTGGTATAACGATCGAAATACGAATGTAATCCGCACCACTGGGTCCATAAATGACGCCTGGGGTGATGCTCACACCGGTATCCTGCAGCAGGTCCGCGCAAAACTTCACCGGGTCGGTGAACTTTTGGGGCAATTTTGCCCAGAGGTATAACGCCGCTTCCGGCAGATCCACTTCAAAGCCGGCATCGATCAGGCCTTCATAGACCACGTCCCGACGAGCTTCATAGATTTTGTTTCGGTCCTGCAGCCACGCCTGGTCTGAGGTCAGGGCGACCACAGCCGCATCCTGAATAGGGCCAAAGATCGAGGAATCGATTTGGCTCTTGTAATTCGCCAGGACGCGGATGATCTCTTTATTGCCAACCGCCATACCGATGCGCCAACCCGCCATGTTGTAGGTTTTCGAAAGGGAGTTGAACTCCACTGCCACGTCCTTGGCACCTTCCACCTCGAAAATGCTGGGTGGAACATAATCGCCAAACGCAAGATCACAGTATGGGGCATCATGGGCAATGAGAATGTCATACTTCCGTGCGTAAGCCACTGCTTTGACATAAAAATCAAGATTTGCCGTAGCGCCAGTCGGATTGTTCGGGTAATTAAGCCACATGATCTTGGCTTCCCTGGCAACATCTTCGGGGATGGCGTCAAAATCAGGCAGAAAGTTGTTTTTCTTTAACAAGGGCATAAAGTGATAGCGTGCGCCTGCCAATTCCGCGCCTGCTAAATAGACCGGGTAGTAAGGATCTGGTAACAACACCATATCGCCAGGGTCAAGCAGGGTGTGATTCAGGTTAAATAAACCTTCCTTGGAGCCGATCAAGCCTAGCGCCTCAGTAGCAGGATCGATATCGACATTGAATCGTCGTTTGTAGTAGGTGCTGACTGCTTTTAGAAATGCAGGTGTTCCGCCGGCTGGTGAGTAGCCGTGCTTCTTGGGATTCCGGGCTGATTCAACCAGCTTGTCAATAATAAAATCCGCGGGCGGCAAATCAGGCGAACCCATGTCCAGCCGGATTACATCCACCCCTTGCTCGGCAAGGTCTGCCAGTACGCCTTTTAAACCAGCAAAAAAATATGGTTTGAGATTCGCTACACTCTGTGACGGTTTGATCATATCGCTAAGAAATCCTTCTCCTTTTTTCTTGATTATAAGCCACCCGGGCATAAAAGCGCTAACAACTCTCACTTGTCAGACCTTGCAAAACCCTGATTATGCAAGCAGACTTTGAAAACCTTTGGTATACTTCTTGCACAATGCAAACTGACAGATGCAATCTGTCTTGCGGAAGGTTAATTATGCTGATACTCCCAAGTCAACAGACCACCACCTCCATGTCGGCGCACCTGGCTCAGACAATGACCCTGCTTGGTCTGACTCTCGGTGAACTGCAACAAAAGATCGATTCGGAGCTTGCCTCCAATCCTGCCCTGGAGCTGATGGAGGAACGCACCTGCCCGATGTGCAAGCGCTCCCTTCCACCACGTGGTCCGTGCCCGATCTGCAGTCAGCCAGCTTCTTTAGAATCCCAAGATCCTATCGTTTTCATTTCTCCACGAGAAGATTTCTATACTGGTTCCGCTTCCAGCACCGGCGAAGTTCCTGAGGAACCTTTTGTCTCAGAATCGGTTGATCTCCCCAGTTACGTACTCCGACAGGCTGCCACTGACTTACCGACGGAGGACCGCGTGGTAGCAGCTTACATCCTCACACACCTGGATGAAGATGGCTTCCTCACGACCACAGCGCTGGAGATTGCCCGATACCACCATCGCTTGCCCTCAGAGATTACCGCCCTGATTGAAAAGCTGAAAAGATGCGATCCGGTTGGCGTTTGTTCAGCCAATCCGCTCGAAGCTATGCTGGTGCAAGTGGAGGTATTGTCCGAAACCATCAACGTGCCGGCTTACACTCGGGAAGTCGTGTCAAACTTTCTTCACCAGATGAGCCAGCACCACTATCCGGAAATCGCGCGCGCCCTGGGAACAAGCACGCAGCAGATACAAAAAGTTGCGACTTTTATCAGCGATAATCTGAATCCATTCCCCGCTCGGGCGCATTGGGGCGATGTTCGGAACCCCAACAGCAATGACTCGCAGGTCTTCCACCAGCCCGACATTCTTATCTATCATCTCAACGAAAACCCAGCCAATCAGCTGGTTGTTGAGATCATCCTGCCCATCCGGGGTACTTTGCGAGTCAATCCGCTCTTCAAATCCTCCCTCAAACAAATGGAGCAGGACAAAACAGAAGAGTGGCGCAGCGATATTGAAAAAGCAAACCTGCTGATTAAATGTATCCAGCAGCGATCGAACGCTTTAAAACTGCTGCTTGAAAAGCTGGTAGTGATCCAAAAGGATTATATTCTGCAGGGCGATCTCGCGATGAATCCGCTCACCCGTGCTGAAATTGCGCGCATGCTCGACATGCACGAGTCCACGATCTCGCGGGCTGTTTCAAGTAAAACTGTTCAGCTTCCAAACAAGAAGATTGTTCCCCTCGCGATCTTTTTTGACCGCAGCCTGTCTCATCGCACGTTGATCAAGCAGATGATCGAGAATGAAGATCATCCTCTGAGCGACTCTGAGATACAGGGAATGCTCAAGGAAGAGGGCATCGAAATCGCCCGCCGCACAGTAGCCAAGTACCGCTCGATGGAAGGCATTTTGCCCGGAAATCTTCGCCAAAGTAAAACCAGGTAGTATGGTCCCTGTATCCCTCGACCAACACGGATTAAAATCACCTGGTGATTCCCACCAGGATTTTGCTCTCCTGGATCGATCGCTGATCCTGGAGTTAATACCCGCAGCCGCACTTGTCTATCGCCGTACCGATGACAAAATCCTAAGCGCCAATCGCAAATTCTTTGATCTAACCTCCTACACGCTTGAGATTCTCAGAGAACTGTCGCTTTACACACTCATTCCTGGCGACCCGGATACAAATCCCACCGGCGATCAAAGCCGACCGGTGCGCCTGCAGATCGCCAGCGGCGATTTAATCCTTGCCACCTTGCGCATTCTGCCCATCAGCCTTACTAACCAGGTTGTCGTAATCACCTTTTCACCCCCTGATTCTGAATTTGAAATCCGGCGCGATTTGCTGGAGCAAGAATATCGCTTCGATAACTTTTCGCTTCTAACCACCCTGGGCAGCCAAAACTCCTCCCAGGCAGTTTTCCAAACTGCAAGTCAAATCTTGCAACGGATGCTCAATCCCAGGCTGATTGTTTCCTATCAGGTCAACCCACGCAATCAAAAACAGCTTCAACGCACCTACGCATCACTCCTGACAGAAGCTTTTCCTGTCATTCTGGACCTTGATTTGCTTGACAACATGCCGTCTTTGCAGCTCTGGAAGTTGACACGTGAACCTCAGAATGCGCTGCAGGAAACCGCGCTGATGGAAGGCTATCACTACCTGCTCACGCTTCCCCTCCTTCACAACAGCTCACCCCAAGGGCTGATGCTGGCTGCTGGCGAAACACCTTATCCCGATGATGAAACCTTACGCTACCTGGCCCTGATGTCCGCGCACGCTGCTTCCGCGATCCAGGGGCTGAACGGCCTTGAAAGCGCCCAGCGAACCCTGACCAACATCCGGCACGTCGTCCAAATCCAACATGCCATAACCGACAATCTCGAGGAAGGCGTGATCATTCTCACCCCGGATCTGCGCATTGCCGAGATGAATCCAGCAGCAGAGTTTTTGCTTGGGTACGCCAGCAAGGAAGTCTTTCGGCAAAAAGCGGATATGGTCTTGATCGGCAACGAGACGCTTTCCGCGCTTTATAAATCCGCCCAGCAGGGCATCAGCACCCTGGTTGGTAACAATTTCAGCCTCAACAACCGTTCCGGCGGCTCCTTCATGGCGCAGGTGCTTTGCATTCCGGTGGTCGAAAAAGACAAAGTCCGCAGTATTGTCCTTATTCTGCGCGATGTCAGCCAAACGGAGCAAATCCGGGCTCACTCCCAGCAGCTTGAACAAAGGGCGTTCCTGGGCGAAGTATCGGCCATTTTCGCGCACGAAGTAAAGAACCCGATCAACAGTATTTCCACCGGATTGCAGTTGATGGGACTGACCATGCAGCCGGATGACCCCCATGCCGACCTTGTTTCACGTCTGCAGAACGACTGCCTGCGCCTGACTCACCTGATGGATTCAACCCTTACTTTTTCCAAGCCAGTGGAATACAATTTCGCTCCGCTTGACCTTGCCAGCCTGATCAATTCCATCCTCGATCGTTGGGCGCCAAGGATGGTTCGCTTGAATATCAGTTACAATCTTGAGCACCAGCCAGCCAAACCCTTGGTGCTGGCAGATGCCCGCGCGATTGAGCAGGTTTTTGTGAACCTGATCAGCAATGCCATCCAGGCGATGGAAAGTGAAGGCGGAAGTCTGAACATTAAAATTCATCCGGTTTCACCTGAAACCAATCCGCCTCAATACGAGATCATCGTGGCCGACTCAGGACCAGGAATCCCGGAAGATATTATTAAACACGTTTTTGAGCCCTTCCTGACCACCAAAGCCAAAGGCACCGGTTTGGGATTGGCAATCTCGCGCCGTATTGTGACAGCGCATAAGGGTAATATATTTGTTGAGAGTTTTCCGGGA
This sequence comes from Anaerolineaceae bacterium, assembly GCA_036825115.1. Classification (GTDB taxonomy): domain Bacteria; phylum Chloroflexota; class Anaerolineae; order Anaerolineales; family Anaerolineaceae; genus Mesolinea. The sequence goes on along the minus strand of DAISYV010000019.1, from coordinate 19,209 downwards.
GGAACTATGTTCCACGTGCTCCTCCTGAAAGCGACATAAGGAGTTAGATGGCAGCAACAGTTTTAGTGGTTGATGATGAAGAAACCGCCCGCATGGTCGTTTCGCAATTTTTACGCTCAAAAGGCTACGAAGTCCTTGAAGCCGGCACTCTGGCAGATGCCCGTGCTTCCATTTCGAAAGGTATCGCAGACATCATCATCCTCGACGTGCGCCTGCCAGACGGATACGGACCCCACCTGCTCACTGAAACCTCCCGCTTGCCCATGCGTCCCCAGGTGATCATAGTCACTGCTCATGGTGAAGTTTCGATGGCTGTGGATGCTATGAAAAATGGCGCGCAGGACTTCATGGAAAAGCCCCTCGATCTACTTGAATTGGAAAAATCGGTCAGCCGAGCGGCAGAAGTCATCTCCATGCGCCGCGAACTGGCGCATTTTCGCAGCAACAAAGGCAACCTGGATGAATTTATCGTTGGCGATACGCCTGAGATGAAACACATCCTGGAGCTGGCAGGCCGGGCTTCGGAATCGTCAGTTTCAGTTTTGATCACCGGACCCACCGGCACAGGCAAGGAAGTGCTGGCGCAGTACATCCACCGCAATGGACCGCGTTCCGGTAAACCCTTTATTGACATCAACTGCCCCGCCATTCAACCAACCATGTTTGAATCTGAGTTGTTCGGGCATGAATCGGGTGCCTTCACCGGAGCGACCAGCAAACGCAATGGTTTAATGGAAATTGCCGACGGCGGCATTCTCTTCCTTGACGAAATTTCATCCATGCCGGTCGATCTGCAGGCGAAGTTCTTGCGTGCCCTGGAAGAACGCGCCTTCAGGCGCGTTGGTGGCACGAACCTGATCAGGGTGGACGTCCAGGTTATCGCTGCATCAAATCGCGACCTTAAAGAAATGATCGCGCGGCATGAATTCAGGGAAGATCTTTACTACCGCCTGAAGGTTGTCGACCTGGATTTGCCCTCCCTGGCAGAACGCCGCCAGGATATTCCTGACCTGGTTGGCTACATGGTACGAAAGTTCAACAAACGCCTCGGCGCGAACATTCTGGATGTATCCCCCGCAGCCATGCAAGCCCTGATCGATTACGAATGGCCGGGAAATATTCGGGAATTAAGCAACGCGATTGAACGAGCTGTTTTGTTCTGTGACGAGCCCACAATTGACCTGAATCATTTGCCAAAAGACATCACTGGATAATCTCTTTTAAGGGTCAGGCTGACAGGCTTGGCATAGTAGTTGCAACATAATCTCCGATAAGTATTTTCATCGGAGGTTATTTATGCAGACTAATGGAACTCAGATCCTATTAATTGTTTCAATCGTGCTTTTCGCGCTGGGGTTTCTATGCTTGATCCTAAGCATCGTCATCCTGATCAAGCAATCGCTTGGCCGCGGGATTCAGACCATTGCTGAATCGACTACCAAACTGGCTGAAAAAGGCATCACCGAAGGAGTATCAGGGCTGGTAGGAAACGCCTCCCTTCTCATCAGCTCCCTGAATGACCTTGCCAAGTCCAACACTGGCATCGGAATCTTCTTTGTGTTCTTGAGCCTGGTCCTGTTTGCGGGCGCGTATTATATGTTGAAACCCTTCATTGGAGCCCTGCCCTAACCTTCTTTAGAGGAGTGATAATGTCAATTGAGAGATTGCTCGATCAGATCCGGGTCAGTTTCGATCCGCAAACCGCGCGTGAAATTGTCAGTGCCTTTCGCGCTGAACCGCTTGCCTGGCACTATCTTGAAAGCACGCCTGACCTGGAACAGTGGCTGACTTTTGCTTCCGATGACCTGTCCCGCTGGCAGCCTGGCGTTCTGGCGCTTTTCTCTCTCGATCATTCCCTGCCCGGAAATAACCTGACCAACCTTGAATTTGACCTCCCTTCGGAGATAATTGACCGTGTTCAAAATGTCTACGAAATGACCCGTCTCACCGGTCTCGAACCAACCAGCCTGGCGGATGCTGCTCTTCTTGCCCTCCACCTGCGCGAATTCCGCCGAAAGGAAGGCTCGTGGAAAATGCTGTCGGTTCTTCTGCTCTCTGGTAAAGGACGCCTTCCGGTTTGGAAAACAGCCTTTGCCATTCTTCCCCAGCTTGCCCCGGACTTTGAAACTGCCCTGGAAAATCTAATCTCTGAGCTCTCAGATCAACACGCGGAGCCACTTGGCGTATTGATCTTTCACCAAGTGGCTGCCAGCCCTGCCAATGAAAGCATGCGTTACCAGGCTTATCAACGCAGACTTCAAAAGGCTCCGATCAACCTCCAAATTTCAACTCTCCGCGCGATGCGAAGCGTTGAAGATGAATCTCTGATCAAACTCCTGGCAAACAGTTTCCTGGCGCAGACACAATCAGCCAATGAACAAAACTCGCGAAACCTGGACAAATCAACAGTCGAAACGTACCGCCAGTATGCTGTTCTGAGTCAAATTGCTGGTCAGCCCGCGCAAGCCTCCCGCGCGATTGACCAGGCATTTAACGCCCTGAACCGTCAACAGGCGGAAGTGCTGCGAGACCTTGCCTTTGAACTTGAAACCTCTAATCCCGAAGAAGCACGTAAAACATGGGAAGAAATTTTGCGCCTGCAGCCGGACAATTCCACCTACAAAAAGGAATACGCGGAATTTCTTATCTCGCATGATGACCATGATTATGGTTACGAACTCCTCCAGGAGATCCCGGATGACGCAACCAGGGCGCTTTACGCTTTGCGCTATCCCGTCATCAGCTCAAGTGACACTCAGGGCAGCCAATCGCTGGAAAAAGCACTCGAGAAAAAGACTCTTCAAACTGGCACCTCTCGATTTTCTTCTGAATCAGACAATCTCAAGGCTGCCCGTTATGCCTTTGAAAACAAGAAGTACCAAACCGCCAGCAATTTCATCCGTAAAGCACTTGCTGAAAATCCTAATGATCTTAAGATCATCAAACTTGCAGGTCAGATCGACCGCCACATGGCCAACATTGACGAAGCAATTGAATCGAGCGCATTACTGACCTTGTTTGAACCTCAAAACCAAACTAACAAGAAGGACCTTGCCGCGCTTTTTCTCCAATCGCAACAGCCGGAAAACGCCCTGAAGATTTACCAGGAACTGATCCACTCCTCAAGCCAACCTTCCCGCGCGGACCTGCTCAATTTCGCAGAAATCGCGATTAAGGCTGCCCAGCCTGATAAAGCGATCCCGATTGCGCAGGCTTTCCTAAAAAAGGACGAATTTGACGGAGAAGCCTTGGTCTTGCTCTGCAGTGCCCTGATCGCGTCTGGTCGGAACGCTGAAGCCGTGCAATACCTCGAAAAGGCTTCTGCCGTAGCTCCGGAAAAACCCGCCAGTTGGCTCTCACTTGCCCGAATCTGGATCAACCTCGGGCAGGAAGCCAAAGCTATGCAAGCCCTGCGCAAAGCCAAAGCAGCTTTGCCAGACGACCCGGAAATATTGAGCGCGCTTGGAACGCTTTACCTCGCGAACGACCAGCCAACTGAAGCCATCAGCGTTCTCAGGCAGGCTTTTCAGCTCGATCCATCAAGTTCAAATGTTCGCAAGTCTCTTGCCAAAGCGTATTTAACTCATGGTTACATTGATGAAGCCTGGTCCACCATTGCTCCACTCGAGCAAGACTACACCTCGGATCCGGAGTTGGCATCTGTACTGGGGCAAACGCTGGCCGCCATGGGAGACCTTAATAGCGCGAAGCCTGTTCTGCGATTTGCCTGGCAGGCAAACCGCTCCGATGAAAGCTTGAAATCCTACGCTGAACTTCTAATCAAAAGCTACAGCCACGAGATCAAACCCGGAGCCCAGGAACTTAAAGAGATGTCGCAGTTGCTTTCCATAATGGATGAACGCCAACTGGAACGGGACGGACTGTTTGACATGCGTCTGTTGCAAGCAGATCTCAAAGCGACCCTTGGCATGCACGAAGCCGCCTACCAGGACTATCTCCAACTTCTGGACTACCCGGAGGCAAGAGCTCCTCGCTCTTACCATCACCTCCAGTTCCAAACCGGGCAAACCGCTCTCGCGCTTGGGCTGACAGACATCAGCCTCGCGTCACTTCAGGAAGCGGTTCTAACCGATCCTGATGATCTGCCTACCCGTCACATCCTCGCAAAAGCGTTTATGGCAGCTAACCTTGAGGATGAAGGTTTTGCGACAGCGCGTTCCGCTATGCAGATCGCTCCAACCGAAATCGAAAATGTGCTTTGGTACAGCGATTTCATGAGCGAGCACAACAACGCGCGGGAAGCCATCCAGGTGCTTAAGGACACCATTCACCTCAGACCGGACGACAAGGCGCTCTATCTGACGCTTGCTCGCACTTATGTCAATCTGAATCAGATTGAGGACACCAAAGATACCCTCAACCAGATGCTCGAACTCGAAGAGATTGAGACTGAAGAGTACGTTAACGTCGCAAACATTTACCTCCACATGGATCAACCGGACGAGGCCTCCCGCATCATCAAAAAAGCCATCTCCGACAATCCATTCCCGGATTTTGAAGAAAGTCGCGACTTGATTTATTCAGTGCTAAAACTCGGCGATTCTGCTGCCGCTCTTCAATTGGTAAAAGACCTCGAGCCTGCACTTCAATCCGACATTGCTTATCCATTACTGAAGTCTGATGTACTCGCGGCAAACCGGGAATTTTTGCCAGCTCTTGAGATTCTTGAGGAAATCCTGAACAAGATGGAATTTGCTCCGGAAACGCTTGGAAGCGTAGCCGGGGACGCTGCAGAACAAAGCCTGGACTATACTCCCTACAACCGCGCCGGGCTCTACTACCGCGCAGCTCAACTGGAACGGATGATTGGCGACCTGGTTGTCTCACAAAAACACGCGGCTCTGGCGCTAAATGCTGACCCGGGCAGCGAGCCAGCTTTCCTCCTCAAGCTCGAACTAGCCCTCACAACCAGTCAATCAGAGGTCTTATCAAACGCGCTTGATTTCCTTAACACCCAGGAAACCCGCCCCCAAGCCGCAACCTCCACAGCATCCCTCCTCGCGCTTGACGCGGTTCTGCATGATGACCTGCCCAAAGCACGCTTGCTCTGGGAGCACTACCTTGCTGATAAAACCAACTCACCCACTGCCAAAGCCCTCCAGAGTTTGTTTGCGCGTCAGAATGGCAACGCAAAATCAGCCGCGTCCCTATTACTGGAAGCAGTGGAGATGAATGATGAGTTAGAAATCCAGCAGCAGGTGCAAGCCTTCGATATTGCCCGGCATTTCAGTTGGGTCTGGCACGCCCTGGCGGTGGCTAAAGCTTCCTGGGAACAGACCAGCTGGGAAACTGCCGATCGCCTGCTCGAAACTGCCCTTTCAGTCGTCAAAATTAACCCAATCGCCAACAAACTTTTGGCGGAATATCTGACGGATAAGATCAGGCAAACAAATAATGCGCATTTTCTGCGAATCCTTACACACGCCCCATCATCTTTCGACTCAGAGCATTCTGATTTTGACCTGATTGAAGAACAGATCTCAATCGCCGGTCGAGACATCGCCCCGACAGAGTTGCTGCCTACTCTGAAGATCAATCAAGCGCTAAAAAACGGTCATTGGTCAGAAGAAAACAATTTGCACAAGCTGATTACCAACGGCAAACAAGCCGCCCAGGTTCTTTCAGTGCTGGTGGACGATGCCTCCATCGCGGATGTCCTTTCAGGTTTTAGCAAAGATGCGGATGTCAGTTTGCAGCAGGCAATTCAAAACCTGCATACGGACCCCCACACCTCAGCAAAGATTGCAGCGAAACTACTTGAAAGCCAACCTGATAACCCGGTTGTGCACGCACTACAAGCCATCGCCACTCGAAACAATCCTCTCCAGGCAGCAGAATCGATTGAAACGGCGCTGTCTATTTGGCCAGATGAACCCGATTGGCACGCCATGGCCGCCACTATGCGCCTGGATGCCGGCCAGTACCCTGAGGCAGCCAAACACCTGGAAGAAGCCATCCGCTTCGTCCCAAAAAACGCCCAGTACTGGCAAATGCTTGGAGATGTGAAGTTGCTGGAGAAGGATTACCACGCCGCCAAAGATTATTTTGGCAAAGCAACCGATCTATTCCCCTCCAATCCAGAGGCGCTGCACTCCCTGGCGGTCATCAACCAACAGCTCGGCGAACACCAAATCGCCATCCAGTGCCTGCGCAAAGCCAGCCAACTGGACCCAGGAAACATCCTTTACGATGAAGGGATTGCTCAGTCACTTCTTGCCAGGCAGGAACTCCCTGAAGCAATGCGCCAGGCTGACGCCATTCTAAAAAATGACCCCAAAAATGAAATTGCCTGGCACGTGAAAGTCAAGGCTTTGCTCAAAAGCAACAAGCCGGAGGAAGCACGGCAGGCAATCCACTTTGCCCTCGCGGTTGTGGAAAACCCCGTGCCGTTTGAGCTGCAAAAAATTGATCTGGATAACGCTCGCAATCCCCAGCAGGCAGTCCTGGCGTCGCTAAAACTCACAGAAAATTTCCCCGAAAATGTGGCTGTCCTGAACAATCTCGCCCAAAAACAAATTCAAATTGGCGAGATCGAAAAAGCAGAGCAGACTCTGCAGCGCAGCTTGGTTTTGGACCAGTCCAACCCTGAAACCCTGGTTGCCCTTGGCACGGTGGATCGCGTCCGCGGCAACCTGGACCAGGCGCTGGCACACCTCTCCAAGGCAATTGAATTGCAACCAGGATTGGTGGAAGCCTATCTGGAAATGGGGTTAACATACCAGGATCGACGCGAGATCAGCAATGCCATCCAGACCTACCATAAGGCCATCGCGATGGTCAACAATGATCCCCGACCTTACCTCCAGGCTTCAGCTGCCTATAAGGAAAGCCGTGATTATCGAAACGCTGAATTTATGCTGCGCCAGGCTTCCCAGCTTTCTCCATCAGACCAAAACATCCGCCGGCAGCTCGCTGCGGTGGTAGCACTCAATATTGTCAACAACCTCCAGGAGGCTCCCAAAAGATGAGACCATACAACGCCCGCAAAAGTGATGAAGTGCTGGTTGTCAGGCGCGGCAAGTTCCTGACTCTGCTACAGACCGCATTGAGTAACCGCGAATTCCAATTTGCTCGCCAGGCTTCTTTGATCTGGTTGGCAAGTTATCCTGGAGATCTTCTGATCAGTTTCATCTATGCTTCAGTACTGGCTGAGCTTGGCGATACAGAAATGGCAATCAAGAACCTGTCCAAGCTTTTGGCATATGATCCTGAATTCGTGGAAGCCGCCAGCCTGCTGGATCGGCTTACCGGAGAGAGCAGCCGTGAAACCCATGCCAACCAACTTTACCTGCAGCGTGGGGCTTCCAAGGGAAAATCATCAACCTCCTGGCTTGATGGCTTGATCGCTGCGCGTAACGCCTGGGAAAGCGGGGATCTAACCGGCGCGGAGAAAGCAATTCTTGAATCCCTGGCGCACAATCCACGTTCTCCCTTGCCTGCGGCCTTCCACATGCAAATTATCCACAAGACCGGCAACATCACCCTGCTCGAAACTCTCGCGGGCATATACAACAGCCGATGGCCGGACTGTGTCCAGATAAAAGTGCTCTCAGCGATTGCGGATATTCAACAGGGCGACGATTCATCTGGTGTCGAAAAAATGCACTGGTGTGCCGCGCATGACGTCAGCGGGCAGGTCATCAATCGCCTCCTCGGTCCCAACCACAATTTCAAACCCCTCTGGCCGGAGGATCTCAAGGTCTATCTTGACTTGCCAGTGCCGGCCTCGGTTGCAGCTGATTTGGGGTGGAACGTACTCTCAAACGCGGATTTTATTGCCACGGACACTATTGGCAAGCAAGCAATGCCCCAAACCGCTGAAGAAATCATTGATGACGACCCCACCCTGGCGCTTCACCTGCCGGATTACCTTGTTGACGAACTGTCTGAGTCAGGGGATGTGGATTACTCGGAGGTACCGACAAGTTCTTTCTTCCTGCAGGATATTGCTACGCCCCCTTTGCCTTCCGGACACACTAACGAAGTTCCTGCCACCCATTCTCCCAACATAGTGAAATCAATGCCAATCTCACCCGAGTCAGAGGCTGCAGTTACTGCTCTTACTGAAATCCAGACTGAATTTGAAAAAGTCGCCCGGAAGATCAACAAATCCGAGCTGTTAAACACCGACGGTCGGTTCCCGAGCTATGTGATCCTGACTTCACGCGGAAATTTGGAGAAAAAATATGGCGCAAATACAGCTGATGTCGTGATCGAATCGATGCGCAAACTTTGCCTCAATATCGTCGATCTCCCAGGCTGGAACAGCCTCGTTTACGTGCCGGATGATGAAGCCAGCGCACGCGAACTGGGATTGGACCCCATCCATGCCAGCGATGCCTGGAAAATAAAACTCTCTCTTACGGACCTGGATGCCAAACTTGCTTCCCGCGGGGAGATGATTGGCGCGCTGCTAATCATTGGCGGGCATGATATCGTGCCGTTCCATATTTTGCCCAATCCCACCGACGATTCCGATTTGAACGTGCCCTCGGATAACCCTTATGCCACTTTGGACGAGAATTACTTCATCCAACAGTGGCCAGTGGGGCGTATCCCGGACGAAGCCGGCACAGATGCAGGTTATCTTCTTGAGCAGATTCGCTTCCTGACCAAGGAATATGAACTGAAGGTCAAATCGAAAAAGAGTGTTTCAACCAACATTCTGGCAAACCTGCTTTGGAGCCTGGTTCAAAGATTCCAGTCCTTCAATGTTCGCTTTCAAAAGCCTGATAACATCGGCTGCACTGCTGAAGTCTGGAAGCCTGCTTCCTCAGAGGTGTTTGCGGTTATCGACCACGCGGAGCGGCTTAAGAGTTCTCCACCTACCACCAACAACAACCTGCTGAACGGGCAAATCCCCGACCCGAAATTCGCCTATTTCAACCTCCACGGGCTTAAAGATTCACCCGAATGGTATGGTCAGCGCGACCTCGCCAAGCCCTCCGGTGATCCGGAGTATCCGGTTGCCATGGAGCCTGCCAATTTCAGCACGCAAACGTCCTCCCCCGAAATTGTGATGAGCGAGGCATGCTACGGCGCAAATGTCCTCGATAAGAAGGTTAATGAAGCCATTTCGCTAAACTTCCTTGCATGCGGGACGCGGGCATTTATTGGTTCCACTTGTATCGCTTATGGTTCCGTGAGCAAAAACCTGGTGGCTGCCGATTTGCTCGCTTATCACTTTTGGACTCACGTAAAAGCGGAAGTGTCAGTTGGCTATGCCCTGATGCGCGCCAAGCTCGCCCTGGCAAAGAAAATGACCGAGGACCAGGGTTACCTGGACGGGGAAGACCAGAAGACCATTCTCTCATTTGTGCTTTACGGCGATCCGTTGACCTCCAGCGCGAACATCAAGGAAGTCTCAAAACCATCCATTCGCCCAACGATAACGCCCGAACTCAAGACCATCAGTGATTCACGCGAGGAATTGATCGTGGCAGCCAGCGAGATGCCGACCGAAATTCTTGACAAGGTTAGGAAGGTCATCAGCAGTTACCTGCCTGGTCTGGATGACGCCACTGTCTCCCTCAACCCGCAGTTAACCAACTTCAAGCTCGATCCAGCCATGGTCCAGGCGCATAGAGAGAAATTCGATTACGTCAGTCAGAGCCAGCGCTATGTGGTCACACTGAAGAAGAGCTACGAATATCGTCAGCACAGCCACAACCACTTCGCCCGCGTGACCTTCAACCAAAAAGGCGAGATGTTGAAGCTGAGCACCTCGCGATAACTTTACAATTACCAATTCATCATCCGGTGGAATCCAAATATTGGCATTTTCACCGGATTTTTATTGTGACAGCGAGTAGAGTGGGTTGGATATATCGATGTTGAGCTAGGACGAGAGACTTTGACGCCAACCGCACCCTACCAGGGAGAGACCGGATTCGCCTTCACTTTCTTGATCGAATTTTTTATTTACAAGACTGATAAAAATAGCGTCTTTCAATCTCAATCCGCAAGGAATTTTGTCACAAATTAAACTCAATCGTATTTTCTTGTTCAATTATTGAGCACGGCTTCACGATCATGTATTCTTCCACGCATATCAACTAACATAATATTCCGGATTCATTTGTGCCACATTTGGCATATTAAGTTATACTTATGCCCGTGAGATACCAAAACCACATCTTATTAACCATGTCAGAGATGTTCGTCTATTTCTTCCAACTTGACCACATACAGGAGTAAGCATGCACGGATATAGTGGAAAAATCCTTCATATTGACCTGAAAACCAAGAAAAACTGGATCGAAACCAAACCTGAGGAATGGTACAAAATTTACATTGGCGGAGTCTCAATGGCTTCACGCCTTCTGTGGGAAAACATCGTTCCCGGCTGTAATCCTCTGGATGACGGCAACCCGATTTGCTTCGCCAACGGCATCTTCACCGGCACCCCGGTACCCGTGGGCGGCAAATTTGGGCTGGCCTCCAAATCGCCTCTGACTGGTTTCATCGGTGATAGTCTTTCAGGCAGCTGGTTCTCGATTGCTCTGAAACGTGCTGGCTGGGATGGTTTGGTACTGCACAATAGCTGCGATCGTTGGACTCATCTTTTTATAGATGATGAGCGTGTGCAATTCAACGACGCCACCTACCTGCTTGGAAAAGGCACCTTCGAAACCGAAGAAGCCATTCGAACAAAACTTGGTGATGAGCAGGTTCGTTCCTGCACCATCGGTCCCTGCGGTGAAAATCTCGTGCGCTACGCCAACGTGACCAACGATGGTCGCCAGGCAGGCCGCACCGGTCATGGCATGGTTTGGGGCAATAAGAAGCTCAAGGCAGTGTCCATTCGGGGAACGCATGGCGTGAAGGTCTTTGACCCCAAAAAGCTCAATCAGCTTTCCTACGATATTTCCAAGAGTGCTCAAGGCAAAGACACAGAAAAATACCGCGTTTACGGCACCTCCACCGGTTTGCTCAACACCAACAAACTTGGCGTTTTACCGACACGCAACTTCCAGGAGGGCGTTTTTGAAGACGCCGAACTGGTAAGCGGTGAATACCTGGACAAGCACCACAAGGTCAAAGTGATTGCCTGTGCCCAGTGCCCGATCGCCTGTGAGCAAATGTCCATGGTCAAAACCGGACCGTTTGCCGGCGCGATGACAGGTATCGAATACGAAAGTCTCTTTGCCAACAGCTCGAACCTGGGCATTTCAGATATGCGCTCTGCTATCAAACTGATCACCATCTCGGATCAGGATGGCATGGACAGCATCACCATGGGTGTCACCATCGGCTGGGCGATGGAGTGCTACGAGAAGGGCGTTCTGAAAAAAGAAGATTTTGCCAGCAAGGCTCACCCCGAAGGGCTCGAATTGCGCTTCGGCAACGGTGAAGCCGCTGTAGCCGTGGCTGAAATGATCCGGGACCAGGAAGGCATTGGAAAGATCCTTGCCCAGGGCACCCGCATCGCAAGCAAGATCATCGACGAGGAACGTGGTACCGAGAGTTACAAATGGGCAGTCAATACCAAAGGTCTTGAATCCGCTGGCTATGACGCCCGCTCCCTCAAAACCTTCGCCCTCGGGCTTGCTACTGGCACCCGCGGTGGCTGCCACAATCGTTCCTCCGCTTATGACCCGGACATGAAAGGCGAAACCAACCGCCTCACGGTGGATGAAACTCGCGGGCGTGTTGCTGCCGATTCGGAAGAATACGCTGCCGTTTACGACACGTTGCCTTTGTGCAAATTCATTCGGCGCTGCTTCACCGGCAAAGCCGACCGGGCTGGAGCCTGGCCTGCCATCGCCAACCTGATCAACGCCACCACTGGCTGGAACTTTGGCTACGATGAAGTAGACCAGATTGGCATCCACGCCTGCACCATTAAGAAAGCCTTCAATATCCGCGAAGGCTGGACCGAAAAGGATGACGACTTGCCCTGGCGCTGGAAGCATGATCCCTTCACCAAGGGACCTGGCGCCAACACATTTGTGACCGATGAAGAGCTCGAGTACATGAAAAAACTATATTACAAAGCCAAGGGCTGGACTGAGGAAGGTTTGATCCCTAAAGAACTGTTGATCAAACTCGGCATGACCGACGTGGCTGAACAAATCGGAGTTTAACGAGGAGCTTATGGCAACCAGTACTTCAAAGTATGCTTATATTGATTGCGACCCCAACCTGTGTGTAGGTTGTCAACTGTGTGAATACGCGTGTTCTTTCTCGAAAACCGGAGAATATAACTCCTATCGCAGCCGCATCCGCACCGTGCGCGTTGATGAAGTTCTCATCACGGCCATCGCTTGCCGCACCTGCGAAAACGCTCCCTGCGTGATCGTCTGCCCACGCGATGCCCTCACCCAGGACGCCGTGACCGGTATCATCGACATCAATGCTACCAAGTGCGATGGCTGCGCCTGGTGCATCGAAGCCTGTGATTTCGGCGCGATCTCCATCAACCCACAAACCACCTTGGCGGAGATCTGCGACCAGTGCAAAGACGACCCCGAAGGTCCTCAGTGTGTCAAGTGGTGCCCCAAAGACGCACTCTCTTTAACCACACCCGACCAGCGTGCCCAAAGGTCCCGTCGTGCTCTCATCTCCGAATCGTATGACATTCCTCAGAAAGCTACGGATCCCAAATGAGTGAAGACCCCATCACCAAGAGCCACGCCGCGGACTTTCCGCAGGATGAGCCCCGTATCGGTGTTTACGTCTGCCACTGTGGCAGCAACATCGCCGGAGTCATACCGCCGGAAGAAGTCGTGGAATTCGCTGGCAAACTTCCCGGCGTTGTTCGCTCGATTGATACCATGTATGCCTGTGCCGACAGCGGTCAGCGTCTCATCAAAGAAGACATCGCCAAGTACGGATTAAACCGCGTGGTTGTCTCTGCCTGTTCGGTGCGTATGCACGAACCCACCTTCCGCGGCTGCGTCGCTGAAGCCGGAATGAACCCTTTCCTGATGGAAATGGCAAATATCCGCGAACAATGCACCTGGGCGCACGGCCATGACCGCGAAGGCGCGCTTGAAAAAGCTAAAGACCTAACCGCGGCTGCAGTCGCCAAGGCGTCATTCCTGACGCCGCTCAACATGATCAAAGTTCCCGTCACCAAACGCGCCATGGTCATTGGCGGTGGTGTGGCTGGTATCAACGCCGCGCTTGATTTGGCTGAACAGAACATCCCGGTTACCCTGGTGGAAAAAGAACCAACGATTGGAGGGGTCATGGCGCAACTTAACAAGACCTTTCCAACGATGGACTGTAGTATATGAATTCTTGCACCAAAAATGGTTGACGCGGCGCGTCAGCCCCTGATCGAAGTAAAGACCTTTACAGAAGTTGAAAAAGTCGAAGGATACGTCGGCAATTTTGTCGTAACCCTGCGGGAAAAAGCCAAATACGTGCGCGCGGATCGCTGCAATGGCTGCGGCGCTTGCACCAAGGCTTGCCCGGTGGAAATCCCCAACTACTTTGAAATGAATCTTGCCCCGCGCAAGGCTGCTTACATCCCCATGAGCCAGGCAGTACCGCTGATCTACAACATCGATATGGATGCCTGCATCCACTGCTACAAATGCGTGGAGGCTTGCGGAGCCCTCGAAGCGATTGACTTCAGCATGGAAGATAAACTGGTGGAACAGGAAATCGGCGCCATCATAGTGGCGACCGGCTTTGGTCACTTTGACCCCTCCCCCATGACCGAGTACGGTTTCGGTCGCTTCCCGAACGTGATCACCGCCATGGAAATGGAACGCCTGAACAACTCAGCCGGTCCGACCCACGGCGCTCTGATCCGCCCCAGTGATGGAAAAGAACCCGAGCACATCGCCATCATCAACTGCGTCGGCTCACGCGATAAACGCTACAATACAAGTTGTTCAAACTTCTGCTGCATGTACGCCATCAAAAACGCGCTGCTTCTTAAGCAAATGCATCCCAATACCGAAATCTCGATTTACTACATCGATATCCGCACTCCCTCCAAGGGCTACGAAGAGTTTTACGATCGTGCCCGCGAGTCCGGCATCCGCTTTATCCAGGGACGCCCCTCCGAGATCACGGAGGATCCCGACACGCACCAGCTGTTCATCTCATCCGAAGATATCACGCTCGGTAAGGTGATCGAACGCGAATATGACATGGTGATGCTAAACCAGGCTGCTATTCCCCAACCCGACCAGAACCACATGAGCTCTGTGCTCAACGTTGCGCAATCTCCTGGCGGTTGGTTCATGGAATACCATCCCAAACTTCGCCCGATGGACAGCCCCACCGACGGCATCTTCTTCGCCGGCGCTTGCCAGGGTCCCAAAGACATCCCAGCCAGCGTTGCCCAAGGGTCCGCGGCTGCTTCCCGCGCCTCGCGCATTCTACACTCCGACAGCTGGCAGATCGAACCGACCGTAGCTGTTGTCTGGCCGGATCGCTGCGTCAGCGCTAAAGGTCAAGCTTGCGGCATCTGCGCCCGAGCCTGCCCATACGGAGCCATCGACTACACCAAGGGTCTCGCTGCCGAAGTGATCACCGCCAAGTGCCACGGCTGTGGCGCATGTGTTGGAGAGTGTCCGCACGACTCGATCACCCAACTCCACTACACCGACGCCCAGGTGCTGGCGCAAATCCGCACCCTGTTGGCGATCGAACCTGAAAAGAAAATTCTTGCCTTCCGCTGCCAGTGGTGCTCTTATGGCGGCGCGGACCTCGCCGGCACTTCGCATTTCGAATACAGCGCCAACGAACGTGGTTTGCGCGTGATGTGCTCGGCGCGCATGGATGCTGACCTGATCTACGAAGCCTATCGCCTCGGCGCGGGAGCCATCCTCTATTCCGGCTGCCACCCACAGGACTGCCACTACATCACCGGTCAGATCGCTGGTGCCAAACGCGCCGCGCGGCTTGAAAAGATGTTCGAGCGGCTGCAGATGAGCCCAGGCCGCTTCCGCGTGGAGTGGATCAGCGCCGCTGAAGGCGACAAATATGCCCGTGTCATTAATGAAATGCAAGCAGCACTGGATGCTATCCCTGAGGATGTCCTGAAAGCTGAGATTGAGCGCCTGAAACCTGAAATGGCTAAGAAACTGACCAAACTGGGTGATGTACCTGGTGTGGCCCAGGCAATGGTACAGGTGGACTTTATCGTAGACGAAATGCTAGGAAAGGCGGTTCCGGCATGAGCGGTTTCACTGACCCCAACGTTCTCTCTGAACGCGTCAAAGCCATTCCCGGCGGCGACATGCTGATGCTTTGCTACTCTTGCGGCACCTGCACCAGCAAATGCATGATCCAAACCAAGCTCGAGAGCAGCTACAACCCGCGCCGTCTTATTCGCGAGGCTGTCTTCAACATGGACGATGATGCCTTTGCCGACAAAACCACCTGGCTCTGTACCGCCTGTGATCTCTGCTACCCCGCCTGCCCGCAAAAAATCCACATTTCCGGCGTGATCAACGCTGTTAAGGCATTGGCAGTCGAGAGTGGAAAGAAAAACCCCTACCAGGTTGCCAGGGTGGATGAATCCACCTGTGTCGCTTGCGGCTTATGCGTCAAGATCTGCCCCTACGAAGCCATTAGCCTGGTTGAAAAAAGAGTCCCGTTCCGCGGTACCCTGACGGTTGCCTCAGTGGATGCAGGCAAGTGCATGGCTTGCGGTATGTGCACAGCTGCCTGCCGCTCCACTTCCATTCGCCTGGCTGAGGATTACAACGACGCCGAATTGATCGACACGTTATTATCATGGCTTGGTACAGAGAGGGTATTCTCATGAGCGAGACACCCAAATTAGTCCTTTTTCAATGTCAGTGGTGCCTATTCTCGCCGGCCGATCAGGAATGGGTCGACACCCAACTGCCCGAAAACATCCACCTTGCCAAGGTGCCCTGCACCGGACGCATCAACCCGCTTTATCTCCTGAACGCGGTTCAGGGCGGCGCGGATGGCGTCATGGTCAGTGGTTGTTTGCCTGAGCAGTGCCACTTCAAAACTGGCAACATCGCAGCCAGACGCCAATTGGAAGAATTTTCCGATTATCTCAACCACATCGGTTATGAACAGGATCGCATCCGCTTCCTGTGGTTGGATCTGCAGGATCGCGGCATCATCCAAAAGGAACTGGCTGCCTTCGAAGCGCAGATAACAGCCCTCGGACCTGCCCACAACCTCGCCACGCGCGTAAACGAAACAGCTGGAGGTGCCAATGCATGATTTAGACGCCCTCAAAGCTGAAGCCAAACGACTCCTGATTGAAGGCGTGGTGGACATGGTCATCGGTTTCAAAGCCGGCGACACCCCCCTCCACCCGCAGCCCGCGTTTTTCAAAACAGCTGAGGAAGTTGACCAGCTTGTATACAACGCTCTTTGCCAGAATAATCTTGCAACTTATCTCACCCGCTTTCCAAAGACCCTAAAGATCGGCATGCTGGTGCGGGGTTGCGAGAATCGCTCAGTGAACGCCCTGGTTTTCGAAGGGCAACATCCAAGAGAATCTCTCTACCTTATCGGCGTGCCCTGTGAGGGCATTATCGACTGGCGAAAGATCGTTGAACAAACCGGTGAAGAAGTGGTCAGCGTTATCGAGCAGAGTGACAACACCGTCCTCGTAGAAGCGAAATCAGGGTATTACACCCTTGAAAAAGATAGCTTGTTGCACGAAAGTTGCGCCCGCTGCATTCATCCAAACCCTGTTTCTGCTGATATCGTAATCGGCGAACTCCTGCCCGAAGGCGATCCCGCCCTGGCACGTAAGCAAGTTGCTGAGTTTGCGGAGTTATCGCTTCAGGAACGGCATGCCTGGTTCCGCCAGGAAGCCGAGCGCTGCATTCGCTGCTATGCCTGCCGGGAAGCCTGCCCGATGTGCTACTGCGAAGAGTGTTTCGTGGATCACATTTGCCCGCGTTGGACCGAAAGCGGCACCACCCCCGCAGGTATGCAAGGCTGGCACATCGTGCGCGCCTTCCATCAAACCGGGCGCTGCACCAGCTGCGGCGCTTGCGAACGTGCCTGTCCGATGGACATCAAGATGACCTACCTGACCGAGAAACTCAACGATGACATGCGCCGAAAGTACAACTTTGAAGTTGGACTCGACGCCACTACTCCGCCGCCGTTCTCGACCATCACCCTGGACGATAAGTCCCGCTTCGTGGTTTGAGGAGAGCCATCATGAACCTGATCCTCAAAAAAGACCAACTCAATCACCTGCTGGATGCCTGGCGCAAGGATTATGAAGTTTATGCCCCGCAATCTCTGCAGAATTACACCCATTTTCTGCCGCTGCAGGATGGATTTGAACTTGCTTTCGATAAAGCCCACAACACGCGCATTCCGCCGAAAGCACTCTTTTTGCCGACCTCCGAGGCGCTGCTGAAATTTACAAAATTTGGCGGCTACGAAAAAGTCCCGCTTGAAACTGCTCCCCGTATCATCTTTGGCATCCGTCCCTGCGACGCGCATGCCATGACCATGCTCGACACCGTTTTTGAGCAGGAACGCTACACAGACCCCCATTGGCAAGCCCGCCGGGACGCCACGGTTTTGGTCGGTTTGGGCTGCCACGTGCCTTGCCATATTGGTTTCTGCACCACGGTTGGCTCTGGACCCTTCAACCACGCAGGTCTGGACGCAATCCTGACTGATCTTGGCGAGATCTTTCTGGTTGAAACCCTGACTGAAAAAGGCGAACGCCTTTTCACCCAGCTCGAAACCGCCTCTGAAGAGCAAAGCATCCAAGCTAGCAAATTGCAGCAGGATGCCGCAGCAAGCATGCCTATTGCCTTCGAAACAGAAGGCCTGAAAGAAAAACTCGATCAAAACTTCGATAGCCCATACTGGGAAGAGGTTTCAAGATCCTGCCTGGGCTGCGGGGTGTGCACTTTCCTCTGCCCCACCTGCTTCTGCTTTGATATCGTCGACGAAGCCCAACGCGGTGAACGCGTGCGCAATTGGGATACCTGCATGTTTCGCACCTATTCGCTCGAGGCTTCCGGGCACAATCCGCGCCCAAGCCGTGTGGAACGTACCCGTCAGCGCCTGAACCATAAATACAGCTACTGGGTGGATCAGATCAACCAAATCGGATGCACCGGCTGCGGTCGTTGCGTGCGCTATTGCCCGGTTGGCCTGGATATTCGCGCCATGCTCCGCAAAGCCCATCAACTTCCAAGTGAGGTAGCCCATGTCTAATGAGGCTCGCAGTCCCTATCTGCCTATTCCCATGCACGTCCTGCATGCGTATTACGAGTCGACCGACCGTTCACTTAAAACCCTTGAGCTGAGCTTCGATGACCCACAGGATGCCCGTGAATTCTTCGCCGCTTTCAACCCAGGTCAGTTCTGCCTGCTGAGCGTTATCGGCAAAGGGGAGTCCGCCCTGGGCGTCGCAAGCGCCGCCTGGGAAGGGGATTTTGTCCGCTTCACAGCCCAGAAGCTGGGATCTGTCACAAACGCGCTGCATGAGCTCAAACCGGGCGATCCGATAGGAATGCGCGGTCCTCTGGGCAACGGATTTCCACTGGAAGACTGGAAAGGCAAAGACCTTGTCATCATTGGCGGTGGTTGCGCTTTTTCGACACTCTACGCCCTCACCAAGCACCTGCACCACCCCTCCAATCGCGGAGACTATGGCAAACTGACCGTTATTTATGGCACTCGCACCTCCGGGCTGTGCATGTACAAGCAGGACATCGCTGCCTGGCATCAGCGCGACGACATGGAAGTGCATCAAGCCATCGATGTGCCTGAGCAGGATTGGCTCCACCACGTTGGCTATGTGCCCGATGTGGTCAAAGAGGTTAGCCCTTCCCCAGTCAACAGTGTGGCGGTCGTTTGTGGTCCTCCAATTATGACCAAATTCACCCTGCCAGCGCTCGTCGAGCTCGGCTTCACCCCCGAAACCATTTTCACTTCGCTCGAAAAGCGTATGAAATGCGGCGTAGGCAAATGCGGACGCTGCAATCTTGGGCCAAAATATATCTGCAAAGACGGTCCGGTCTTCAGCCTGGCTGAGCTAAACGCCTTGCCGGCAGACCTTTAGGAGAAACATGAGTCGCGGTATTCCAGAGAAAACTAAAACTGAACACGAAATGACGATCCATCGCTCGATGGTCACACGCAATTACCTGATGCGGTGGGATCTCGACCGCTGTGTTGGCTGCCAGATCGGCCCGATCGTCTGCCCCAAAGGCGCTCTCACGCACGTGGAAGCGGAATTGCAGGACGGACGCA
>DAISYV010000018.1:22915-25466 GCA_036825115.1 Anaerolineaceae bacterium | reverse complement strand
TTTTGATTGGAAGGAGGTTGAAGTACATTGGCGTTTTCTAAAGAACACAAAGAAGTCATGGTTGACCAGTACCGCGAGTGGGTCGAACAGAGCAAGGCGATCTTCGTCCTGTCTTACAGTAAGATGCGCATGCCGATGATCAACGACGCCCGCGCCAAACTGCGTGAGACAGACGGACGGCTGCATGTCGTCAAGAACCGCTTGTTCACACGCGTCCTGGAAGAAAAGGGCTATCAATATGATCCCAAATTCTGGGAAGGCAACAACGTGGTCGTCTTCGCATTTGAAGACGCACCATCCGTGGCGAAAGCCCTGTCGGAGCTGGTAAGAGGCAATGAGACCTTCGCCGTTCGTGGTGGATACCTCGATAAGGCTGGTCTGACTGTCAAACAGGTCTCTGCATTATCTGACCTGCCCACCCTGCCCGTTATGCGCGCGACCCTGCTGGGAACCATCCTGGCACCCGCCAGCAAACTGGTACGAACCCTGGCCGAACCTGCACGTGGTTTGGCTGCGGTGATCAAAGCTAATTCGGAAAAGCAGCCTGCGGCTGCATAAGTGTGCTCGTTTTTTAGCGAGAAGTTGAATAAAAAAATATAAAAAGGAATAAATAGGAGTAAAAATGGCTGATTTAGAAAAAATCGTTGAGGAACTGAGCAAACTCTCTGTGTTGGAAGCTGCTGACCTCGTCAAACTGTTGGAAGAAAAATGGGGCGTTTCCGCCGCCGCACCTGTGGCTATGGCTGCTGGTCCTGTGGCTGCCGCCGCTGTTGAAGAAGTTGAAGAAAAGACCGAGTTCGATGTTGTCATCAAAGCTGCTGGTCCCAAGAAGATCGAAGTCATTAAAGTCATCCGCCAGCTCACTTCCCTGGGTCTGGTTGAAGCCAAAACAATGGCCGAAACCGCCGACGCCAAGGTCCTTGAAGCTGTTGGTAAAGACGTTGCCAATGACGCCGCTGCCAAGCTCAAAGAAGCCGGCGCTGAAGTCGTCGTTCTTTAGTCTTTCAGCAAACAATCGCCCCCTTTCGAGGGGGCTTTTTTGTTTAACTTCCCTGAAGCACAAAAAGAGAGTAGAACAAGCAATGGAACGGGAACAAAAACTTGTGTCTAAACGTCAGAAATCATAGAATACTATTATCCAATATTTGCAGTACCAAAAAGAGGTCCATCATGAAAAAATACGCTGTCTTATCTTGCCTGATATTTGTCAGCCTTATCCTGGCAGCCTGCCAGATGGTAACTCCAAACCCAACCGTGCCAGCTGTTGAGACGGAGGACCCGGGGCAGCAATCCACCCTTGAGTCGCTGCTCACCGAGCAGGCTGCCACGATCGAAAGCCTGAGCACGCTGGTAGCGCCAACAGCATCTTCCGTGCCCACTGAGACCGAGGTACCCCCCGAGCCTACTGCTATCCCGGAGGTTACGGTCATCCCTGTCTATACCGGAGAGTTCACTGTGATTGAATCTGGTGGCTTGGTCTTTAAGTTGCCTGCTGAAGTGGCAGCCAGCGCCGAGGTGACCACCGTCCTGGCCGATGATCCAAACCAGGGCTGGTCGGAATTCGCGCTACCTGCCCGGCGAATGGTTAGTTTTACGGGATACGCCATTTCAGACCACTTCCACAACCCGGTGATCTACGTTTATGACTTTGATAAACTGATACAAGGTGGTGCTTTCGGATCGACCATGGCTGCGACGCTTCAAGGTTTGCTGACTGATCCAGAGTTCGATCTTCAGGCAGAAGGAAGCCTGCCTTTCCTGCCGCCATTCAACGCAGCCCAGGTTTTCCACGTCCTGGAGCAGAGGCTTGATTCTGATCATAATAGCGGCATTCGCTACCTGACGCTCTACTCGCAAGCCTTAGTGGGTGTGGTCAACTACGATATTTTCTACACTTACCAGGGCATCAGCAAGGATGGAAGGTATTACATCGCCGCGATCCTGCCCATCAACAGCACATTGCTTTCCAACGATCAGTTGACACAGGCTGAGTTGGAAACAATTGCCATTGATTACGAAGCTTACCTTTCCAGCATGACCGACATGATCAGAGGGGACAATGGCGCAAGCCTGAGCCCCACCCTGGCAGCCCTGGACGCGATGATGATGTCGTTGTTCAGCCAGGATTAGAGATCCGTCCATCCATGATTCAGCAGCGGTTATTCTGAGCTCAGTCATTTGTCATTCTGAGCATCCCTTGCGAAGAATCTGAACTTCTGATGCCACCGCAAAGATCCTTCGCGACAGAAGCTCAGGATGACAGGAAAAAATCAGAATGGCAGATCGCTGTACCTTGCTTCGCGGGCACAGGCTGCATCACTTGCTATGACCACAGGATTGTCATTCTGAGCCTCCCTTGCGAAGAATCTGAACTTCTGATGCCACCGCAAAGATCCTTCGCGAGAGAATCTCAGGATGACAGGAAAAAATCAGAATGGCAGATCGCTGTACTTTGCTTCGCGGGCACAGGCTGCATCACTTGCTATGACCACAGGTTTGTCATTCTGAGCCTCCCTTGCGAAGAATCTGAACTTCTGATGCCACTGCAAAG
>DAISYV010000018.1:11671-22815 GCA_036825115.1 Anaerolineaceae bacterium | reverse complement strand
GCAAAGATCCTTCGCGACAGAAGCTCAGGATGACAGGAAAAAATCAGAATGGCAGATCGCTGTACCTTGCTTCGCGGGCACAGGCTGCATCACTTGCTATGACCACAGGATTGTCATTCTGAGCCTCCCTTGCGAAGAATCTGAACTTCTGATGCCACTGCAAAGATCCTTCGCGACAGAAGCTCAGGATGACAGGAAAAAATCAGAATGGCAGGACGAAAAAGACTCAGGAGCGTAGGAAAAATTCCTGCAGAATTGGGGAGATTATCGCAGGTTCCACCGAGTGGGTCTGGCCTTCCAGCAGTTTTGACTCCGCCTGGGGGATTTCGCGTGTAAAGGATGCCATGATAGTGGAAGCGGTCTTGAAGCTCTTGGTACCTGCCAGCATTAAAACAGGCATCCGCAGGTTCTTCGCGCGGTCTTCAAGGAAGGATCTGGAAGCTTTTTGTATCTCGGCCTCGTAAACGATTGTGCCTGCCATGTCGATGATGGTCTGACCGTGCTCTGAGGCAAGCGTGTCTTTGATCAGCTGTTCGTCCATGCCCACGAAGCGCATGAAACGCAGCACCACCGCCAGGTTTTTACCTTTGGCAACCTGTCTGCTAATTTGGCGGATCAAGATGTTGGTCATGGTCCTTTCCAGCCAGCCGCCGCTCAACGGAGGTTCGTAGGCAGCCACCTTGAGCACCTTGTCGGGGAACTCCGCCGCCGTAAAAAGGGCCAATGCCGCGCCAGCCGAATGGCCATAGAGATGCGCTTTGCCACCGTGGTGGTCGATCAGGGCAGCCAGATCCTGGATCTCCTTTTCAATCGAGTAGGGAGGGGTGTCGCCGCTTTGCCCGCGCCCGCGCCGATCGTAGGTGAGGACAGTGAAGTGTTCCTGGAGGAATGGGACCATCTCGCCCGGGACGCCGAAGTTATGGGTGTTCAACGCGCCGGTGACGATGATCAGCAGTCGTCCGCTGCCGGTTGTTTCGTAAGCGATGGGGGTGTTGTCTTGTGAGTGAATGATGTTCATGGCTTGATTGTAACTGGTTGGTGTTTAGCAGCGTTTTTTTGTAAAGATTTTCGATCTATAAGGTTTGCATTCTGAGCCTTTCTTGCGTAGAAACCATAAGACTGGTGACAATAGTAAGATCCTTCGCAACAGATGCTCAGGATGACAAGTGCAGAGGATACTCAGGGTGACGAACAAAAAAAGCTGAGCCTGGAAGCGCAGCTCAGCTCATCCCCTTATTAGTTTCTGTTTACTGGTCTAATTGGCGGATGACCAGGACAACTTTACCCTGTACCTCGACGATCCTGGGATCATCGATGATGATAGGCTTCATGGTGGGATTGGCAGGCTGCAGGCGCACGTGTCCGTTTTCGAGGTAGAAATACTTTAGCGTGGTTTCGTCGCGATCATTCAGCCAGATTGCCACCATTTCGCCGTTGCGAGCCTGGTTGGTCTTCTTCATTACGACAATGTCGCCATCGTTGACCATCGCGTCGATCATCGAGTCTCCGTGCACTCGCAAGGCGTAGAGATCATCCAAGCGGTCACCAGCGGGCAGCAGACTGCGCGCGACGTCAACCCCGGATTCCGGGTCGTAGTAACTAAAGTCAGAAGCTGGCACCGGCATTGGCTCGCCCGCTACGATATTGCCGACCAGCGGTATGGAAATGAGTTGCTCGGCGAAGTTAGTGACTGCTGTCTTCATGTTTTGGAGCAAGTTGCCATTGCCATTTTTTAGCAAATTGATGCCGCGTGAGACGTTGCTTTCCCGCTCAATATAATTCATCTCTTCGAGTTGGTTGAGGTAATAATTGACCACCGAGGTCGAACTGATCTGGGTATGGTCGCCGATCTCGCGGATGGATGGGGGATAGCCGTGGTCAGACAGGTAAGTTTCCAGAAAGGTCAATATTTTCTTATGTCTGGGGCTGAGCCCGTTGCGTTTTCTTGCCATCATTGCCTGCCTTTCTATATCGTTTCTTTTCAATAGAATAATAACAGAACAAATGTTCAGTGTCAAGTGGCATGGAACAGTATTTGCAACGTATTTTCAGTCTGACTTCAGTGTTGGGCTTGAGGAGTAAACGATGGTCTTGAACAAAATAGCAGTCCAAACCAGCCTGCTGGCTCTGGTTTTTGTGTTGTTGGTTGTAACAGCCCTGCCGGTGTTTGGGGCTGATACTTACCCGGCGCAAACAAATTTCTCGATTTCCACCGAGATGGAATTTGCCCTGACAGGCAAGGCAACCGGTTGGCTGCGTTCAGGTGGGGCTTTATATCGCACGGAAACCAACGGGGCTAACTGGCAGGATGTTACTCCGGCTCTGGATCAGGACAAAAGATTGGTGGAGGTATATTTTCTGGATTCCGACCACGCGTTTGCGTTGGCTTTGAGCGTGAGCGATGAGGATTGGCGGCTTGACCTGCTGAAAACTATTGATGCTGGATTTTCCTGGCAAATCCAACCCGTTACACTCCCAACCCGGGAGCTCAGTTTACAGGAAGTACCTTTCGGGGAAGCGTTTCTGCAGTGGCAGAACGACGGGAACGGCTGGATTCTGATCAAACAGGCAACTTCTGGCAACTTTAGCATGGGCATTTTGCTGCGAACAAGCGATGGCGGGCAATCCTGGGCAGTTTCCGAACCGCCGGCAGCTGAAGAGTTCGTTTTTATGGATGAGAAGCTTGGTTTTATGCTTGACCCGGTCGATCCAAGCCGGCTTTATCAAACGCTGGACGGAGGCTTGAACTGGCAGAGCATCCAACCGTTGGCAGATGACCCCGCGCTGTCTGAGCTGCAGCGCGTGGGATTGCCAACCAAATGGGGGGGCGGGGAGTTGCTGCTGCCCGCGTGGGTCAAATGCGGAGAATCCGGGTCTGAGCTGGTATTCCTGGCGACCCAGCCTGACCAGCAGAGCCTGCCTGAGGGAATTGCCCTGGCACAAGCTTCCGAAGCGCTTAGCCCACAATCCTGGCAGGCATCCTTCGGATCTGACCTGGCCTACAACCAAATCAGCAGCTTTGATGGCAAGAGCTTGTGGCTTGGGCTGAGCGGCAGCACTTGCAAACAAGCTCCTTCGGCGGGAGAAGCGTCTCTGCCTCCGGGCATCCTGAACTGTGAGAACAAGAATCTCCTGCTTTCAAGTAATGATGGCGGCCAGCATTGGGAGGCGGCGAACTTGCCTTCTGATGTTTCTCCTGTGACAACCAGCATCATCCAGGAAGGAATGTTCCAAAATATGCTGGATGGTGACCAAAGGCTCAATACTGACCAGTGGATCCAGATTTACCGGGGACAAGGCTTTGATGTTTGTGAGATCCCAACGCTCGCTAAACTGCAAACCTGGTTCAACAGCAGTCCATACCAGGTAGTGAATCTTTACATTGGTGGAATTTCGCGTTACTGTGACAACGACGCGCTCACAGCTGATTACTTGCAGCAGTTGTTCAACCAGGGCTGGCGCTTCATTCCGACCTGGGTTGGCCCCCAGGCTCCGTGCACGAACTTTAGATACCCTTTTTCGTGGGATCCCGAAGAGGCCTATGCCGAGGGGGTTGATAATGCCAACCAGGCGCGCGACACACTCCTCGAGCTTGGGCTCACCAATCCGGATGGATCGGGCAGCGTCGTTTATGACGACCTGGAATCCTTCACCTACTCCACTGCCTGTTCGGCCGCCGCCCGGGCGTACGTGCAGGGATGGACCACCCGCTTGCAGGAACTCGGCATTATCTCCGGATTGTATGCTTCGTCCAGGAATCTGGATCAGAATAAAATCTACAACCTCCAACCCCCGCCATACGCAGCCTGGATTGCGGAGTGGTATACCGTTCCGGGTTATCGTCCGGATGTAACCGTCTGGGATGTGGACTGGCTGGATGACATTTACTGGTCTCACCATCAGCGCGTACTTCAGTATTCTGGTGATCATAATGAAACCTGGGGAGGGGTCACGATCAACATTGACAACAATGTGCTGGATGGGATTGTGGCGGCTCCTTATGGTGCTGATTTGATCGCGCCAGTTACCAGTTATAGCGAGTCCGGCACGATTGGGATCAGTCCCTGGTACAAAACCCCTGTGACGGTCACGCTGACAGCCACAGATAATTCTGTCGGGGTTAAGCATACGTATTATCGTGCCAACCAGGGAAGTTGGAAACTGTATACCGGACCTGTGTGGGTCAATTGGAGCGGGCTGGTGACGATTGATTATGTCAGCGTGGATCAGGTCAACAACTGGGAAGCGATGAAAACTGCCAGTTTCTACGTGGACAGCTGGCCCCCTGTCAACCCGCATCTGACAAGTGTCGGCTGTCAGGCCTGGAATGGCGTGCCGCAGCCCTGGTGCAACGATCCAAACTTCAGCTGGGCAGGAGCCTACGATCTTGGAATTGGGCTAAATCCCACCAACACTTATGAGGTCTACTGGGGGCCGGTTTCTTCAGCTACCAGTGGCCAACTTACCTCAGCCACGCAATTCAACCCGCCGGCAATCCCCACCGGCGTGCCATACTACCTGCGCATCCGTACCCAGGACAGGCACGGGCTCTGGAGCGCCTGGCAAACCCTCTATACCTTGTTTTACGATCCAAGCTTCACGCATCACTATTGGCTCCCCAAGGTGGGAAAATAGCGATTTGACGCGCAAAAAATCGGTTTGGCAACCTGTAAGTCTTACAGGTTGCCAAACCAAAACTATTCATGCAGTGAACAACCTCATGCCAGTCACCGCGGGTGGTTTATAATCATTGCGCGTTGAATAGCAATGGAGTGAATGTGAAAATCAAGAATTTTTTTAAGCAGTTGGATTTTAGCTGGCGGTCAATCCGCGATTACCTCATGATCATTTTGGGAAGCCTGGTGCAAGCCCTGGCTCTGCGCACCTTCCTGATACCGGCGCAGTTGGTCGGCGGGGGAATCAGCGGTATCGCCCAATTGCTTTACTATCTTTGGCGTACACCGGTCGGCTTGATCACCCTGCTCGGTAATATCCCGCTTTTCATCATCGGCTGGCGCTTCCTGGGTGGGCCGCGTTTCGCGCTCCGTACCATTCTCTCGGTAGTTTCCTTCACGATCTTTGCGGACATCCTGATCGAACTGACCGGACAAGCCCCGATAACGGATGACATCCTGCTCAATTCCCTTTACGGTGGTCTTCTGCTGGGTATTGGCCTGGGTTTGGTGTACCTGGGGCGCGGCACCAGCGGCGGCACCGACATCCTCGGGCGTATCTTGAATCAGCGTTTTGGTATGTCCATCTCACTGGCTTACATGCTTACCGACTCGTTCGCGGTATTGCTGGCAGGTTTCTTCTTCGGCTGGGACAAATCTCTCTACGGTCTGATCATGATCTACCTGAGCGGTGTAGCGGCGGATATGATCTCGCAGGGCACCAATATTATCCGCGAGGCGATGATCATTACCGATGAGACCGAAAAAGTTGTGGCAGCGATTACCGAGGAACTCGGTCGCGGCACCACGATCATTGAAGCCAAAGGCGGCTATACCATGAAAGACCGTCCTGTGATTTTTTGTGTGGTAACTGCAGGGGAGGTTATTCGGCTGAAGACGATCGTACACGATGCTGATCCGGACGCGTTCATGGTGGTGGGTCACGCCAATGAGGCCCTGGGCGAGGGCTTCAAACCGCTAAAGGGGTAAGCAATAAATTAATTCCTGTTAATGCGTTGAAGATGATTTTTTGTCGTAGGGAACGGTCTTGTACCGTTCTGTTTGGTATATTGCGGATGGGGTCAAGCCCCATCCCTACGAAAGACGTTTTCCCGCAATTAGAATTTTGTCGTGGGGAACGGTCTTGTACCGTTCTGTTTGGTATATTGCGGAATGATAGGTAACGGTTGGCGTAGGGGCGAAGCATTTTAAAAACAATGCAATCCTATTATTAAGCCATTCGTAAAGAATGCTTCGCCCCTACCGGTGATCTAAATAAGGGGAATAGAAAAAAAAGTAACTGCAGACTGCCACGCCCCTTCCGTATTGCTAGGTCAGCATCCTTTACAGAATCGGGGCTCGCAGTGACGGATTCTCCTGACATCGGGAGCGAAGCGCCTGCACCCACGAAGAGGGGAACGTCAATCTGATATTAACGACACGATTGTGCCGCCTATGCCTACCGTGAAACGGATGGGTAGGCTCTTGCCCGAGCACAGCATTTCGCCACCGGCGTTCTTCATTGTCCGGCCACTTTCAGTCAGCGCGTAGGTCAGGTTCTTCTCTTGAACCTGACGTCACAAACGCTAGCAAACAAAGCCATCAACAAAGTTAAACTTCTGATGTCAGGTTGAACTGCACAACCTGACCTACCCCGTCGCACCGAGACGGTCGGGGCGATTAAAACTCACACCCCCAGAAACGCATCCAGTTCTTCCGCTTTGCAGCCAAGTTTGAGCGCCATTTTCTCTCGCAGGGCGTCATCGGGTGAAAGATGGGCATAGGACTCCATGAACACAGAAAGCATCATGTTGCAATCCGCGGCTTCGTGCGGGATATTTTGCTTGCGCAAGCGGTCATTGTTGCGGATCCAGCCAGGCTTGCGCGACACAATCTCATCCGCTTCCAACCCCAGATTGGCAAACCGAGCCAGCAGTTCCGCCTCTTCCACGGTCAAACCTGCCCCTTCAACTTCAGCGTAAGCTTCAGCCAGCTCACCAACCTCAGAAAGGAAGAACAAAAGCGCGCTCTTTTGGTCAGCCCACTGTAATCCGCGCGCGTTGTAATATGCCTTGATCCATTTTGTGTCCATCACTCACCTCTGCCATAATTGTAACCTTCGAAAAGAAACTTGACCCATCAACTAAATGCGAATCTTGGTATCATATTACCTTGTGAATACTGATCAATTAATCCATCCCTCCTGGCTTGCGCGCGTGCTGCATACGCCCACTGCCGATTACCTTTCGAACCCCAATCCCGATTTGGGAGAGACGGTCACCGTGCGATTGCTGATCCCCAGCCAGGCTGAGCCCGACCAGGTCGTTTTACGCACCATCCCCAACGGGGAGCAGCAGTTTACTGCCATGCTGCCGAAGTCCGAAGATGGCGCTTACCGATCTTGGGAAGCCCCACTAAAGATCAACGAACCGCGTGTCAGCTACAGATTTGCCATTCAAACGGGTGGCAGAGTCTGGTGGTTGAACACGCTTGGCGCAAGCCTTCATTCGCCGCTCGCTTTATTTGACTTCAAACTCCTGGCAGGTTTTCAGCCGATTTCCTGGCTGCAGCAGTCCGTTTTTTACCAGATATTTCCTGACCGCTTTGCCAATGGTGATCCCGGCAACGACCCCGTTGAAGAAACCGATCCCAGGTATCGATACACACGCAAAACCTTCGCCTGGGCTGAGAAGGCAGCAAGGGATCGACGCTTAATGCCTTTTTATGGTGGTGATCTGGCGGGCATCGAAGCTCACCTCGAATATCTTGAACAACTTGGGGTTAATGCGCTTTACCTGAACCCGATCTTTACCGCCTTCACCAACCATCGCTATGATGTCAGCAACTTCCGCGAAGTGGATCCTGTTTTGGGTGGTGATCAGGCGTTGATTTCCCTGCGCCAGGCTCTTACACAGCGAGATATGCGCTATGTGCTGGATATCGTCCCAAATCACTGTGGTTTTATGCACCCGTGGTTCCAATCCGCGCTCCAGGATATTAACAACAAAACGCGCGGTTACTTTTACTTCGCTGAAGGCACGCAAGATTACACCTCGTGGATGGGTTTTGGTCACATGCCCAAGCTCAATTACGCGAGTGATGCTTTGCGCCGTGAGATGATCGAAGGCGAAGGCGCCATCTTTACGTATTGGCTCAAGCCGCCGTTTTTCGCGGATGGCTGGCGGGTGGACGTGGGCAACATGCTTGGCCGGCATGATGAGCACCAAATCAACCTCGAATTGCTGCGAGCTATCCGTGCCGCCGTCAAGCGTGTTTCGCCTGAAGCGTACCTGGTGGGAGAAAACTTCTTTGAAGCCACCGAACAACTGCAGGGCGATGGCTGGGACGCGGTTATGAATTACACCGGTTTCGCAGACCCGATCTTGCATTGGTTGACAGGGTACGAGCAGGACGCTTTGCGCTGTGACGCGGTTTTGAAAACCGACATCCCCTGGGATACCGCCACGCTGCTCCAGGCGTGGCACGAAAACCTGGCTTCGATTCCCTGGCAAATCGCTTTGCAGCAGTTCAATTTGCTCGACAGCCACGACACTCCTCGTTTGCTAACCTTGCTAGATGGAGATAAGGCCTTCAGCCAGTTGGCGGCAATTGTGCAGTTCACCTTCCCCGGCGTGCCTTGCATTTATTATGGCGATGAGATTGGGTTGACTAACGAAGAAGGCTTTGACTCGCGCAATTGTTTCCCCTGGGATGAGCAACAGTGGGATCAGGAGACCCTAGGTTTTTACAAGAAGCTTATTGCTCTCCGTCGGGAAAGTAAGGCTTTGGCAAGAGGAGAATTTAGAGTCCTGTACTTTGACCAGGACCTGGTGATTTTTGCCCGTATTTCAGGGGAGGAGTGGGTGTTGGTGACCGCCAACCGCTCAGAGCAACCTCATCCACCGATGCGGCTTGAGGTGCCACCGCTCAGCTTGGCTGGCGAGCGTGAATTCAACGCGCTGTTTGGTTCCGGGCGCATAAAGGCTGACAGCGGCTGGCTTGACCTACCCGAACTGCCCAGGGGCGGTGAGGTCTGGCACTAAATTAGGTTCCGCTTATAATCAATCTATGTCAAGTTTGTTTAAAAGACTTAAACAAAAGATTAAAACCTGGGGCGAGCGCCGCGGTGAGATAAAGGGGAGCATACGTCGTTTTTATCTGGATCTCAATGACCGCCTGGGCGGGGCTTTGGGCATTCTTCGACATTCTCTTAACAATTTTAACCTTATGCGTGGCGCACAAGCTTCCGCCAGCCTGGCTTATTACGGTCTCTTCTCCATCTTTCCTCTACTTTTGGCCGTTGTGTCAGTCGGTTCGATGTTCTTGGAAGGGGAGTTGGTAAAAGTAGAATTACTGGAGATTATCACGCAGTGGATCCCCGTCTCGGCTGATACAGTCAACACTCAGATTACATCTGTGCTCAATATGCGTGGTCCGGTCACAATTGTTGCCATCATCTCCTTGCTCTGGTCAGGTTCCAATGTCTTTGAAAAGATTATTGTGAATGTCAATCGTGCTTTTCCCAAAGGCAGTCGGCCAGGCTTCCTCAAAAGCCGGGGTATGGCTTTGCTGATCATATTATTGATGATCCTGCTCTTCAGCGCCTCACTGGTTTTAAGCACGGTCGTTAATATTTTTACATCAACCGATAAT
Organism: Anaerolineaceae bacterium; assembly: GCA_036825115.1. Taxonomy (GTDB): domain Bacteria; phylum Chloroflexota; class Anaerolineae; order Anaerolineales; family Anaerolineaceae; genus Mesolinea. Next base: position 13,489 of record DAISYV010000018.1, on the reverse strand, counting down.
GCTCTTTTTGGAAAATTGATCAACTCGACCAAAACCTGGGTGGAATGGCTGAGAATTGTCCCCCTTGTTTTAAAGATTTTACTGTTTTTGGCTGTTTACAGTTGGATCCCTCAAAGCGCCAGTATTCTTTTCAAGGCACGCTTGATTGGGTCAGTGGTGACAGCAGTCCTCTGGGAACTGTCAAGCCGTTTACTTGGCTGGGCGATTTCCAGCGGGTTTACCAACTACGAAGTTATTTATGGTTCACTGGCTTCCATCATCGCGCTGATGTTCTGGCTATATCTAAGCGGTTACATCCTCTTTTTCGGCGCTCACCTGGTGTATGCGATTGACACACATCTGAGACGTAAACGGATTGAGGCTGGAAAAGAGGAATCTCTGGCAGCAGGGGAGGCGGCATAATGGACCTGTCAATCTGTCTTGTGCCTTTGAACGCGTTATATTACCTGGAGCCATTATTGGCTTCCATTGAGCAATATTCGAGTGGGTTGACTTACGAGGTGATTGTAGTGGACAACGGATCCACTGATGGAACCACGGATTGGATCAAGGAGCATCACCCGGAAATTTCCTTGACTCGCAATCAAGCCAATCTTGGCTTTACCCGCGGCAACAACCAGGCGATGGAGATGGCAAAAGGAGATTTTATTTTGCTGCTTAATCCCGATACCTTCTTGACTGAAGATTGTTTTGGACCGCAATTAGACTTCCTGAGGGAAAATCCTGACATTGGCATCACAATCCCAAAAGTGCTCAACGCGGATGGCAGTTTTCAGCAGCAATCGCGCCGGGGAGATGCCCGCCCGATTGAGGTGTTTGGTTATTTTCTGAAGCTTGGCAAGCTCTTCCCCCAGAACAAGGCCTTCAATGGCTACTTGCAATCATGGCTGCCGGAGGATGAGGTCGCGGAAGTAAAAGCGGTTTCAGGCTCCTGCATGTTCATCAAGCGGGAAGTCTATGAAAAGATTGGCGGACTGGACGAACGTTTTTTTGCTTACCAGGAAGATAGCGATTACTGCTTGCGGGCTCGGCAGGCCGGCTGGAAGGTGATGTACGTGCCACTGAGCAGCATTATCCACTACGCCGGTGAAGGCGGCTCGAAAAACAATCCTTATCACTCGATTTTCCAATGGCACCGCTCATATTACCTGTACTATCGTAAACATTTTTCTCGGGAGCATTTCTTCTTATTCAACTGGTTCTATTACCTGGTGATGATCGCCAAGCTGCTCTTTGCCTGGTTGAAGCGGTTTGTGAGAGGGAAATAGACGCGGTCCATGGGGAAATGGACTCGCCATCATTGCGAGCCTCTTTTGCACTTGTACCCAGGAAGCAAGGTATGTTCACCGGCATTAAATCCGTCATCGCGAACTCTTTTGCGTAGCGATCTGCTTTATGTTGTTCTAATGTTGAAGTGATCAAATTACCAGAGATCAATACCAATCTTCGGCTAAATCTTTCCAATCAGGATTTAGCGAATGAATCAGCTTTTCTTTGTCTTCTCGCGAACCTGCCTTTATTTGTTTTTCCCTGCAAATTGCTGCTTCAATATCCCCTCCACACTCGTAATAAACGAGCTTGTAAACTTTGTATTTGCTGGTGAAACGGCTCCCTTCTACTTGACGATGTTGAGCGATTCTTTGGAATAAGTTACTGGTCACGCCAGTGTAGAGAACTTTGTTGTTCATCGAGGATAATATGTAAACGCAGTTGGTATCGTGATGCATGATTATGTATACTAACGAATGGAGCAAAAGCTGATTATGCCAAACTGCTATTCTCGTCATCGCGAGCTTCAGTTGCGTGGCGATCTGCCTT
>DAISYV010000018.1:0-11571 GCA_036825115.1 Anaerolineaceae bacterium | reverse complement strand
TTTATCCTTTAATCTCACAGAACCTGCAAGACAAACTGCAGACTGCCACGCCCCTGTCAACCTGTAGATTAGGACTCTTGGGGGAATCGGGGCTCGCAGTGACGGTCGTGTCCGTCATCGCGAGCTTCTTTTGCGTGGCGATCTGCCTTTTTATCCTTTAATCTCACAGAACCTGCAAGACAAACTGCAGACTGCCACGCCCCTCTCGCGCTAGCAGCTTAGTTACTGCTATAGAATCGGGGCTCGCAGTGACGGTCAAACAGACTGCCACACCCTTGCCACCCATTAAAGTAGATTGATTTACAAGCTCGGGCTCGCAGTGACGGACCCGCAATCCCTACCTGCTCAGCCGCAGAATCGCCGCGGCGTCAGCGCCGGTGATATCGTCATGCTCACCCCGGCTCCAACCCCGGGCTTCCCAGCGTGCCTGCACTTTTGCAGCGGCTTCATCAGGGTCAACTCCATAGGAGGTGAGAGTGGTGGGCATGCCAACGCTCTGGAAGAAGGCAGCGGTTGCCTCGATGGTGCGGTCGACGCGTTCAGAGTATTTCTGCATCTTCTGATCCATCACACGGTAGCCGTATTGCAGAAGCTTGTCGCGTTTTTGGTCGCGCTTGTACCAGAGCAGCCAGGGCAACACAACAGCCAATGATTCTGCGTGTGCCAGGCCATATAGCGCGGTCAATTCGTGGCCTATGCCATGCGTCGCCCAGTCCTGCGGCACACCAACGCCGATCAGGTGGTTGAGCGCGTTTGAGCAAACCCACATGAAGTTCGCGCGCGCGTCATAATCCGGGGGGTCCATTTTGAGCACAGCCGGTGCCATCTCAATGATTGCCATCAGCAATGCCTCCGCCTGGCGATCCTGCACAACCGCCCCGACCGGGTAGGTCATGTACTGCTCCATCACGTGCACATAAGCGTCCACCAACCCGTTGCGAATTTGAACCTGGGGCAGTGAGTTGGTAGTTTCGGGGTCCAGGATGGAAAACTGGGGGAAGACCCTGTCGCTGGCAAATGAAAGTTTTTCTTCAGTCTCGCGGCGCGAAATGACAGAGTTGCGGTTAAACTCACTTCCAGTCGCTGGCAAGGTCAGAACTGTGCCGAATGGGATGACCTTCTTTAAGTCTTTGGCTATTCCGTTGGCGAGGATATCCCAGGGTTCAATGTCTTCATTGGGGCTAGCCATGGAGATGAACTTGGTGCCGTCGATCACGGATCCGCCGCCAACCGCCAGCAAAAAATCCACGTTCTTTTTGCGTACTTTTTTGATGGCTTTAAGCAGTGTGGCATAATCCGGATTAGCTTCAATGCCACCAAACTCGATCACATCGTGCTTCTTGAGTGCGTCCATGACCTGGTCGTAAACGCCATTCTCTTTGATGGATCCACCGCCATAAACCAGCATAACCCTGGCTTTGCGAGGAACGCGTTTGCTCAGTTTCGCGATGGTTCCCTTGCCAAAAATGATCCTGGTGGGATTATAGAACTCGAAATTGTTCATGTATCTGCTCCTTGTCTGGTTTGGTCAGGTTTAATAATATCAGACCCCGCAGGGTTGGTAATTTCCTTGTCACGCCTGTGAACCGTTTCTTGAGTGAAAATGCACATGCACAGCACGCACAAAATCGATACCATTTACCAGGGCTTTTTCCACACCATCCGAAATTGCATCGCCTTCGTCAACACTGATCGACCCATCCACAAATATTGCCAGGTTGATCACCAGATACTGTCCAAAACGGTGTGCCTTGATCGAGTCTATCGCCCTCACGCCGGGGACCTGTTTTACGAGCTCACGAATTTGCTCATTCAGAGCTTTTCCAGGCAAGGTATCCATCAGATCGTCCGTTGAATCGCGCAGAATACCAAGGCCAGTCCTGAGGATCACGATTGCAACAATTGCACCTGCCAGGGGATCCACCCAGTGATAGCCGAATTGGCTCATGGTGATGCCGATTACCGCGGCTGAAGCCGAAAAAATATCGTTGCGATGGTCTTGCGCCAGGGCGATAACAGAGGGATTGTTGGTTTTTTTACCGACCTTTCGGGTGTAGATGGTCAGAACGCCTTTTAGTAACACCGTGAATAAGGCGGCATAGAGTGTATATTGGGCACTTCCGGCAAAGTCACCAATCCCTTTGAAGAACTGATAAAGCGAATTGATGGCATCCCAAAATATCGTGATAGCGGTGGTGATGACAAATGCGCCCACAACCAAGGCGCCTACGCTTTCAAATTGGGTGTGACCGTAGGGATGCTCGTCATCGGCTGGTTTATGGGCTTTGCGTACGAAGATCGATACAACAATGTTATATACAACATCTGATGTGCTGTTGATCCCATCTGCCAGCAAGGCGGGAGAGTGCCCCAGGATACCAATGCTGGTTTTCAGCACTGCCAGTAACACGTTCGCGATGAGAGCCAGCGAGACTGCCTGGTTGCTGAGTTTGCTCCGTTCAGTAGTACTAACAGACGCAGAACTAACTGAAGAAGAGGTGGTCATTAACGGTCTATTCCTGTAGCTTTGCGCATGCGTTTTAGCACTGGTATGGCGATATCACGTGCTTTTACCGCGCCTTGTGCCAGGATGGCATCCAAGCTGGCAGTGTCCTGCATATAATCGCTGAATTTCTGTCGCGCGTCGCCAAAATATGCGAGGATGGTTTCAGATAACTCCTGTTTCAGGGTGCCGTAGCCCAAACCACCAGCCAGGTATTGCAGGCGCACTTCTTCAGTCCGCTCGGGCGTGGCAAAGAGTTTGAAGATCTGGAATAGGTTGTCGCCTTCGGGATCCTTGGGCTCCTCTGGTGTGCGGCTGTCGGTCACAATTCGCATGACCTGTTTGCGCATAGTCTTTTCGTCGGCAAAAATCGGGATGGTGTTGCCGTAGCTTTTGCTCATTTTGCGCCCATCAATCCCCGGCACATCCACCAGGTCCTTGGTGTAGAGCCCGTCGGGTAATTTGAGGGTTTTACCGTAAGTGCGATTGAAGTTTTCGGCGATGTCGCGCGTGATTTCGATGTGCTGTTTCTGATCAGGTCCAACAGGCACCACATCCGACCCATAGAGCAAGATGTCAGCAGCCATCAAGACGGGATAGTTGAAAAGCCCCATGTTGATGCCATCATCCGGGTCGCGCTCAGCTTCCAGGTTCTTATCCACTGCGGCTTTATAGGCGTGGGCGCGGTTCATCAAACCCTTGCTGGTCAGGCACGAGAGCATCCAGGCGCATTCAGGGATCTCGGGAATGTCAGATTGACGGAAGAAAACGCTGTTATCCGGGTCGAGCCCCAACGCTAACCAGCCAGCCGCCACTTCGTAAATCAGATGCTGAAGTTCTTTGCGATCTGGTGTGGTGGTGAGGGCGTGGAGATCGGCAACGAAATAGAGACCGAGGTATTTTTCGGTCAGGGCGATGGCAGGTTTGTACATGCCAAAATAGTTGCCGATATGCGGATTGCCGGTGGGTTTAATGCCGGTCAGCGAGATAGGTTTCATAAAATACTCCTCTAAAGCGGTTCAACCAATTATAAGGCACACCGGCAGCTTTTGCGCGTCTTTCTTAGCGCGAGAACTTGTCCTTGGATGTACTTGGCAAACAGGCATCCAGAAGCACTGATCCTAACACCGTTTTCGCCCGGGATTTCCCGCCCGATGGTTGCAAAACCTGACCTCAAAAAATTTTTACTGCGTAAAATAAATCTATCGCTGGCTTGCCTGGCAGATACTGGTTTTGCCTGATTTCTTTTAGGAGAAGAGTATAAAATCTACTCCTATATCGCAAAAATCCGCTATAGTATAGAGCAAAGCGAGGTGATTATGGTGGAATGGCTTGGCGACCTTACGGTGTTTAAGATAGCAGGGTACATCACGGTGTTTATATCTCTTTTGGGGGTCATTTTGCCGTGGGTGGTTTATCGGGGGAGGGAGGGCGAAAAGTATTCTTTTCTGAATCACTTTATTTCCGAACTTGGCGAACGCGGCGTTTCGCGCTGGGCATGGATCTTTAACCTGTGCATCATTATCTCCGGTGTGGGCGTGATAATTAGCACGATCTCACTCGGGCTTGGGCTGCCTGGTTTCTGGGCTAAGTTGGGTTTGCTCTTTGGGGTTGTGACAGGGCTTGGCTTGATGATGGTGGGCATCTTCCCTATGGACAACATCAAGCCGCATGCTACGGCAGCTGTCACCTTCTTCCGCGGTGGTTTGCTGATGGTGTCAGCTTTTTCCCTGGCAATCCTGTTTCCTCTTCAGAATAACGTCATCATCCCACGTCCGTTTGGACTGGTCGGATTGATCCCTGTAGCGGCATTTGTTACTTTTCTGGGTCTCTTATGGAATGAGCGTGATCATGTTGATCAGACCCTCACTACGGAAGGGATGCGGCATCCGCGTGTATCGAAGTTTGCTATTTCTGAGTGGGCGGTATTTTTCTCCATCATTCTTTGGGTGTTGGTGTTGAGCCTGGCAATCAAATGAGCTTAGTCCAAATGAGCGAATTACCGGGATTTTGGGCAAAGACGCAGAGCCTGTCAACGCTACTCTTTTGAAGTTGTCTTACAATTTAATCAGATCAATCAAGGAGGTCTATCATGGAAGGCGGAAGTGGAAGTGGATGTGCTTGTTGCGGCTGTGGCTGCCTGCTGCTTCTCATTGCGATCATTGTAGCGGTTGTGATGATTTTTGCTTTTGTTGTTCCCACGAATTCGGATTATCAGCAACTGATCCCTGATGAATTCCAGGAGTTTTATCCCGACTTAGAAGATGGCACGGGCATCCCATCTAATAATGGATCCATTCTGCCATGTTACGGTTTATCCGCATCTTATTCGATTTCTTACCCGGCATTCTGATCGCGTTTTAACAAAAATAAACGGAGCCGCGATAGGCTCCGTTTGTGTGATTGCCGCTCCCCAGACAAACAAAGACGGAACACCTTACAAAACATAGAAAAGTGGGCTCCGGGTCGGTAAAATCATCATCAGAAATTTGAGCAGGAGAGAAAATGTCACAACCAGAAACAATTAATCGTTACATCATCATCGGCGGAGGGATTGCGGGCCTTAGCGCAGCGGAAGCTATTCATGCACTGCAACCTGAAGCGGATATTACTCTCATTTCTGAAGAGCACTATCTGCCCTACTTTCGCATGAGCCTGACCCGCTACCTGGCAGGCGAGGTGGAGCGCGAAAAACTCATCTTGCACAACCAGCAATGGTATCTCCAAAACCACATCACCATCCTGCTAAACACCCATGTTGAGGCGGTCGATGCTGGTGCGAAGCTGGTAGTTTTGGAGGATGGGCAAAAGCTCCCTTACGACAAATTGATACTGGCTTCCGGTGCCCATCCAAACGTGCCACCGTTCCCAGGCAGGGAGCTCAAAGGCGTGCAAACCCTGCGTACGCTCGAGGATGCTGATCTGATCATGGACGTTGCCAGGAAACAGGCGAAGGTGGTCTGCATTGGTGGTGGACTGCTTGGGCTTGAGGTGGCTGGGGCTGTGGCAAGGCAAGGCGCGCAAGTGACGGTGTTGGAGGGGCTGGATTGGCTGCTCCCCCGCCAGTTGGACGCGCAGGCCAGCGCGATTCTCAAGGAAAAGATTGAGGAATTGGGGATCAAGGTGATCGTGCCGGCGATGACCAAAGCGCTGCATGGTGATGTTAAGGTGCAGAGTGTGGAGCTCGCGGATGGGCAGGTTTTGCCGGCGGATTTGGTGCTGATCAGCACGGGTGTTTCCGCCAACCTTGAACTGGCAAAGTCGGCAGGGTTGGATGTTAACCGCGGCGTGTTGGTGAACGAGCACATGCTGACTTCCAACCCGGACATCCTGGCTGCAGGTGACCTGACCGAGTTCCAGGGCAGAAGCTACGGCTTGTGGATCCCGGCGAAGAACCAGGGAACCATTGCCGGTCAAAACGCTGTTGGTAAAGAAGCCAGCTTCCTGGGCGATCCGCCTTCCACCCGGCTCAAAGTTTTGGGGGTGGACGTCTTTAGCATCGGTCAATTCTCGCCGAGCCAGGATGGCGACAGGCTGGTGGCGGAGAGCAAGGATGGCATTTATCAAAGCTTCTTGTTCCGCGAAGGGAAGATGATCGGATCGATCTTGCTTGGCGATGCCAGCATGGCGAATAAGGTTAAAGCGGCGATTGAAGGAAAGCGGGATTTTACAGCATTGTTAGGCGAGAATGTCGACTTGGAGAGCATAATCCGAGCCCTATAATCCGCCGGCAGGCAGGAAAAGTGCTTGTGGACAAATTCTAATAGGTTTGCTATAATCACGGCACTTTGGGCGCTTAGCTCAGTTGGTTAGAGCGCACGGTTCACATCCGTGAGGTTCGGAGGTTCGAGCCCTCTAGCGCCCACACAACTCCTCTTTGTGAGAAGTTTTTTAATGACGGTTCACATCGGTGAGGTTCAAGCCAGGCTTTGCGCGTTTAGTCTTGGGGTGTCACAGCTTTACTTGGTTTCGAAGAATCAAACCTTGTCTTGCTTCCTCAAACAAGATTGAAGCAATTATCAGGATTACAAACAAACCAAGTATAATTAATTCACGTACCAGTGCCTGTAAATCGATTTCAACTGAAAAGACTAGTTATCTGTAAGGTGGGTGTGTAAGCCCCAAAATTGGTGCCAAGGAGAAGCGTTAGCAGGAGGTGAGAAAGTCAACGCATTGAATATACAGAGCTTTATACGAAGATTGTCTTAACCAAGACTAGTAATTGTTCAAGCAAAATTTATCATATTCTTTTGGAGGAAATCATGTCTGTAACTTGTCCACGTTGTCAAACAGTTAATCCGGGAAGTAGCGCTTATTGTATCTCCTGCGGGTGGCCTCTGGAAGGAGCCGCGTCATCCGCTCCTGTTCCTCCCGCAGCACAGCCCTATGCGAGTGCGCCCCAAAGATCTTATTCTCCAAGCGGTCCGTCAATGGTTGTCGAACAGCGTTACAAGACGCTGCGCATCATCTCCACCTTTCTTACCGTTTTGGCCTGGATCTTTCTGGTCTTAGGTGTAGTTGGCGGCATTATCTCAGCAATAATTGGATCAGATTATTATAGAGGATTGGGATTCTTCACTGTCCTTGGTGGCATCCTCGGCGGCGGGCTCTCGTTCGCCATGTTCAAAGCGTACGCCGAACTATTGCACCTTGCCATTGATATCGAAGAAAACACCAGGCGTACTGCCGAATTGCTGCAAAGAAAATAATTTTTTTGTATGCTGAATAACAACGCTGGCTCGCCGCGCGCGGTACCAGCAGCAAGTCACCCGTAGGGCGGGCTTGGAAGCACCGCAACTCTCATCATGGAAAGATCCTGGTGTGCTTCCAATCCGCCATCTCGCAATTGTGATATGCAAAAAACTGTCGCCACCCAAAATATTGTTGCCCGCGTCTTAACAGTAACTGGAGACCTGCGGTCAGTCCATGTGCACGGCGAGGACGCCGGCACAATCAACTTCTATTTGCTGATCTTATTAATGCGATAAATCCAGCCCATACCCAACAAGCCAAAGGGCAAAATCCAGGCTGCAAGCTGGAAGGCGGACTGAAAACTATACAAATCAGCCAGGCGACCTACGAGGGGAACCGCCAGGGATGTACCAACGAAGTTGATGGACAAGAAAAGACCGTTGATGAATGCCCTGTCTTCCACAAAGCCATCTTGAACCATTGCCATCAAAACTGGCAAAGCCGCAATTTCAAGAAAACCAATCAACAGGATAATCGGTATCTGCAACCAGTTGTCGGTACGCAGGAAAACAAGCATTGACGAAAAATGGACGATAGTAACAAATCCAAGAATATTGACCCGGCTGAATCTATCGCTCAGGCTTCCGACAACATAAGACCCGAACGCCCCGGCGACTAACAGCAGGGTCATTCCAGCACCGGACACCCAGGTGCTGGCACCCCTTTCACGCAGAAATGCCGGGAAATAGGTCGAGAGCATTACCGTCATCATTGCCCGGGTGGCAACGATGAAAGCAATCGGCAGCATGACTTTCAAAATCCTGCCCCAATGCTTGGGGGATCTTTTTTGTTGTTTTACCGAATCAGCACAGGTGCTGGCATTTTTTAAACCAAACCAAATTGACACAGAGGCAATTGCGCCACCAATCGCAAGAATGGGTAATTTTGACAGACCGAGAAAATCGTAAACTGTGACTAACAAGATTGAACCCAGCGCGTAACCCAAAGTGCCGGCATTGACCCAAAAGCTCATACTTTTCCCAATTTTTTGTCCAGCATATTTACTGTTCAATGCTGGACCAATCGCGTGAAGTGAGGCGGAACTCAAGCCAGATAAAATCAACATGGCCATCATCACTACGGGTGTTGTTGCCAACCCCAGCATACTCATTGCAGTTCCAGTAATGAAAGGTGCCAGGATGACCAGTATCTTCAAATTGCGTCGGTCTGCCAGGGAGCCGATCAGCGGCTGTAAAAGGGAGGGCAAGCTGTAAAACAGGGTCAAAGATCCCCCGCCCAGGTTGTTAAGCCCTAAATTATCAATCAATATTGGCAAGAGAGGCGGCAGAAAACCGGCATACATATCATGTAAGCTGTGCGCGGTGGCAATCGCACCGACATGCCGACTGTTAAATTGGTCGGGTTCGTCCTGGGGCAAACCTGATTGAGATGGCGCATCATCCTTAATGATGTCGAATGGATCCATATTTTTTTGCATGCCCGGAATTGTATCAAGTAAAGGATGGAAATTGGTGGGTTTTGAGGTTATTTCTGGTCCCCAGGCTATACTTCTGAGAGACCTTAGATAATCTATCGCAACTCTAATAAAAATCTGGAATAATTACCATGAGAGAGGTGACACTATGTTTGATGGAAAATTTTCTACAGCAAATGCAAATCCCGTTAAGAGTTTCAAGTTAAACAAGCGGGTAGTACCTATTATTTTAATTGCTCTGGCGGTAATCATCCTGGCGACTTCGCTATTCTATGAGGTTCCGGCAGGTAACATCGGTGTGGTTCTGCGCTTTAGCGCGGTTGATCGGGTTGCTTACCCCGGCATCAACATCAAACTCCCCTTTGTGGAACGCGTGGTGTTGATGAACGTTCGGACGCAAAAGGATGAAGCTCAGGCGACAGCCGTTTCCGAAAACCTGCAGGTGGTGACCTCAATTATTGCAGTGAACTATCACCTGGATGGCACCCGCGCCAAGGAAGTTTATGAGAAAGTCGGAGCGGATTACACCAATATCATCGTTGCGCCGGCTATCCAAAACACCTTTAAGGCTGTAACCGCTCTGTTTACTGCTGAAGAGCTGATCACCAAGCGCGACGAAGTCCGGCTTTTGGCTGAAGAAAAGCTGACCACGCAATTGGAGCCCTACTTTATCGTGGTCGAAAACTTCAACATTGTCAATGTTGACTTTTCTGAGGAGTACCAGCAAGCCATCGAAGCCAAGCAGGTAGCCCAACAGCAGGTGGAGACATCCAAACAAAAGCTGGCGCAGGCTGAGATCGATGCCCAGACGGTAATCGCGCAGGCGAAAGGTCAGGCAGACGCGCAAAAAGCGCTCAACGACACCGGCGCTCTGACGCCAGAGTATTTGCAGTATCTCTTCCTGACCAAGTGGAATGGGATCCTGCCCCAGGTGATGAGCAGCGGCAATGACATGATGATTGATATCTCACGTTTTCTGAGCCTGCCCACCCAGGAACCATAACAATTTCAGAACGGCACATTATTTCTTGTCTTGGTTCAATTTGATACCATGGATTTGTGTGCCGCAAATAATTCTGGTTTACACGATCAAAAGCCGGCTAACTTTAGCCGGCTTTTGATTATAATGAAAACTTATGAGGTTCCTTAGCCAAAAGAATACCAACCGATTACGCGAGGCAACTGTGTTTGCCTTCTTAGCAGCTGCTCTCTATGCCCTGAACATGCCTTTCTCACGTCTGCTTTTAGGGTCTGTGGAGCCTTTATTCATGGCGGCTTTTCTGTACCTTGGGGCGGGTGTCGGGATGCTTGGGCTGTGGTTTTTTAGCACAGCAAAAACAGAAAGGGTCATCGCTCCCATCGCGAAAAACGAGAAACCCTACATCCTGGGGATGGTTCTGCTGGATATTCTCGCGCCTGCGCTGTTGATGTTCGGTCTGCGCAGCACCCTGGCGGCAAACGCTTCCCTCCTGAACAATTTTGAGATCGTTGCCACCTCTTTGATTGCCCTGGTGTTATTCAAGGAAGCGATTTCCCGAAAACTTTGGATAGGGATCTTGTTGGTGACGCTCGCGAGCGTACTCCTTTCGCTGGAAGATTTTTCGGCTTTTCGATTTTCGAGCGGCTCGCTGTTGATCCTGGCTGCAAGCGCCGCCTGGGGGCTAGAAAATAACTTTACGCGCAAGTTGTCCAACCGAACCAGTTCAGATATTGTCATCATCAAGGGCATCGGTTCAGGGTTTGGTTCATTAATTCTGGCATTACTGACAAGAGAAGCTTTTCCTCAGGTTGGTTTTATCTTTCTGACGATGCTGCTGGGATTTGTGGCTTACGGCTTGAGCATCAATTTCTATGTCAAAGCACAGAAGCAACTTGGCGCCGCGAAAACCAGCGCATACTATGCCATTGCGCCATTTTTGGGGGTAATCTTCTCGTTCCTGATCTTCCGTGTGCTTCCTGTGCCGACATTCTGGGTGGGATTGATCCTGATGGCTGCCGCGACCTGGTTTTTAATTACCGACACAATCAGCATCCAGCATACCCATCCCCATAAGCATTACAAAGTAAATGCCAGAAGCAATGTTGATGATGGTGTTCCTGCCCTGATCGAGTACAGCCATAGCCACTTTCACGCCCATGAGCGGGAAAACGAAGAAGATCACGACCACTCGCATCCGTCAGACGTGGGAGCGAGCTCGGTTTAACCTTGGAATCAGCCCTGGTTTTTGTACATATCCCGCAATTCATTAATGGATTAAAATACTCAATATTACTCACCTACTATTAATAGAGATTGGAAGGTAGTCATGTCTGATAAAATCCCTGAAGTAAACGCAGGACGCCGGCGCAAGAGCAGTAATCGTCCAACCACGCAAGGCGAAACACCCATACGAAGACCCTTTGGGTCATCCAAACCTAGTGCGAAACCCACCAGGCCAACCTATTCGGGTGGGTCCAGTCAAACCACCGGTGGCTTCCCCAGCGGTTCATCCTCCAGCGGAAGCAGCGGGCTTGGCGGTCTTCTCGGTGGGCTTGGCAGCTCAAGTAGTTCAAGCGCTTCCGGCAGCACGGGCGGGCTTGGCGGTCTGATGGGCTCCAGTGGCAGCAAGAAAAGTTGCGGCGGAATCATTGGGATCATCATTCTGGGAATAGTATTGTTTTTCCTCTTTAGAAGTTGCCAGGGCGGATTTTTGCCAGAGATGACTGCACCTGAGCAGGATCCCGGGCAGAGCGTACCTGCTTACACAGAGCCAACCCAACCCTTGCAGCCAACACAGCCGCGAGCGACAAGCACACCCTGGCCGACAGCCATCAACGCCGGCGAAAACTCCGGGCAGAAGTGGCTGGTGATGATGTACCAGGACGCTGATGACCAGGCGCT
>DAISYV010000017.1:0-28491 GCA_036825115.1 Anaerolineaceae bacterium | reverse complement strand
TTAGGACATTTCTATTTTGCTACTTTAGGACATTATCATGTTGCTCTTACAGCAGAGGGAGCAATCGCCAATTTTCGATGCCAATAGATTATACTTAGCCCGTTGGTCACATTCCTAAACGATGAGGAGAGACATGACGGAACAAGACAAATTCGAGAACTGGCAGGAAAAGATCTATAAACCTGCCATAAGTAAATTCCCTGAAAGAAAAGCAGAATTCACCACCGATTCAGGCATCACCCTACAGCCTGTCATCCCACCATCTGAGATCCCTCAAGACCGGGAAGCCAGCCTGGGGTATCCAGGAGAGTATCCCTACACCCGCGGTGTTCAGCCCACGATGTACCGTGGACGGCATTGGACCATGCGCCAGTATGCTGGATATTCCAGCGCGACTGAATCGAACAAACGCTATCGCTTTCTGCTTGAACAGGGACAGACTGGGCTTTCAGTGGCGTTTGATCTGCCAACCCAGATCGGTTACGACGCGGATGATCCGATTGCCTTGGGTGAGGTAGGGAAAGTGGGAGTGTCAATTTCTTCAATAGAAGATATGGAGACTTTGTTCACAGAGATCCCGCTTGATAAAGTTTCCACCAGCATGACGATCAATGCTCCTGCAGCTGTGCTACTGGCAATGTATATTGCGGTAGCCAAGAAACAGGGCGTACCTGCATCAGCTTTGCGCGGCACCATCCAGAACGACATCCTCAAGGAATATATCGCTCGCGGGACGTATATTTTCCCGCCGACTCCCAGCATGCGCTTGATTACGGACATTTTCCAGTACTGCCAGACTGAAGTGCCCAATTGGAATACCATCAGCATTTCCGGATATCACATCCGTGAAGCAGGGTCGACCGCGGTGCAGGAAGTCGCCTTCACCCTGGCGAACGCGATTGCATACATCGAAGCGGCTATCAAAACCGGCATGGACGTGGATAAATTTGCCTCCCAGCTTTCTTTCTTCTTCAATTCACATAACAACTTCCTGGAAGAAGTCGCCAAATTCCGGGCTGCACGCAGGCTTTACGCGAAGATCATGAAGGAGCGCTTTGGCTCAAAACTCGCCAATTCGCAAAAGTTACGTTTTCATACGCAGACTGCCGGGTCAACCCTGACAGCGAAACAACCGGAAAACAACGTGGTGCGCGTAACACTGCAGGCACTGGCGGCGGTTTTGGGCGGGACGCAGTCGCTGCACACCAATAGCATGGATGAGGCACTTTGGCTGCCAACCGAAAAATCGGTGCAGGTGGCTTTGCGAACGCAACAAATCATCGGTTATGAGTCCGGTGTCGCGGACACCGTAGATCCTCTGGCTGGATCTTACATGGTCGAGTACCTGACCGACGAGATTGAGAAAAAAGCAGTTGAATATCTGCAGAAAATTGACGAGATGGGCGGCGCACTGAAAGCCATCGAGAACGGCTTCATCCAGGGTGAGATCCAAAATGCCGCATTTACTGCTCAGAGGCGGCTTGAAAACCATGAAGACATCGTGGTGGGCGTCAACAAGTTTACGGTCGATGAAAAGATTGAACTCGAATCACTCAAAATTGATCCCCGGATCGAAGCCGAACAGAAAGAGCGCCTGGCTGCTTTGCGGGCAGGCAGAGATAAAGTTTTGGTTGAAGCACTGCTGGAAAGACTTGAAAATGCAGCCCAGGGAGATGAAAATTTGATGCCTATCATCATTGATTGTGTGGAAAATAAACTGACATTAGGCGAGATTTGCAACAGATTGCGAAAAGTCTGGGGTGAATATCGCGCGCCGAACTTCATTTGAGGAGAATTAATGAGCCAAATCAAGAAAATTAACCATGTAGCAATCGTCGTGAGGGACATCGAAGAGTCGCTCAAGTTCTGGGAATCTGCCCTGGGGCTCAAATTGCACCATGTGGAGGATGTTCCTTCACAGGCCTCCAAGGTTGCTTTTATTCCGGTCGGTGAGAGTGAAATTGAGCTGGTGCAGCCCACCACAGAAGACTCGGGCCTTGCGGCCTACCTGGAAAAACGTGGTGAGGGCATGCACCACCTGTGCATTGAAGTGGATGATATTGAAGCGAAGATGCAGGAGCTCAAAGATGCGGGTGTGCGCATGATCAACGATGTACCCCAAGTGCTTCCAGGCCGAAAAATGGCATTTATCCATCCAAAATCTGCCAGCGGCGTGCTGGTGGAGCTTTACGAGATCACTGCTGAGGAGTAATCTCTGCGGTTTAGGGGTTTCTTAGCCCAACGGAGAAAAGGAACAACAATGATCATCACCAACGGAAAAATTGTGACCTGGGGAAACCCGAATGAGATCCTTGAGAACAAGGCTCTCTTGATTCAGGACGGTTTGATCCATGAGATTGCGACTGAAGCTGAACTCAAGGCTGCCCACCCAGGGGAAGAAATCCTGGATGCACAGGGGCAGATGGTGATGCCCGGACTGATCTGCGCCCACACGCATTTTTATGGGGCATTTTCACGCGGCATGGCAATTCCGGGCGAACCCTCACGCAATTTCCAGGAAATCCTGGCAAATCTATGGTGGAAACTCGACAAAGGGCTTGACGAGGAAGGTGTGAAGTATTCAGCGCTCGCCTTGCTGGCAGACGCCACCAGGTATGGTTGCACAACCCTTTTTGACCACCATGCTTCGCCAAACTGCATCGATGGCTCCCTGGATATTGAGGCTGATGCTGTGCTCGAGTCCGGTTTGCGGGCTTCGCTTTGCTATGAGGTCACCGATCGCGATGGCGAAGAGAAAGCTCTGGCAGGGATTCGGGAGAATGGCCGGTTTATCAGCGGGGTAAAAGCAGGCAATTACGGCCAAATGCTGAGAGCGCATTTTGGCTTGCATGCCAGTTTGACGGTCAGCGACGAAACGCTTGAAAAATGCCTGGCAGAAAACAATGGTCGGGTTGGTTTTCACAGCCACGCGGCTGAAGGAATTGTGGACCAGGAAGATTCTCTGACAAAGTACGGCAAGCGGGTGGTCGAAAGATTTGCGGATACCGGTGTCCTGGGCGAAAACACGATTCTGGCGCACGGTGTGCACCTCACTCCACATGAAATTGATTTGCTGGCGCAAAGCGGCACATGGCTATCCCATCAACCGCGGTCCAATATGAACAATGCCGTGGGAGTCGCCCCGATCGAAGAGATGCTGAGGCAGGGCGTGCAGGTTTGCCTGGGTAATGATGGCTTTTCGAATGCCATGTGGCAGGAGTGGTTCTTTGCGTACCTGATCCAGAAGGACCAGCAGGCAGACCCAAGAGCGATGAATGGTTACGATCTGATCAAGATTGCGGTTGAGAATAATTCAAGGCTTGCCACCCAAACCTGGGACGGTTTGCGCGTAGGTAAGATAGAAAAA
Source organism: Anaerolineaceae bacterium (assembly GCA_036825115.1). Taxonomy (GTDB): domain Bacteria; phylum Chloroflexota; class Anaerolineae; order Anaerolineales; family Anaerolineaceae; genus Mesolinea. The sequence continues at coordinate 25,124 of DAISYV010000017.1, read as the reverse complement.
GGTGCTGCAGCGGATTTGATTCTGGTGGATTATCACCCGATCACTCCCATGCATGCCGGTAATTTACCCTGGCACATTTTGTTTGGCTTCCGGGATGGAATGGTGACAAGCACAATAGCTGGCGGTAAGCTCTTGATGAAAGATCGCAAGCTGCTTATGCTTGATGAGGCTGAAATTGCTGCCAAAGCAAGAGAAGCTGCAATCCGAACCTGGGATCGAGTTAATACAGATTAGAGGAGAAACAAATGGCTTACACAATTGGAATTATCGGAGGAACTGGACGCGAAGGTCGTGGATTGGGCTATCGCTGGGCAAAAGCCGGGCACAAGATCATCATTGGCTCCCGGACCGAAGAAAAAGCGCTGGCAGCCGTGGAGGAATTGAAGGAAAAGCTACAGGGAGAGGGCGATGTCAGCGGTACCACCAACGATAAAGCTGTTTCAGCTTGTGATATCGCTGTTATAACCGTTCCCTTTTCTGCTCACCGCTCCACCCTTGAAAGTTTGAAGGAAGAGCTGCAAGGGAAAATCCTGATCGATGTCACTGTGCCCCTTGTGCCACCAAAGGTAACCCGTGTGCAAATGCCGGAGGAAGGCAGCGCGGCCCAACAAGCCCAGGCGATCCTGGGGGAGGATGTGAAAGTGGTTGCAGCCTTCCAAACTATTGCTTTTGAGCATTTACTTGCGGACGAGGAAATTGAATGCGACGTCCTTGTAGCCGGTGGTGACAAAGCTGCACGTGAACTTGTTATTTCCCTGGCAGAAGACGTTGGTCTGAAGGCCTGGGATGCCGGGGTCATTCAGAATGCGGTGGTTGTGGAAGGTCTAACCTCCATCCTGATTGGCTTGAACATCAAGTACAAGGTGCCTTCTTCCGGTATCCGTATTACAGGGATCGATGACGCAGCCTAAGCAATTTACATACTTCGCGTTGCAAGGGATTCCACAAATAAAGTCGGGAGATCACCTGCCGGGAATTATTTTTGCAGCCATCGCGAATAATGGACTCCATCTGCAAGATGGCGACATCCTGATCCTTGCCCAAAAAATCGTTTCAAAGGCTGAAGGACGGCTGGTAAACCTGACCACCGTGCAAGTTTCGTCAAGAGCATTTGAACTGGCAGAATATCTCGGAAAACGACCTGAGTTGGTGGAGTTGATCCTCCAGGAAAGCAACGAGGTTGTGCGCACACGACCGGGAACCATCATCGTGGAGCACAAATCGGGTTTCATTTGTGCCAACGCCGGGATTGACCATTCAAACGTAAGAGGAAATTGGGGCAAAGACGAAGATTGGGTGCTGCTCCTGCCGGAAGATTCAGACCTTTCCGCAGCAATGATCCGGGCGGAATTGGAAGTGTTGAGTGGAGCAAGATTAGGAGTGATTATTATCGATTCTCACGGACGAGCCTGGCGTAATGGTGTGCTTGGCACAACAATTGGCGCGTCCGGTTTGCCCGCTCTGCTTGATATGCGCGGTGAGGAAGACATGTACCACTACAAACTTCGAGTCACAACGATTGCTACCGCGGATGAATTGGCGGCAGGCGGCTCGTTAATGATGGGACAGGCGAGTGAAGGCACGCCTGTCGTCCTTGCAAGGGGTTTCCCGTATCCCCTCAGAGAGGGCAATGCCCAGGAATTGATCAGAAAGAAGGAGAACGATCTCTTCCGATGATCCCCAACTTTGAGGAAATATCTAAGAATCTTAAAGTGACTGCTCTGGCAGGCGGCGTGGGTGGCGCAAAGCTGCTGGTTGGACTGGATAAGATACTGCAGCCTGGTCAATTGACCGCGATCGTCAATACCGGGGATGACTTTAGCCATTTTGGGCTTCATATTTCTCCTGATCTTGATTCGGTTTGTTATGCCTTGGCTGGTCTTGCGGATCTGGTCCATGGATGGGGACGCAAGGACGAAAGCTGGCAGGTGCTTGAGGAGCTGCGCAGGATTGGAGCCCCGGACTGGTTTGCACTGGGGGATAAAGATTTAGCCTGGCACCTGGAACGCCGACACCTATTGAATGAGGGAAAAACCCTCACCGAGGTAACTGCTTACTTTTGTGAGAGAAACGGAATTCAGTCCAGAGTGTTGCCTATGAGTGACGAGTCAGCTCCGACCCTCATTAAGACGAAAGTTGGGGAGTGGCTTGGTTTCCAGGATTATTTTGTCCGCCTGCAATGCCAGCCAGAAATAGCAGAAATTGCTTTGTTGGGAACCAGAGAAGTAGCTGCTAGCGGACTGGCGATCCAGGCACTGACGGACGCTGATCTGATTGTTCTGGCGCCTTCCAATCCCTGGGTGAGCATCGATCCGATCCTGGCATTAAGAGGTGTGAGAAATATTCTGCTTCAAAAACCCCTTGTGGCAGTTTCACCGATTGTTCAAGGCAGCGCCTTAAAGGGTCCGGCAGCCAAGATGTTCAAAGACCTTGGGATTGAGCCATCGGCTTTGGCTGTCCGGCAACATTACGAGGATATTCTGGATGGATTTATTTTTGACGATCTTGATAGCGAAATTGCGGAAAACTGGCCACCCTCGGCTATAATTACTGAATCTTTTCAGACGATTATGAAAGACGAAGCGGACAAAGTAACTTTAGCTAAAGCGGTCATCTCACTCGGAGTGAGGATCCTTCAAGGCAGATGACGATCTGGGCAATCTTACCTGTGAAAAGGTATTCTGTTGGTAAATCCAGGTTGAGTCATTTATTTTCGGAAGCAGAATTAGCTGAACTCAACCGGGAACTGTTTGAAAGCACCTTTACAAAACTACAAGAAACATCCGGGATTGACAGGATACTGGTTGTCTCGAGGGAAGAACATGCTCTGCATTGGTCCAGAAACCACGGCGGCATCGCACTGCTGGAAGATGACCCGAGCACGCTTAATTTGGCGATCTCGCAAGCTCAGAAATACGTATGTGATGCCGGTGGAGGTCGGATAATGGTCCTTCCAAGCGATTTGCCACTGATGACGCCAAAGGATCTCAACAAATTGATCAGCCTGGCGGATGGTGATCGAGAACTGGTGGTGGTACCTGATCATTATCAATCAGGCACCAATGCCTTACTCATGAGTGATCCGAATCTGATTCAGCCTGGTTTTGGCTCTGGTTCGTTTCGCAAGCACACAAGGCAGGCGTTAGAGAAAAACGCGGAACTGGTTGTCTATCTGAACGAAAACATTCAGTGGGATCTTGATACTTCAATGGAGTTATATCGTATTATTAATACACAATCCGAACTTACCATATTGAGCCAACTTAGAAAGGAAACCATAACATGACTCAAAAATACGCTCTCTATCTGCAGGACGCACACGATTTGCGTGATGGACTGGATATAGCCCGTTACGCTGAAGAAAAGGGAATAGACGGCATTTGGCAAGCCGAAAGCCGCCTGGTGCGTGATGCAATCGTTCCAATGGCTGCCTACGCGGCTGTGACGGAGCGCATCAAGATAGGCTCGGCTGTCATCAATAACTGGACGCGTAATATTGGACTGCTGGCTTCCACATTCCTCACCCTGGATGACCTTGCTCCCAACCGCATCATTTGCGGCATCGGCGCCTGGTGGGATCCGCTGGCGAAGAATGTAGGTATCGATCGTACCAAACCACTCAAGGCAATGGAAGAGACGGTCATCATCTTGCGCCGCCTGCTCAATATGGAACGAGTCAGTTTTGAAGGTGAATTCCACCAAGTGCATGAGATTGAACTGGATGTAGTTCACGGACGGCGTGAACCCCGAAATGTTCCCATCTATATTGGCGCCACCGGCGGAAAAATGATTGAGATGACCGGTCGGATTGCGGATGGAATAGTCATGAATTACTGCGTTCCAGTTGAGTATAACGACGAGGCAATCGAACAGCTTGAGAAGGGATTGAAAGTCGCAGGAAAAAAATTGGAGGATTTCGATCGTCCTCAGTTGATCGTGTGTTCGGTGGATGAAGACCACGACGTGGCAATCGACAGCACGCGTGAGCTGCTCACGCAATACCTGGCACAACAACCCCATATTGCCAAGGCTTCCGGCGTTTCGATGGATGTGGTTGAGAAAATCCAGGCAATTCTTGGCTGGCCTGCCACCCACGAACAAATCCAGGCTGCTAAGCACTTGGTGCCGGAGGATCTGATCCATCGCATTACAGCCAGCGGCACGCCGGCTGAGGCTAAGGCGAAGGTCCAGGAATATATTAATCACGGCTGCACCACCCCGATTTTGTACGGCGTTGGCGGCAACACGAAGTTACTGATTGATACTTTCGCGACTGAGGCGTAATGCAGCAATTGCCCAGCAGTCGAAGTTGCTATGTTTGCGGTCGGGAGAACCCCGTATCACTGCGCATGACCTTTTATCTGCAGGATAATGGCGAAGTAACTTCCGAACTCGTTGTACCGGAAGCTTATGCTGGTTACCCCGGCATGGTACACGGCGGCAACATAGTGGCGATGATTGACGAAGCTGCGGGTCGGGCTGTAACGGGAGATGAGCCTAATCGTTTTGCAGTAACGAGCCAATTGACTGTCAGGTATCGGAAACCAGTGCCCACGAACGAACTTCTTAAGGTTACTGGCAGGTTGTTGAAGAAGCGTGGAAAAGTCGCCCAGGCTTATGGCGAGATCCGCAACCAGGCTGGATATCTCCTGGCGGAAGCAGACGCAATTTTTGTTGAGATTGCCGAGGACTTTACCGAAGGCGTTGACCCGGTTGAAATGGGTTGGAAGGTGTATGAAGATGATGAAAACTGAACTTAATTATGTCCGTCCCATCAGTTGGGGCGAACTGGAAATTCTCCAGATGGAATTTCAGGGTCAGATCATGTATCTGGCTGGCGGTGATTATCACCCAAAGGTCAAAGATAATGTATCCATTCTGATCGATCTGCAAGAGCTTGATCTCGATCAGGTGGGATACACAGAGGATGGAATTACTCTAGGGGGTCTGATTAATCTGAAGCAGCTTGGTGATGCCCTGGAATTACCAGATCTCCAGGAGGCTATCTCGATTGAAGCAGGTGCGAACCTTCGCAATAGTCTGAGCCTGACGAATTACGTCAAATCCAGCACTGGTCGGTCGGTGGTTCAAATCTGCCTCAACGCAATGGAGGCTGAATATAGCCTTACGAGAGAAGAAAACACCCAGGCTCACTCAGCGGCTCTCAAAGCCAAACTTGCAGATGACTTCATCGAAGAGATTCAAATCCCCAACCCCATTTCGCTGGCATTTGCATCCGTCGGACGAAGCCCAAAGGATCAGCCTGTGGTGGCTGTGGCGGCCTCAAGACGGTCTGATACCCGAATTCATGTGGCTTGTGGAGGATTGGAGTCAATGTGGGCTGAGTTTGATTTTCAACCCGGCACTGATGACGGAGAGAACACGATCCGTGACCTCTTCAAAGATGCAAACGACCAATGGGCAGGGGCAGAATACCGTCAGGAAGTTGCGACTGTTTTGCTCTCACGCTGCCTGCGGAAGCTAAATCAGGACATTAATACAAAGGAGGAATCATGAACCTTTACCTCCTGATCAATGACAGGACGTATGAAACTGATTGCAAGCCTACCGAAAGTCTGCTGGAAGTATTGAGGCGTTTGGGGCTGCTAAGCGTGAAATCCGGCGGATGTGTTCGCGGTGAGTGCGGCGCATGTACGATCTTGATGGACGGAGAACCTGTTAACTCCTGCATGTTCCTGGCTGTTCAAGCACAGGGTCACACCCTGGAGACGCTTGAGCAAATAGGTCAGCAACCTGAACAAGGATGGAAGAAGACCGAGGGTTTCGACCTGATCCAGAAGGCTTTTATTGAGAGCGGCTCAATCCAATGCGGCTATTGCACACCTGCCATGATTCTGGCAGCAAGGTCATTACTACGTCAGAATCCGAACCCGTCCGAAGCCGAAGTCAGGGAAGCCTTGTCTGGCGTGTTATGCCGTTGCACAGCTTATGTAAAACCGGTCCAGGCGGTTCTGAAAGCGGCTGCGGACATCAGGGAAATTGGCGAAAGTGGATTGGACATCAAAGCTGGTTCTCAGGTCTATGAACCAGACATGGTGGATGTTCACGCTATCCCACAAACTGAGACGATCGGAAAATCCGAGGTCAAAGTCGACGCGGCCAAACTTGCGCAGGGAAAACCAGCTTTCACCGCTGATATGCAAATCCCGGGCACTCTCATTGCGAAGGTACTAAGATCGCCTTTTGCCCATGCGCGATTAATTAGCATTGACACATCCAAAGCCAAAGCTTTGCCAGGTGTGGTTGCTGTAATGACCTGGGAGGATTTGCCGCGGGTGGTCTACTCCACCGCAGGGCAATCGGACCCAATTCCTGGTCCGCTGGATATGTTCTCACTGGATAACAAAGTGCGCTTTGTAGGGGATAGGGTGGCTTTTGTGGCAGCGGAGTCGGCAGAGATTGCTGAAAAAGCGCTCGAACTGATCGATGTGACTTACGAAACATTGCCGGTTATCGTTGACCCAAGGGATGCGATGAAAGAAGGCGCGGTTCGCATTCACGACGAGGAAGAATATGTCAACTTCGGTGATTCAGACCCGGCAATCAACCTTGCAGCCAAAATCAGGATTGATATTGGCGATGTTGAGAAGGGTTTTGCAGAGGCTGACGCGGTTTTTGAGCAGGAGTATCTGGTTCCAAAAGTGCAGCAGGCACACATCGAACCGCATGTGACCCTGACCTATTGGGATGAAGATGACCGATTGGTTATCCGCACCAGTACCCAGGTTCCGTTCCATGTGCGGCGTCAGATTGCTCCGGTGCTTGGACTGCCGGTGAAACGCATTCGTGTGATCAAACCGCGCATTGGTGGCGGCTTTGGCAACAAACAGGAAGTATTGATAGAAGATGTTGCCGCCCACCTGACAATTGCGACAGGCAAACCAGTGCTTTATGAAATGAGCCGTGAGGAAGAATTTATTGCTTCACGGGCACGGCATCCGATGCGCATTCGTATGAAGACGGGCGTAAAGTTTGACGGCACCATGACAGCCAACCAGATGACAGCCCTTTCAGATACTGGTGCGTATGGCTGCCACGCGCTGACGGTTACCGGCAACACCGGGCAGAAATCCATGGGTTTGTACGTTGGGGATGGGGAATATCGAAAGCACCCGAACATTCGTTTTAACGCGGACATCGTTTATACAAATACATCCCCAGCGGGCGCCTACCGCGGGTATGGTGTGCCGCAGGGATACTGGCCGCTCGACCGCCATCTGGACAACATTGCTCGATTTCTGGACTTGGATCCAATCGAATTTCGCCTGAAGAACGCAATTCGCCCTGGTGAGGTCCAGCCTTTCAGTACAGCCTGGAATGAGGGTCGTGAACCGGTGCCAGAAGTTATCCACACAGTCGGTCTTGAACAGGCAGTTACTGCAGGACGCAAGGCGATCGGCTGGGATGAAAAATATGGCAACAAAGACTGGCATATGGTTCCTGGTAAACCCCAGCTGAGGCGGGGAATTGGGATTGCGACAGTCATGCAGGGCACCGCGATTCCGAACCTGGACATGGGTGGCGCCAGCCTCAAGATCAACGATGACGGCAGTTTCAACCTCCTGGTCGGTGCAACCGATCTTGGAACAGGAAGCGACACAATCCTTGGGCAGATCGCCGCGGAAACGCTGGGAGTTGAACTGGAAGACATCATTGTCACCTCCTCTGATACCGATATGACCCCGTTCGATGTCGGCGCATACGCATCTTCAACAACCTATATTTCTGGTACCGCAGTTCTGAAGGCTTCCAGGGAAGTGGCAGAGAAGATCAAAGAACGCGCGGCTCAGCTTTTTGGGACTAAAGGTGAAGAAGTTGATCCGATTAATGTTGTTTTGAAAGAACGACACGCGGTCTCGCCATCAGGCTCCAGGATCAGCTTGGCGGAAATCGCTTTGGACTCGCTGCACTGGCGCAACCAGGAACAGATCATGGCAACTGCGTCACACGTTTCGCCCAACTCTCCGCCACCCTTTGCCGCACAGTTTGCGACGGTTTTGGTGGATATTGAAACTGGTCAAGTGACAGTGGAAGAGTTGATCATGGCTGTTGATGCGGGGGTAATCATCAACCCAATTGCAGCATCAGGTCAGATCGAAGGCGGAGTTGCCCAGGCTTTGGGCTACGGTGTCAGCGAGGAAATGCGCTACGACGAAGAGGGTCAACCGCGTGAGCGAGACCTGGTGGATTATCACATATTCCGGGCAGACGAAATGCCTAAGATCAGCTCAATATTTGTCCAAACCTATGAAGAGACTGGCCCTTATGGGGCGAAAGCAGTTGCTGAAATACCCCTGGACGGAGCCGCACCAGCTATTGGTAATGCAGTGATGGATGCTTGCGGTGCCAATGTGCTTGAAAATCCGCTTACCCCGGAAAGAATCTGGCAAGCCTTAAAAAATTGTGCTGAAAGCAACATCGATGGATAAGAACAGCGTCTTTAAGCGTAAATCTGACACAATCTACGTAACAGGGCACATCAACCCTGATACTGACTCGATTGCCGCTGCAACTGGCTACGCGTGGTTATTGAGTGAACGCGATGGCTCGAACGCTATCGCAAGCAGGGCAGGCTCTATCAATCCGCAAACTGCCTATGTTCTAAAATGGCTTGAAATTGATCCACCTTTGCTATTGACGGATGCCTCGCCGAGATTTGAATCAGTTACGCGAAGGTTGGACGCTGTCGCGCCGGACCGCTCCTTGAATGAAGCCTGGACGATTCTCTCTCGAACAGGTGGTATTGCTCCGGTTGTCAACCTGGATGGAACACCTTTTGGGATGGTGACCGGAAAGAGCATGTTTGACTTCTTACGGAAGATCATAGGTCCACATGCAAAATTGCGGGAAATGACGATTGCTGAGTTATTGGACATTCCTTGTCGGGAAGCCGCCAAGACAGACATCCCAAGATTTCAACCGCAAACACGCATCAAGGACGTGCTTAACCGCCTGCTGAGACAGGAGGCTAACGAATATTGGGTGGTGGACGAGAACAAACGCTACCTGGGAGTTGTCAGGCAACAAGATCTGCTCAATCCACCGCGAATCAGAGTGGTTTTGGTGGATCATAATGAACCGCAGCAGTCCATTGCGAACCTTGAGGAAAGCGAGTTGCTGGAGATACTCGATCACCACCGGCTTGGAAACCAGTCGACCCATAATCCGATCAAATTTACTGTGGACATCGTTGGCAGTACCTCCACCCTTGTGACAGAGCAAATCACTGAAGTGGGTTTGAGCGCGCCTCCCAGAATTGCCGGCTTGCTCTTGGCAGGATTGCTCTCTGATACGTTGATTTTTACTTCACCAACCACCACCCCGCGGGACAAAGCCGCGGCTGAGGTGCTGGCGAGGTGGGCTTTTGTGAGCGGTTCTCCTTTAGAAGAAGAGACAATTCAAACCTATGGGCAGAAGATCATCAACTCGGGCTCCGGACTGCTTACACAGGAACCTGAAGTTGTTGTTAAGACGGACATGAAAATGTACGAGGCATCTGGCATGCGGTTTGCGATTGCCCAGGCTGAGACGACCGATGTTTATGAAATTGGCGATTACATGGGCAAGCTAAAGGTCGCCTTGAAAGAACTTAAAACACAGAATGGCTTGGATTTTGCAGGCTTGATGATCACCGATGTGGTAAAAGGTTCCAGCAGGTTGGTATTTGTTGATGAACCGGCTGCTCTGGATGAACTGCCCTATAAACCGCTGGGCGATGGAAGCCTGTTGGCTGATGGCGTGGTTTCGCGGAAGAAACAATTGCTCCCAATAATTCTCTCATTATTAGAGGTTTAGGAATGGATTTTATTGATAGGTTGCACGAAGCAAAAAAGGATGGTCAGGCTGTAGCATTGTGTATTGTGATTGAAACGGAAGGCGCAGTTCCGCGCCATGCCGGCAGCAAGATGTTGGTTTACTCAGATGGCCGCTTAGAAGGCAGCGTGGGTGGGGGTGAATTGGAATCACGGACAATGGACGCTGCGATAGAATCGCTCAAGGATGGAAGATCCAGGATCGTGGTGCATTCCCTTTCAGCGGAGAATCCGAATTCGGTTGGTGTGTGTGGGGGAGAGGTAAAAGTGTACATTGAACCACAGGTCACAAAACCTGTTTTGTTAATCTTAGGTGCTGGGCACGTTGGACGATCGGTAGCCAAGTTTGGGCAGATGCTGGACTTTCGCGTTATCGTGTCTGACGACCGTGCAGATTTATGCAATTCAGATGCCATACCGGGGAAACTTGAATTTTTAACCATGCCGATGGCTGAAATTCCCAAGCACCTGGAAATTAATGAACGGGTCTATATCGTTGGAGTTACACCCGGCAGCTCAGTGGACATTGAAGGATTGGGACCTATCCTGGAGGGATCGCCAGCCTACGTTGGATTGATGGGCTCAAAAAACCGTTGGGCAGCCACAAAGCGAGGTTTGATCGAGCGTGGTGTCAGCCTGGAAAATATTGCAAAAATTAAGTCCCCAATCGGAATTTATATCAAGGCTGAAACGCCTGATGAGATTGCCATTAGCATTCTGGCTGAGGTTATTGACAGATTAAAGAGTTAACCCCTAAATTTGGAGCAGATATGTGGAAACATTACTTAATGCCTGAGAGTGTCGAAGCCTTAATGGCTGGGTTGGATGCCGCGAATGGACAAACCAAGATCATCGCCGGTGGTACCGACCTGATGGTTGAGATCAAGAATGGCAAGTGGCCTGAATTGGATACTGTCGTTGACATCTCAAGACTGCCGGGTTTGGACAAAATTTGGAAGGATGATCAAAATATTATCCATATCGAAGCAATGGTGACACATAACGATGTGCTGCAATCTCCAATGCTGAGAGAATTTGCCAATCCTCTCGTTCAAGCCTGTTTTTGGGTGGCATCCCCGCAGTTGCGTAATCGCGCGACCGTTGTTGGGAACCTCGTGACAGCCTCGCCGGCAAACGATACGATCACACCACTCATGGCAATGAATGCCGCGCTGGTCCTGGTTTCCAATAATGGGGAACGCACGGTTGCGCTAAAGGATTTTTATCTCGGAGTGAGAAAAACGGTCTTAGCTCCGAATGAATTTGTCAAGGAAGTCAATTTTCCTGCACTGAAGCCCAATCAGCAAGGCAGCTTTATGAAGCAGGCGCTGCGCCGCACCCAGGCAATTTCAGTTTTGAACTGCTGTGTTCTGCTAGACACGCAAGATGAAATCATCCAAAAAGCTTTGATCACCATGGGATCAGTCGCTCCAACAATTATCCACGCAGTCGAGGCTGAGGCTTTTCTGTTTGGGAAGAAACTGGATGACGCAGTGATTGAGGAGGCAGGTCGGCTCGCAGCTGAAGCAACCAGACCAATCAGCGACGTTCGGGCATCAGATGACTATCGTCTCTACATGATGCAAGTCCTGGTTCAAGAAGGATTAAAGGAGCTGAAAAATGGCACCCAGGGGCAGAAAATCCCGGCGAAACCAATTGCCCTGGACACAAAAGAAGGCTTTCGCAGCCCAGGCGCGGGCGAGTGGGATGGGGAAACGATTGAAACAACCATCAACGGACAATTGTACATCATTGACAATGCTACGGACATGACATTGCTAAATATGGTGCGGGAGCGCGTAGGTTTCACAGGAACAAAGGTGGGCTGCGAAGAAGGGGAGTGCGGCGCGTGTACTTTATTCATGGATGGCAAGGCTGTGGTCAGTTGCCTGATACCTGCACCGCGCGCGCACCTGGCAAACATCACCACCATTGAGGGCATTGCAGAAGAAGATACGCTCCATCCCGTCCAGCAAGCCTTTGTGGACCATGGAGCCGTGCAGTGTGGTTATTGCACGCCAGGATTTGTGATGGCTGCGGTGAAATTGCTCCAGGAAAACCCACAACCAGACCAGGACACGATCAAAGAAGGAATTTCTGGAAATTTATGCCGTTGTACAGGCTATTATAAAATTGTTGAAGCGATTGAATCAGCTATTAACAAGATGAGGAGCTAAGATGGGCGCAATTGGAAAGTCTATCACTCGCCTTGATGTTGTCGCGAAAGTTACGGGGGAAGCCAAGTATCCAGGTGATTTTCAGTTCTCCGATCAACTTGTGATGAAAGTGCTGTTCGCCCATCGGGCACACGCACGAGTCCTTGCAATCGACACAACCCAGGCTGAAGCGATGGAGGGCGTTGTGATGGTCCTCACGGCAAAAGATGTGCCAGTGAACGAGTATGGGCTTGGGGTAAATGACCAACCCGTCTTGTGTGGACCGGGTTCCAGCATTGAGGGTACTGATGTTGTGCGTTTTGAAGGGGACCAGGTCGCTTTGGTGATTGCAGAAAGTGAAAAAATTGCCGCTGGAGCGCTAAAGCGGATTTTGGTGACTTACGAAGAGTTACCGGTTGTGAAAACGCTTGGCGAAGCCTTAAGCGAAGGCGCGCCGATTCTCCATTCCCGTTTAAAAAATAACATCTTCCATCACAACATTGTTCGCAAGGGCTCAACGGATGAGGCATTTAAGCATTGCGCAGTGATCGTGGAAGGCGAATACCAGACTCCGGTCCAGGAACACGCTTACTTGCAGCCGGAATCGGGTGTTAGTTTCATGGACGAAGAAGGCAGGATCACGATTGTAACTGCCGGGCAGTGGGCTCATGAAGATCAGGAACAAGTGGCGCACTCCCTTGGAATGCCTCTTGAGAAAATCCGCATCATTTATCCTGCCATCGGAGGAGCATTTGGTGGAAGGGAAGATATGTCCGTCCAGATCATCCTTGGACTGGCTGCGCTAAAACTTAATGAACGCGGGATTGACCGACCTGTGAGGGTTGTCTGGTCGCGTGAAGAATCGATCATTGGGCATTGTAAGCGGCATGCTTATACCATGAAAGCGAAGTGGGGAGCAAGCGCGGAAGGGAAAATCCTGGCTGCTGAATGCGAAATCTGGGCGAATGGCGGTGCTTACGTTTACACCTCGCCTAAAGTGCTTGGAAATGCCACGCTACTTGCAACCGGACCTTATGAGGTGCCTAATGTTAGCACTGACGCCTATGCTGTTTACACCAACGACATTCCAGGCGGGGCTTTCCGGGGTTTTGGTGGACCGCAAGCGGCGTTTATGGCAGAAATGCAGGCGGCTAAACTGGCAGAAGCCCTGAAAATGGATCCGGTTGAATTTCTTATGAGAAATCTGTTCAAGGAGGGTTCCACAATTTCAATGGGGTCACAGCTTCCCGCAGGAGTAACAATCCGGGAGGTGGTGCAAAAGTGCGCTGAAGAGGCAGGCTGGACGCAAGGTCCGGATGGTTGGAAAAAACCTGAACTCACTCCGTCAGAAAATCCCAACGTCAGGCGGGGACTTGGGATAGCTTGCGGATATAAGAACATTGGTTTTTCTTACGGGGCTCCTGAAAATTGCGGCGCTATTATCATCCTTGAGGGGAACGAGCAAATTGAAAAAGCGAAGTTGTTCCACGCTGGCGCTGAAGTTGGCCAGGGATCGCACAGTGCGTTTGCCCAATTTGCAGCCCAAGCCCTGGATTTACCCATAGAAAAGCTTGAACTGCATTACTCTGATACTTCCAACTCGCTCAACTCAGGTAGTGTTTCAGCCTCACGCATGACGCACATGGCAGGTAATTCCATTATTGGCGCGGCAAAATTGGCTTTGGAACGTTGGCAAGCCGGCGATCGTCCTGCTATAGGATCTTTTGTTTATCGTCCACCAGCCACCACAAAGATGGACGAAATTGATGGGCACTGCAATCCAAACTTCACATATGGTTACGTTGCCCAGGCAGTTTTTGCTGATGTCAATATCCAGACAGGTGAAGTTCGTTTGCGCGATGTGATCAGTGTGGATGATGTTGGCAAAGCGATCAACCCGATGCAAGTAGAAGGGCAGATTGAGGGATGCGTGGTCCAGGCTGCTGGTTACGTAATCCTTGAGAACTGGAAGAAAAGGAATACCAGGGCACTTACAAAAGAGCTTTCTACCTATCTCATCCCCACCGTTCTGGATATTCCCGATCGGACTCGTTCGATTATTTTGGAGTATCCTGATCCGATTGGTCCCTATGGCGCCAGAGGAATGGGAGAGATGCCCTTCTTGCCTTTTGCGCCGGCGGTGATTGACGCGGTTTACCATGCTACAGGAATACGCTTTCATAGCTTTCCTCTGACTGCTGAAAGAGTTCTGCGCGGTCTGGGGAAGCTGGCGCCAGAGGTGAGTGGATTCTGGGATTATGAGTAATAAGGTTGCGGGAATCGTCCTGGCAGCGGGCGGTTCGAGCCGGTTTGGCGCGCCAAAACAATTACTACCTTGGAGAAATACAACTGTACTAAACAGTGTTGTTTGTACTGCGCTGGAAACAGGACTTGCGCCGGTAGTCGTGGTACTTGGAGCAAATGCGGATCAGATCGAGCCTGGATTACCAGAAGGCTGTGTAGTCGTAAAAAACGTTTTTTGGTCTGAAGGTCAGAGCACCTCGATGAAAGCTGGATTAGCGCAACTACCAGAGGATATTGAAGGAATGCTGATTTTGTTGGGGGACCAGCCCCAAATAAATCCACTTTTTTGTGAAAGTATCCTGCGAAAGGGTCTCGAAACCGGAAAGATCACGATTCCCTACGTAAATGACCGGCGTGCAAACCCGGTTTATTTCCCCAGAAAAACGTTCGAAAAGCTTCGACAAGTGGTTGGTGACAAGGGCGGGCGGGCTATCTTTTCGGAATTCCAGGTCGAACTCTTACCCTGGCTGGACGACTGCGTGGCGATGGATATCGACAACCCCGAAGATTATGAAAAACTCAAATCCTGTTACGGCTTTGAATAGGGGAGGAAGAATTTAGTATAATCGTTGGGTCATTGAAATATGTGTACGCTTAATCTTGGCAATCTCATATTGCCATTTGAATAGAGTGTTTACTAAAGAATAGGTAACTAACTAATAAACCAGGAGACTATTTTGCTAACCGACCAAACTGTTTTAAATGCCTTACGCAATGTGATGGATCCCGATTTACATCAGGATCTTGTTAGCCTTGACATGATCAAGGATGTGAAAGTTGACGGAGATCAAGTTAGTTTTACGATAGAACTAACGACTCCCAGCTGCCCACTCAAGTCAAAGATTGAAAATGACGCCCGCCAGGCTGTTTTGAGCATGACCGAGGCCAAAGAGGTAGACATCAACATGTCGGCTCGCGTTCGGAATCCAAAGGCTGTGACGATTGATAAAAATCAATTTAAGCACGTTATAGCCGTTGGTTCTGGCAAGGGAGGTGTGGGTAAGAGTACGGTTTCGGTAAACCTGGCATTGGCGTTGGCAAGGGATGGTGCCAAGGTTGGTCTGCTCGATGCCGATATTTATGGTCCAAACATTCCTCGCATGCTGGGCATCGATCGGTTGCCCGATAAGGAATCCGAAGGCAAGATTCCCGTTGCGGACGTTTTTGGAATGAAAGTTTTATCGATTGGTTTTCTCGTGCAAAACGGTCAACCGCTGATCTGGCGAGGACCCATGCTCCACTCGGCTATACAACAGTTCATCACGGATTTTGATTGGGGCGAACTCGATTACTTTGTAGTGGATTTACCGCCAGGCACAGGCGATGTGCAGCTTTCTTTGAGTCAAACATTACCCCTTACCGGAGCGGTGATCGTGACAACGCCCCAGCAGGTTGCTATCGATGACGCATCAAGGGCCGTAGCAATGTTTGAGAAGCTTGAAGTACCCGTGTTGGGGATTGTAGAGAACATGTCATACTTGCTCATGCCGGATGGCTCGAAACTGGCAGTTTTTGGCACCGGTGGAGGCGAGCATCTCGCTTTTCGCACTGGTACCACCTTCCTGGGCAGGATTCCGCTGGATCCTGAGATCGGGCAAGGCGGGGATACAGGAAGCCCGGTTGTGTTGATGCCAGATGGCAACCCAAGTGCTGAAGCGTTTAGGGAGATTGCTTGCAGAGTGGCTGCGGAAGCCAGCATCAAAGCTCACGAGCGTGAAGCCCTGGGATGATATAATCGCCATCATGTCTGAAACAAATTATATTGGCGTTCAATTTAAGCCGATCGGCAAAACGTATAGCTTCGCATTTCCAGAAGGACTGGAAGTTGAGCGAGATACCCTTGTTGTAGTTAATACTGTACGGGGTAAGCAGATCGGAAGGGTCACAACTGTGAATCTAGCTCAACCGGAAAATACTTCTGAGGTTCAACCCATTGAAAGGATTGCCAACGAGGAAGATCTGCAACGAAAGGCGGAAATTTCTGCCAAAGAGGAAGAAGTCGTCCTGGCAGTAGCAAAATACCTGCGTGATCCTGGTCACGAAGGCGTAAAGGTTGTTGATGCTGAATACAGTCTTGATTACTCGAGGCTCACCATCTATCTCAACTACGAGACAACCACAGACTTTAATCCGCGCAATTTCATCCGGGATGTTTCACATATGTTCAAGGATTGCCGGATTGAAGTGCGGCAGGTCGGACCCAGAGATGCCGCCAAGGCACTCTCGGGCATCGGATCTTGCGGGATAGAAAAACGCTGCTGTTCCAGGTTCCTGACAGAATTCAGTTCGATTTCGATCAAGATGGCAAAATCTCAGGATATTTCCCTGACTCCGATGGAGATCACCGGAATTTGCGGACGGCTTCGCTGCTGCCTGGCGTATGAGCACGAATTTTACGAAGAGGCTCGCCAAAAGCTGCCCAAGAAGAAAAAGATGGTAGTTACTCCCCTCGGAGAGGGGAAGGTACTGCAAGTTATGCCCTTGAAAGATTCAGTTTTGATCGACCTGCCCGAAAAGGGACCCAGGGAATTTACCCGAACAGAACTTGAAACCGGCATCCTTGAAGAAAAAGTCGTTCCAGTTGTTGCCAGGGATTTTGCGTTCTCTGAGGAAAATGAAGATGTCGAGGTAGTGCGCCTGGATTCTCCAAAACAGCGGGAAGATAGATCTCGCGGAAGAAGCGGCAGACCGGATAACAGATCACGCCAGGGCAGTCAGCCCGGCGGCGGAAATCCACGGGATGGACAGAGATCAACCAGGGAACAAAAGCCCTCAAACAATCGACGGCAGGATCAGCCACGGAATAGCAATCAGCAATCCAATCCAAGCCGGCAGGATCGAACAGCGCAGCCGCAAGAACAACGAAAAAACAACTCAAGTCGCAGGAGAAAATCACGTCCAAGGCGCGATCAAACCTCAGACAAATCTCCGAAACAGGAATAACACAACGATGATTTTTCCAGAATGGGAAGGATCAAAAAAAATCATGGTAATCCTCGCCCATCCGGACGACCCGGAGTTTTTTTTGGGTGGAACGATCGCCGAGTGGGCAAAGCAGGGTCACAAGGTAAGTTATTTGCTCCTGACAAAAGGGCAAAGGGGGGTTAGCCCTGAATATCCTGATCCTGCATTGTTGGGCGAGGTACGGGTGCGAGAGCAGCAAAACGCTGCGGTGAAACTTGGCATAAAACAAATCGAGTATCTCGATTATCAGGATGGTTATCTTGTTCCAGATATTGAAGCCCGAAAGAAAGTGACACGGGAAATTCGAAGAACACGGCCCGACATTGTCGCCACTTTTGACCCATTGTTTATTTATCAAAGGGGACGAATTAATCATCCTGATCATAGAGCTGCAGGTCAAATTGTGATCGATGCCATCTTCCCGGCAGTCGAAAACCCTGCTTTCTTTCCGGATCTGTTAGACGAAGGGCTGCTCCAACACCGCATTAAGGAGCTTTGGCTCTGTTCGCCGGTGGAAGCCAACTTCGAATTGGATGTGACCGGTAACTGGCAATCGAGACTGGATGCATTATTGGAGCACGTCTCACAGGTTGGCGAGCCAAAGGAGTTCCTGAAACAAATGGAGTCAAAAAGACGAACCCGTTTTGGTGAAGAAATGTGTTACGTTGAATCTTTCAGGAGATTAATTCTATGAGCGAATCTCACATTTTTCAATTTGCCCAAACTCTTCAAGATTCCGCCAGTCAACACCGTCAACACATCCACCGCAATCCGGAACTAGCATTTCAGGAATTTCAGACTGCTGATTACGCAGCAAAGGTGCTGGAAGAACTGGGTTTTGAAGTTTCCCGTGGATTTGGCAAGACAGGGCTGGTGGCATCTTTATCCACTGCTAATGAAGGTTCACGCTTTTTGCTGCGCTTTGACATGGACGCGCTGGCTGTGCCAGAACAAACCGGCCTTGACTTCGCATCAACTAAAGCGGGATTTATGCACGCCTGCGGTCATGACGGGCATGTTTCAATTGGTCTGACGGTAGCAAAAATTCTCGCGGACATGAAAAACGAATTGCCTGGGAGTTACTATCTGGTTTTTCAGCCGGCTGAAGAAATCGGACAGGGAGCTTCAGCCATGATCGCGGATGGTGTACTTGATTACATCCAACCAGACTATGCCCTGGCAGTGCATCTCTGGGCTGAAGAACCTGCGGGATGGTTGGGAATTACATCAGGCCCGGTGATGGCTGGAAGCAAAGACCTGAGTATCAAGGTTCGTGGGGTTGGCGGGCACAGTGCTCGTCCCCACAAAGCCGTGGATCCGATCCTGGCAAGTGCCCATCTTATCACTGCGCTTCAATCCATCGTCAGCCGCAAAATAGATCCGCTTGAGAGTGGGGTTTACTCGATCACTCAAATTCATGCCGGTTCGACCATCAACGTTATCCCTGATGTTGTCACCTTGAGCGGTACTCCGCGTTATTTCACCCCGGAGGTGGAAGAAGAAATCGAGACTTCGACAATCCGAATCTGTGATGGGATCGCGAAGACATTTGGCTGTGAAATCGAGGTTAACCTTGGAGTTAACGCACCGCCTTTGGTAAACAATCCAGCGGTATGCCAGGCCGCAGAGGTGGCTGCCCGGATAATCAGTCCTAAATTTGTGATTGAAAAAAATCTGAGAATGATGGCGTCGGAAGATATGGCGCTGTTTCTTCAACGCCTACCTGGGGCGATGTTCTTTATTGGCGCAGGCAAGGAAGATCCCGAAACACGCTTTCCATTGCATCATCCCCGTTTTGATATTGACGAAAGCAGTCTTGTCACTGCAGCCACGCTTTTGCTGGAGACTTGCAAGCAGTTGGCAACTACCACCTTATGAAGTCTGAGCCAGTAGTCATTGGCTTGTGTGGATCAAGTGGAAGCGGAAAGACTCTAACTTGCCAGAAGCTTATTCAAGGATTGCGTTCCGAGAACATCGCCTGCTGTGGTTTCATTTCGCCAGCTTTCTTTGAGGAAACAAAAAAGAAAGCCATCAAGGTTCAGTGGCTTGAGAGCGGCGAGGAACGGACCATGTTGATTCCTGCAACAGAAACCAGCCAACACACTATTGGACGGTGGCAGATCCTTCCTGAGGTTTTTGAATGGATCAGCCAGAAGCTTGAGGACATGCAAGGCTGCCAGGCTTTTTTTTGTGACGAGATTGGGCCGTTGGAAGTGTTGCAAGCAAAAGGATGGATCAAAGCGCTGGATATTGTGGACGAGAGAAGGTGTGAAATAAACGTGATCACCTTCAGGCCTTCACTAAAAGAGTATTTTTGCCACCGTTTTCCTGCCATGACCCTTTACGACCTGGACATTGAAGGAGATGATGTCAAAGTCGTCAAAGATGTCAAAAACCTCACTGGTATAGCCTAGACCAAGGCAAAAACAATCACGGTTATGTATAATCTCAGAATGAATGAAGATCCTTCAAACCAAATGCCCCTGACCCAGCACCTGGAAGACTTGCGCAAAGTTTTATTAAGGGCACTGCTAGGTCTGTTTGCAGGCGTGATCGCAGGCACATTTTTTGTTAAACCTGTACTTAATTTCTTCGCCAGACCTATCGGTGGAGTGGAGAAGCTGCAGGTGATCGAAGTGACCGAGTCGATTTCCGTCTACATGCGCGTCGCGTTGCTTATCGGTTTGATTGTTGCTTTACCCTGGATTTTCTTTCAGTTGTTCTCATTTATTGGAAAGGGCCTTAAAAAGAGCGAAAAACGTGGATTGTTGATCGCAATTCCATTCGCAACTATCCTTTTCCTGGTTGGCGGTGGCTTCGCATTTTTTGTAATGCTGCCGTCTTCCATGAATTTTTTTACCAGCTTACTGGATGTCAACACCAGTCTCCGACTGAGTTCCTACTTTGGATTTGTGATCAACCTGGTATTCTGGATTGGAATTAGTTTTGAATTACCCTTGCTGGTTTTTGTGCTAACCCGGGTTGGGGTTATCAAACCCGGCTTTTTAACCAAGGGATGGCGTGTCGCGTTGGTTTTGATCGCGGTAATGGCGGCGGTGATTACTCCGACAGGTGATCCTGTAAATATGGTAATTTTCATGTTGCCGCTATTTGTATTATATTTGTTAAGTATTGGGCTTTCGGCACTGGCACACAAAGCAAGGCGCGCCAGTGAAGTTGGAAGCTCGGAGGAAAAGTGATATGCCAAACTTACAACCGTTAGAAATAATCCTGATCCTTGTGGTCGTTTTACTTGTTTTTGGGGTCGGAAAAATCTCAAAGATAGGTGGTGAATTGGGCTCCGGGATCAGAGCCTTCAAAGAAGGACTCAATGGCAAGAAGAAGTCTGATGAAGAGAATGAATCAGACGAACCCAAGGCTTCCTAAAAGGCGCGAAAATGGAATTCTTAAATCTCGGCTGGTCTGAGATTCTCCTAATCCTCACGCTGGCATTTATTGTGCTCGGTCCGGATCGGATCAAGAAATTTGGAGGAGACTTTGGGGTTTTCCTGCGAAAATTGAGCAAAGACGGTCTGTTTCGGGAAGTAGTGCAAACTACAGATGAATTGCGCAATTATCCGCGAAAAATCCTGAATGAAGCCATGCTGGACCAGCCGGTAATGTACGAACAGGCGGAAAAAAACATGCTCCATCCACCCACCGAGGTGATTGATCTGGAACCTGGTGCAGACCAGAATCAAGACCAGGCAGAGTAGATTGCCTGTTATTTCATAAATTTTCGCATCTCACCCATCACCATTTCAAAAGCTGAATCTGCATCCTGCAAAGGTTTTTTCTCACTTGTCGGTTCGATAGCTTCATAGATTGCCAGGAATTGAGGTTTCGTGAAATGATGGGAGATATCAAGGATGGCAGTTGGATTGGTAAGCAGCATGGGCAGCTTTTGCATAAACAAGCCTTTTGCCAGGGTCGAAAGGCGGAAATGTTGCATTAAGCAATGGAGACGGGATGTCGGTGTGGATTTGAGGGATTCCAGTTCGATACCAGCCAAATGAACTGAGAGCTCAGTTTGTGCTGGCACTCCAGCGACATTGATGATCAAAGATTTGTGCACTTCGTCGTAGCTGGCTTCAAAAGCCAATTCCACTTCCGAGCCGCTAATATGTATCCCGGTTGGTTGACTTATACCGATGATTTCAAATTCATAGTCCCGGATTATCGGAAAACCTGTAACTGAATCTGGTTGTCCTGTCACAACCGACTTCGTAAGCTTGAGAGTTTCATCGCTAAGCCTCTGCGAGAAATTTGTCCGGGCAAAATCGCCATTTAAATAGGACTGGGTTTCTCCGTCATCCTCGTAGATCTGATAGCTTCCATCTGCGCCAGCAAAGAACTTGATGTGAAGCCGTGATGGCAGCTTGACCCCATTCCCTTGACTTTCCGCATCCATCGGGATTATGGCTCCAGCTTTGACGAAGACCGGGATCTGGCTTTGATCGGCCTGGAGGGTCAACCACTGCCCGCCTTCGAAGGTTTCATTGGTGAAGAAATCAAACCACTGCCCAGCTGGGAGCCAGACTGAATGGCGCGTGAGTTTGGTGCTTGGGTCCGCAGGTTGGGTGATTGGGGCAACAATGAGCTGACGGGCGAAGGTGTATTGATTGGGCGCCTGGTAAGCGGTTTCTTCGTTCGGATAAGAATAGTACATGGGGAGGATCAGGGGCTCTCCCTGTTCTGCGTTGAGCCAATTGGCGGTATAGATCAAAGGCAACAGAGAATGCCGAAGCTGCATGGCAGAGCGGGCGTTTTCCAAAATGTCCTTGCCAAAAGCCCAGGGACGCCTGTCTATGAATTCATTGTTGGTTGAGTGTAGCCTGAAGATCGGGCTGAAAACGCCAAATTGCACCCAGCGCAGATAAAGCTCGGGGTCTTCAGTTCCCTCACAGTGCCCGCCGATGTCGTGACTCCACCAGCCATACGCGACGTTGGAGGCGGTTGCGGTCATTTCTGGTTGAAATGCCAGGCTCTCCCAGGAGACGATGGTGTCACCTGAGAAACCGATCGGGTAGCGATGTCCACCCAAGCCTGGCCAGCGGGAGAAGATGAATGGACGTCGCTCTGGTATTCGGCCAAGGTCATAGTAGTGCAGATGGTTGAGCCAAAACAGCGGATCCAAACCAGCTGTTGCGGATTGCGTGCCTTGCTGCCAGTCCATCCACCAGAAGTCAACCCCCTGTTTTTCCATTGGATGATGGAGATATTTGAAATAAGCTTCCGTATAAGTCCGACTAGCGATGTCAAAGAAAACAGGTTTTTTTTCAGATGGGTCCTGCCCAAGAGCCGATGCCATGGCGGCATAGGCATCCTCATGTGGATGGACGCCTTCAGCAGGGTGGAGATTCAGGGCGGTTTTCAACCGGCGATGGTGGAGCTCTTCGATAAACTGGGTAGGTTCAGGGAAAAGTTCCCGGTTCCAGGTGTAACCCGTCCATCCAGAGCTGGAGTTGCCAGTCTTGGTGACGTGCCAATCCATGTCCACAATGCAAACTGAAAGTGGTAATTTGTGCTCATTGAATTCATCCATGAGGTTCAGCAATTCCTGGTCTGAATAAGCCCAATAGCGGCTCCACCAGTTCCCCAGTGCCCAGCGGGGTAGCAAGCGAGGTTTACCTGAGATCAGCTGGTAATCAGTAATCGCGGAAAGGAAGTCGTGCGCGTAGCCAAAAAAGTAGAGATCCCGCTTTTCTGGAGCAGTTTCCCTGGGCTGGAGCCACTCGTTGTCATCGAAAATCAGGCTGTGGCTGTCATCTACCACCGCCCAACCACTGCGCGAAACCAAGCCGTCTGGAAAACTCAGACGACCGTTGGTGCTGTCGAGTGTGCGGATGGTACCGCCAAGATTTGTTTCATCCGGGTAGCTGTATTGCCAGGTCTGACCAGTTTGCTTGAGGGTAATGTGCAGGTCGCGCCAGTGGAATCGTCCGTTTTCTTTGAATCGGAGGTGGAGGTAATCTGTTTCAATGTGAAGCCATCCGTCCTGTTTCCAGGAGTGAAATTCCGGCACGCATTGATCGCGATACAGGAATACCTGGCTGGCGTGATCCTCAAACCTTTTCAGTGGGTCAAATTCCATCCGAATCAGCCGGCTGGTCAGGATTGTGAACCTGGCACTACCTTCGAGTATGATGGCAGCAGGATTGGCTTTTTGGGTGGGTGTGGGGTGAATAGCTTGGATCATTGTTTCTCCGAACGACTTTGATGCTTTAGTTTAACTCTAAAACCCGTTTTTATCACAAGTAGCGAGTAGAATTAGGAAATCAAATCTGAGGAGGTTGGAATGGATGGAATCATTAATGAAAGAATGAATACTCCAGTTGTCAAACGCGCAAAGTGGAGAACCTTGCTCGCGCTTTCGTTGGGATATTTTGTCGATCAGGGTGAAGGGCAGGCCATGTCCATTTTCAGCCCGGTATTGAGGCAACTCCCCTGGGGCTTGACTCTTATGAACCTTTCCTTGATCACATTTACCCGCAGCCTGCTGCAAGCCGTGAGTTCACCTTTCTGGGGATACCTTGCTGACCGCCACTCCAGAAAGAAGGTACTTTTCTGGGGAACGGGTTTTTGGGGACTGTGGACGATCGCGGTTGGCCTGACGCAAAATTTCGGGCAATTGCTGGCTGTGAGGGTGATCTCTGGGATAGGGTTGGGTTGTTTGATGCCAGCTACTTTCTCGATCATGGCTGACACTTTTGCTCCAAAAATCCGCGGCAGAATGCTCGGGCTTTTGGAATCGGTCGGGGTATTTGGCATCATCATTTTCACTGTTGGGCTTGGAAGATTAGCCACTCCTGAGACCTGGCGTTATGGATTTGTAATTTTGGGAATTGCCAGTATTCTGTCCGGTATTGTCATACTTCTTTTTGTTGACGAACCGCTGAGAGGTGAGGCAGAACCTGAAATGAATGGGCAATTGACGCTTGAGGACTCTCAGAAATATACTGCGCAGATTGGCGACATCGAAAAAGTTCTATCTATTCCAACGATCCAGGTCGCTATTTTGCAGGGTTTGGCTGGTTCAATGCCCTGGGTTATTATGGGCGCATTCCTGATCCTGTGGCTGGTTGAGCAGCGGGGACTATCTACCCAAGTGGCGCCAATGGTGTTTGGCGCGATGATCGTCGGGACTGCCATCAGCAATGTGGTAGGCGGTTTTCTTGGCGATTATGCCGATAAGAAAAACCCCAAGTATGGCAGGACGATTATTGGGCAGGCCTCCGTAATTATCGGTATCCCGTTTACGCTGTTTTTGTTTTTGAGGACAGAAAACTGGGATATCCCCTCTTTGACAATTCTCTGTTTTATAACTGCTCTGTTCATAAGTTGGCCTGGAAAGGGCTCCAAAGAGCCGATGATGTCTGCGGTGGTTCCTCCCGAATTACGCTCGACGGCTTTTGCCATGACCACTCTTATCGAGAGCGGTTTTGCCGGAATCGTGGCTTTGATTTTTGGCATCATTGCCGATCGAATCGATTTGCAAACAGCTATGCTCTGGACAATTCCTTTCCCCTGGATCATTTGCGCAATCTTGTTCAGCGGCTTTTATCTGACCTATCCGAAGGATCTTGAGAAAAACAAAAAACTTCTGGAAGATCGCGCCAGGGAATTTGGTATCACAGAGTAAATAAAAAGAAACTGCCGAAAGGCAGTTTCTTTTTCTGGCGGGAGCGACGGGATTTGAACCCGCGGTCTCGGCCTTGACAGGGCCGCATGTTTGACCACTACACCACGCCCCCAAAGCGAAGCATAGTCTATCATGCCAATACACTAAAGTCAAGAAGAAAAGTAGAGTGTAATGTGAGGAGGTCAGCACATGGTATACACTTTTTAGATAAGTCATACGAGTTGT